>CAQUWW010000034.1:0-21352 GCA_948896875.1 uncultured Acetatifactor sp. | reverse complement strand
AAATCCGCTGATCAGATCGGCTGTAATATCCAGCTGCGAAGTGGTAGACGCCACCAACGCACCTGATAAATCATACACACACAAATCCACCTTCGTGATTGCTTTCAGTTCGTCTATACTTGTCTGAATTGTCTGACTTGAAATCATTCTCCGCTCTCCATGTCCTTCCTATACTCATCCTGCAAAGGTGGTATATTATTATTCGTTTTTAGAATCTTAGGAATTGCCAAAAAAATTTTTTGACAATTCCTTATTACCTTTAAAAGGGGATGCCGTTTCCAGCACCCCCTGTGTTAAATGTATGAAAACTAGTTCGTGATAACCTGCTCGGTTTCCTTGTCAAATACATGGATCTTATCAACTTCAAAAGCAAACTTGATAGAATCGCCAGGTCTTGAGGTGGTGTTGGGAGCTACCCTTGCAGTGATCGGGAACTCTTCCAGATCAAAGTACAGATAAACTTCTGCACCGAGCAACTCGTAAACTCTTACGGAAGACTCAAATACGCTCTTAGGATCGCATGTCTTGATGAACTCAGGATCATCGTCTACGTTCTCAGGACGGATACCAAAGGTAACAACCTTGCCGTCATAGCCGCCGTCAATCAGCTTCTTGGATTTTGCTTCGGGAAGTGCAATGCTGTGACCTGCGATCTCCAGGCATGCAGTCTTGCCTTCTACCTTAACCTTTGCATCCAGGAAGTTCATCTGAGGAGATCCCATGAATCCTGCAACGAACAGGTTCTGAGGCTTGTCATACAGATTCTGAGGAGTATCTACCTGCTGGATAACGCCGTCCTTCATAACGACGATTCTGGTACCCAGGGTCATAGCCTCTGTCTGGTCATGTGTAACGTAGATGATGGTGGTGCCCAGTCTCTGATGCAGCTTCGCAATCTCAATACGCATCTGTACACGCAGCTTTGCATCCAGGTTGGAGAGAGGCTCATCCATCAGGAACACCTTAGGATTACGCACGATAGCACGACCCATGGCAACACGCTGTCTCTGTCCACCGGACAAAGCCTTCGGCTTACGATCAAGGAGTGGAGTCAAGTCAAGAATCTTAGCTGCTTCCTTAACCATCTTGTCGATCTGATCCTTCGGAACCTTCCGCAGCTTCAGACCAAATGCCATATTGTCATACACGGACATATGGGGATACAGAGCATAATTCTGGAATACCATCGCGATGTCACGATCCTTGGGTTCCACATCATTAACAACCCTGTCACCGATCTTCAATTCGCCTGCAGAAATATCTTCCAGACCGGCAATCATACGAAGTGTAGTAGACTTACCACATCCGGAGGGTCCTACGAAGATGATGAACTCTTTGTCTGCAATTTCCAGATTGAAATCCTTAACTGCCTCAAAGCCATTGGGATATACCTTGCAGACATTCTTTAAAGATAAACTTGCCATAATAGAAAAACTCCTTTCACGTTTACATGGTTTCTTTTCGTTAGCTCTAACGATGGCTAAGCACCGCTTCTTGATTGCTACAGTAACAGTATAACGAATTACCGAATTTTTCGCCATACTACTATTCCACAAAGATTTCGAAGCTGATTGTAGAAAATGCTTATAAACTACCTATCTTTTTTTTAGAACTGTCACTTTGCCCAAATTTTATCCTTTTCCTTGGACAATATACACAAGGTCATTGTGAATTCTCAGATTCACTGATCAAGGTCTCATCCAGCTCATCCCGGAAAATCCGTTCATCCTCTTTCCCGGCCTCCTCTTCCGCCTCTTCGGGGGCATTTTCACCTGTGATCTGATCTTCCAGCTTCTGAAAAAACTTACTGTACAGCTTTGCCGAAACCCACGCGGGCGCGGTAAAGCAGAACAGAACCACAATCGGGATAATGCGCGGCACAAAAATAAACAGAACGGCCGGCACCAGAGAAAGAATCATCATCAATATCGTCTTTGGGAACTGCAGCACACCGATGAAAAAAGAGTTCTTAATGGTCCGCAGAATCGTATTGTCAAATTTGGCCAGCACCGGAAAGACAAAAGTACAGGTGAACAACAGGAGTACCGCCACAACAGTCAGTATAATGCTGAGTACATTGCCATACTGCATCTGGCTGTTCTTCAAAATGAAGAAGTCCCCCACCAGCACCAGAATAAAGAACAGCATTAGCAGCCAGATAATGGTTGCCTGCCTGAAATTCAATTTGAAGGATTTGAAATAATCACGTGTGATATAGCATTCCTCATCCCTGGCAATCTTTAACGCCATATAATGCATTGCGGTCAGGGCCGGCCCCACCGTTATAATAGGAATACAGCAGATTCAGCCACAGTAAATCAGCCATCTTATTCAGCGCCTGCATAAGGGGGCTGTCCAGATTAAATAATTTCATACAAAACCGCCTTTCTGTTACTCAAAATTTTTTCTCATGGGAGTCACCCGTATGCCGCGATACTCCGCTTCCGGACATATCGCACGGAATCCCTGTTTCCTGTAAAAATCGACCGCATACGGCGCGGCCTGCACCGTCATATAGTGCTGCCCCCTCTCTTTTTCCAGATACGTACAAAGCTTTCCGAGAATCATACTTCCCACACCCCTGTGATGATAGGCCTCCTCCACAAACAGAAGAGACAGATGATTCCCGTTCCTGACAGATCCGGCTCCAATGATCATTCCCATATCCAACGCCACCATCAGCGGGTATTCTCCTTTTAGAAAAAGAGCATACAATTCCCCCCCTGTGATAAAATTGAAAAAATTCCGGATTCCCTCTTCCGAATAATCCTTTCCTTCATATCTCAGGAAAGTCTGCCAGATCATCCGGATTGCCGGAATCCATTCTTCCGTCCTGGCCCATCTGATTTCATATGGTATCCCTGTGGTTTTTGTATCCATCATCCCTGCTGCTTTGCGGCCTTCTCCCCGCCTGCCTGAACAGACACTGTTTTTTCCAGCCACTGATAAATGTCCCGCATCACTTCATCTCTGTTCGTCTCGTTCAACAGCTCGTGCCTGCCGCCCTCATACAGCTTTAAGCTGATATTCTCCAGCCCCGCAGCCACAAGCATGTCAAAGGCCATTCGAACACCCTTACCGTAATCTCCCACCGGATCGGCATCTCCCGATACCATAAACACCGGCAGCTTCTTCGGGATCTGCTGTAAATTCTCGGGCAGGTAAAGCCTGGATATCAATTCGAACAATGCGGTAAATCCATTTACTGTAAAAGTAAATCCACACAGCGGATCTTCCATATAACGTTTAACCCGATCTTTGTCACGGCTCAACCAATCCCAGTCTGTGGAAGGGTTGTCGATTTTCTTATTATAGCCCCCAAAAGCAAGCTTGTCAATCAAACGGCTCACATCGCCGGAACCGGCAAACAGCTTCTGCATCTTCGTGACTGCTTTCGCCATTCCCACCACGGCCTTCGGCTGCATTCCCGTCCCCATGATTATGGCGGCGGAAATTCCCGTTCCATACCGGCACAGATAATTGCGGGTAATAAAGGAACCCATACTATGCCCCATAATCACATATGGCACATTGGGGTACAGGGCTTCCGTCATCTTTTTCAGCCGATGCACATCCCGCACCAGAACCGTTGCGGGATCGTTCTCACAAAAATACCCGTATTTTCCGCCCTCTTCCACCGATTTCCCGTGACCCAGATGATCTTCTCCCGTCACGACAAAGCCCCGGGCCGTGAGAAATGCCGCAAATTCCTCATATCGCTCTGCATACTCGGCCATGCCATGCACAATCTGCAGGACACCGCGGACAGATTCCGGGTTATCCGGCAGGTATCTGACCGCATGTAATTTGCTCTTTCCGTCCCTGGAGTCAAAATAAAATTCTTCTTTCCTCATATACCCTCCATACAGCCCCGGGCGCTCTTTCTCACATTACCTCAGCCCCCGCAGGCATTTCCTTCTCAGGAACTACCAGCGCCAGTTTCCCTTCCGCGTCCTCCGCACACAGAATCATACCCTCCGACAATACGCCTGCCAGTTTCGCCGGCTTCAGATTCACCAATACCACAACCTTTTTTCCCACCATTTCTTCCGGAGTGTAATGAGGCCGGATACCGGATACGATCTGCTTTGTCTGACTGCCGATTTTCACCTGGCTGCAAAGCAGTTTCCTGGACTTTGGCACGGCTTCACAGGAGAGGATCTCTCCCACCTGGAACTGCAGCTTCCCGAAATCATCATAGGAAATCTCCGGCTTTGCCTCCACATCCACAATTGCTTCTTTCTTCTCTTCCTCTGCGGATGCTTTGGCAGCCGCAGCCTCCATGGCTGCCGCCATCTCGGCGTCCTTTTTCTCCACTTCCTTCATATCCAGTCTGGCAAAAAGGATTTCCGGATGCTCTGTCACTTTGTTGCCGCTTTCATACAATCCAAACTTATCCAGCTGCTCAAACTCCCGCAGTTTTGTACTGCACTGTGCCACAATCTTTTCCGCGGTCTCCGGCATAAACGGCTGCAACAGGGAAGCACCGATGACAATTCCCTCCACCAGATTGTACAGCACAGTGGAAAGCCGGTCGGCTTTGGCCTCATCCTTCGCAAGTACCCAGGGCTCGGTTTCATCAATGTATTTGTTGCAGCGTTTGAAAATCCCAAAAATCTCCGTCAGGGCATCCGCCACCCGCAAATCCGCCATTTTCCCCGCAACCTTCGCGTACGTTCCCGTCACCACAGCCTTCAGATCACTGTCTAACGCTTCGTCGGTCACACCCTTATCGGCCACTACCCCTCCGAAATACTTATTGCTCATGGAAATGGTACGATTTACCAGATTCCCCAGCGTATTGGCCAGATCGGAATTGGTTCTCTCCGCAATCAGTTCCCAGGTAGCGTTTCCATCGTTTTCAAAAGGCATCTCATGCAGCATATAATAACGCACCGCATCCACGCCGAAAAAGTCCACCAGATCATCCACATAAATCACATTTCCTCTGGATTTGCTCATCTTGCCGCTGTTCATCAACAGCCAGGGATGTCCAAACACCTGCTTCGGCAGAGGCTCTCCCAGCGCCATGAGGAAAATAGGCCAGTATATGGTATGAAAGCGGATGATATCCTTTCCAATCAAATGCAGGTCCGCAGGCCAGAATTTCTTATACTGTTCCGTACTGTTTCCTTCTGCGTCGTAACCGATTCCGGTAATGTAATTGGTCAGCGCATCCAGCCATACATATACCACATGACCCGGGTCAAAATCCACCGGAACCCCCCATTTGAAGGAAGTCCTGGACACACACAGATCCTGGAGTCCGGGAATCAGGAAATTGTTCATCATCTCGTTTTTGCGGGCCACAGGCTGAATAAACTCCGGATGCTCATTGATGTGCTTTATCAATCTGTCCGCATATTTGCTCATACGGAAGAAATACGCCTCTTCCTTGGCAGGCTTCACCTCCCTGCCGCAGTCCGGACATTTGCCGTCCACCAGCTGAGACTCCGTCCAGAAGGACTCACAGGGGGTGCAATACATTCCCTCGTAAGCGCCCTTGTAGATATCTCCCTGGTCATACATCCTCTTAAAAATCTTCTGCACCTGAGCCTCGTGATCCGCATCGGTGGTCCGTATAAATTTGTCATAAGAAATATTTAACAGATCGCACATACCCCGGATGATCCCTGCCACCCGATCCACAAATTCCTTCGGTGTGGTTCCTGCTTCCTGGGCCTTCAGCTCGATTTTCTGACCATGCTCATCCGTCCCGGTCTGGAAGAAGACCTCATAGCCCTCCTTCCTCTTAAAACGCGCAATGCTGTCCGCCAACACAATCTCATAATTATTTCCGATGTGAGGCTTACCCGACGTATAGGCGATGGCCGTTGTCAGATAATACTTTCCCTTGTTTTCCATTCCAAAAACTCCTTTCCTGTAATGCAAAAAACCCGCCCTCCGGCGCCTGCATCCTTATAATATGCACCAGAAGACGAGCACATAGCCCGTGTTACCACTTCTATTCACCTGCCGCTCGCGCAGGCAGGCCTCCTCGGGTCAGTAACCCTGTCCGCTATAACAGGCGGAACCTGTCGCAGCCTTATCCGCAAAGGACGGACTCGGTGCGCTGCTCGGAAGCCATCTTCCGCTTACTTCCGCCCGGTTCCTCTCAGCAGTGCAGGACTTATGGCCCGCCGAAACCTTCTCTGTACGGCTTCTATAAAGCATACTCTCTTCGTCACCGCGTTTCTCACTTAAATAACAACTTAGCATAAACCTCGATAGCTGTCAACTATTTTCCGACCTTCGAGTTTCCCCATTTTTTCCCGCTCACTTTTTACAAAGCCGCATACACTGATTTTATGCGGGCTTTAGAGGTCCAAGATACCTGCTACTTCTTCGTGGAAAGCTTGCTGTACTCCCCTTTTCTGTCATAAGAATCCAGCAGATAACTGTCGTCCATGAGAATGCAGTCTATTTCCAGCTCATCCTTACGATACTTGCTGTGCCTGCGCAAATCTTCTTTGGAATGCTCCTGCTTTGCCTGAAAAGAGCCCTTTGTCTGGGTGCCTGAAAAGTTGCCCGGAAGATGCCCGGCCAGGTGTCCCGTGAGCTCCTTGAACTTTACTCTCACCTTCTGCCACAGAGTCTCCTGTTGTCCTCCCATATCCTGCACTGCCGCAAAATAAGGATTCCCCTGTTCGTCCCGCGGCTGTACTGCGGCGGAAGCTGCCGCAATCTGCGCCGGATGCAAGGTCCGGAATGTGTCCGGCTGCTGGAGATTCAGGCCTGCCGCACTGGCTCCTGCGTTTTCCGCGGCACTGGTCTCGCTGACCTGAGCCACCACCTGCGCTGCTCCGGCCAGATCTCCCGGCTGCCCCGTTCCGGGCGCTTCATTGGCCCCCCAGATATGCCGAAGCAGCCTTTTCCCATTTCCCAGCACCCTGTCCAGCCAGGATGACAGCGAGAACTGTCCCTCTCCCTGCTGCTCCTGCGGCTGTGGTGCCTGGGCATTCATACTCCCGGAAGCCATCTTCGCACCTCCCACATCCGCATGATAATGGCTGTGGTCATGCATGCAATTCGTGACATGATGCATTTCCGCGTTATGTTCCCTGCCAATTCCCTGAAACTGCATGCTGTCACCTCTCTTTCTGTTATCCCTCCTCTACAGTTTCCCCCATCTTTTCCATAAACTGCCTTACATTATCCGCTATTTTATTCTGGAATACCGCCGAGCCTGACACAATCACATTGGCTCCCGCCTCCAGCGCAAGCTCCACATTGTCCAGCCGGATGCCGCCGTCCACTTCTATATCTGTGGACAGCCCCTTTTCCTCCAGCATAACCCGCACTTCCCGCACCTTATCCAGACATTCCGGAATCAGCTTCTGCCCGCCGAATCCCGGCTTTACTGTCATCACCAACACCATATCCACCAGCTTCAGATAGGGTTCCAGCGCCTTCGCCGGCGTATCGGGGCTGATCGTAAGTCCCACCTTCTTCCCCAGAAACCGAATCTTCTGTATGGTTCCCGTCACATCTTCCGTAGCTTCCAGATGAAAGTTAATCAAATCCGCCCCACAGTCCGCAAATTCCTTGATATATCGTTCCGGCTTGTGAATCATCAGATGCACATCAAAAAAAATATCCGTACAATGCCTGATGGACAGGATCACCGGCATTCCAAAAGAAATATCCGGTACAAAAACCCCGTCCATCACATCAATATGCAGATACCTTGCGCCCGCATGTTCTGCTTCCTTTATCTGCTCTCCAAGCCTGCTGAAATCCGCTGCCAAAATAGACGGTGATAATATATTCATCCTGACTCTCCTCTGTCCTGTACCGGCCTTACTGCCTTTTTATCACAAAGTCTATTTTATCAGAGATATCAGAGCTTGTCCACGTCCTTTTTCAATTGTTCCCATTCATCTTCATTATTCGTATAGTAAAGCGGACATTTCTTACCGCCGCAGTCATAATGCCGCAGGATATCTTCACTGTCCAGACCATAGGCGTCTGTCAGCCATGCCAGAAGTGAAATCAGCGAATCATAAGTCTCCTGAGTAAAAGAACCGTCCTGCGCCTTATAACAGCACTCAATAGAGATAGAATCAAAATTCCGGGTCATCACCGCATACGCAATCTCGTCCAAAGGCACACACTGAATAATCTCCCCTTCATATCCGATGATAAAATGTGCGCTGACGCTGGCCTCATGCATATCCTTCTGCTGCTCAAAATAGCTGCGGTTCTGAGCGGCGCTGGTTCCCGGATTTGCCGTGTAATGAACGAAGATATTATTCACAGTCTCCAGGGCGTCCCCGGGCCTGGAATATTCATTGGGCGTCAGGAAATCTTCCGTCCATTCGGGATGTGCCTCAAACACCTCCGCCGGAAGTCCCTGAATTGTCGTTCCGTTCCCCCCTGGATTCTGCTGCGCACCTATCACGCCTCCGCCCTCCCCCAGGGAACCGACACCGCCGCTTTCCGCGGCAGCCGCTCTGTTGTTCCGGATGACAAGTACCACCGCCAGCACCAGAATACACAGAAGCCATACACTGACAGTCAACCGCCGCATCATGATACGTTTCTTTCTTCTGGATACGGCTGCGCGCTTCCTTGCGGCACTGTTACGGCGGGGCGGCATCTCCTGATAGTCCGGGACTGCACTTCTGCGGCGTACCGGCATCTCCTGATAGTCCGGGGTCGTGCTCCTGCGGCGTACCGGCATCTCCTGATAGTCCGAGGTCGTGCTCCTGCGGCGTATCGGCATCTCCTGATAGTCCGGGGTCGTGCCCCTGCGGCGTACCGGCATCTCCTGATAGTCCGGGGTCATGCCCCTGCGGCGTATCGGCATCTCCTGATAGTCCGGGGTCGTACCCCTGCGGCGGCCAGACATCTCCTGGTACTCCAGAACTGCACTTCTGCGGCGAGGCGACGTTTCGGAATACTCCGAGGCACTCTGTCCGTCTTCCCTCCGATGCCTCCCGGCATTCTCCGAATCAGTCTCCGGCTCCATAAATTTCGACGCCCGATATGTAATATTTTCTCTCTTCTCCTGAAAGCTTCCGGAATCCGCAAAGCCTTTATCCTTTGCCCCCCCATCTACATTCCGGCGAAACCGTGGAACTTCTTCCCGGGTCTTCATGGCAATGATCTGTCTTCCTGTCTGTTCGTGAACCGTATGACGTTTCTGTGAATTAGCCCTTGTACCCGCTGTCCTCCGCACACGATACATCCCGCTGTTTCGCTGCTCTTCATAATCTACCAGATACGGGTTCCGTCTGGTCTCTTCTCCCTCACAGACCTCTCTGTTCCGCACACGATTATCCCGACTTACCATTTTTTCACCTCATTGTACTTGCTGTCTATTCTCTCTATTTCCCCGCAGGATTTCCTTCTGTATCCTTAACGCAAATACAATATAAAGCAAAAATGTATCATTTTTGTTTATTAAATCCTTAAGATTCGTTAAGATATTGTAAAGGGAATCAGGCATATACTCCTTTAAAAGCCCGATATGTCCTGGCCATTCCCTCGGAAAAGCTGATATAGACAATCCCCAGTTCGCGCTTCCCCTTCTCATTGGCATATACTTCCGACTCCTCCTCTGTCACCGGGAACGGAAGCGGAATATTCTGCCTCCCCGCCTCCGCCGTCGTCATTGGAACCTCCGTCACGTCCACATCGGCGGCCTTTTTCAGTTCTCCCAGGAAAAGTTCATAGGTCAGAAGCTGATCCTGACACAGATTATAAGCCTGTCCATATGCCCTTTCATTGAGCAGACATTTCCGTACCGCTTCGGCGGCATCCTTCACATAGACCACCTGAAAGGTACCTGTGGCATCCGTAATCCGCGGTAAAACGTGATTCTGTACCATCATCTGAATATACAGCGGTTCCCTGGGCGCATAATTGAGAGGTCCATAGAGAATGGCCGGCCGCAGCACCGTCCAGTTTACCCCTTTACGGGCGCACACTTCCCTCACTTCCCGTTCCAGAGCCACCTTTCCGGCTATATAGGCGCCCGCCTCTCCCGGAAACGTTCTGAGCTCCAGAGGCGCATCCTCGTCCTTCTTCTCTCCTGTTCCCCGGGCATACACGTCTACCGTACTGATAAAAATATACTGTCCCACCTTCCCTGGCAGATTCTCAAGCACCCGCTCAATATCCCCCGGTTCATAGGCACAGAAGTCCACAATGACGTCAAAATCTCCTTCCAGAGAACGCCACACGCTCTCCTCTCTTCTGTCCCCCTTGATCTGCCGCACTCCAGGGTCCGGCACAGGATAAGTTCCGCGGTTCACCACAGTTACTTCATGCTCTCCCGCTGTCAGCATGACAAAAACCCTGCCGAAAAAATAACTTCCTCCTATGACCAAAATCTTCATTTTCTTCGCTCCTGTCGCTTTTTTAATTCCAAATTTTTACGGAAAATTCTCGATTCATTATAAAACGGGGCTGTCGCAGCCCCGCCTTTTTACTTTAGATTTTCTCTAATGACCTGATCATAGTCCTGTATCTGCTTTACCACATTATACATATTCTTTTCTTCTTCAATATCAAACAGATACTTGGTCATAATCTTCGGCAATACAATAAAAACTGTTACCATGGAAACCAACACATTTACTTATATTTTTCTGCAATTTGGGATCACATGAGCATTGTATACTGCCGCATCAGAGAATCTGGATGCGGCAGTTCCGTTATCATAATCTTACATGAATTCCTTCACCGACTTGTACACGCCTTCCGCGTCCAGTCCGTACTTCTGAACCAGCGCCGCCGCGGAGCCGGACTCGCCGAACACATCCTGCATGCCCAGCTTCTTCACTCTGGTGGGCAAATTCGCGCTCAGACAGTCACAGACTGCGCTTCCAAGACCGCCGATGACACTGTGCTCCTCCACCGTAACCACTTTGCCGGTCTTCTTCGCACTGTTGATGATAATCTCTTCGTCAAGAGGCTTGATGGTACAGATGCTTACCACCTCGGCGCTGATGCCGTCCGCCGCCAGCTTCTCCGCTGCGCCCATGGCGGAATCCACACAGATACCGGTGGCCACAATCGTCACATCGCTTCCCTCCCGGACAACGGATCCCTTACCGATTTCAAAATGATAATCCGGTCTGTCGTTGATGACCGGCACTGCCGCACGACCGAAACGGATGTACACAGGACCCTCATGCTCCAGCGCCGCACGCACTGCCGCTTTCGCCTCCACATCATCCGCAGGACACATAACCACCATGCCCGGAATGGTCCGCATCAGAGCGATATCCTCATTACACTGATGGCTTGCGCCGTCCTCACCCACGGTGATTCCCGCATGGGTGGCGCCAATCTTCACATTCAGATGGGGATAGCCGATGGAATTGCGCACCTGCTCAAAAGCTCTCCCTGCCGCAAACATGGCAAAGGAGCTTACAAAAGGAATCTTGCCAACCAGGGATAAGCCCGCAGCCACGCCCATCATATTGGATTCCGCAATACCACAGTCGATATGTCTGTCCGGATAAGCCTTCCGGAACACGCTGGTCTTGGTGGCAGCCGCCAGGTCCGCATCCAACACCACCAGATCCGGGAATTCCTCCGCCAGTTCCTTCAACGCATTGCCGTAGCTCTCACGAGTTGCAACTTTTTTGATTTGGTCTGCCATTATGCTTCACCTGCTTTCTCTAATTCTGCGCCGATTTTCTCCAGATCGGCCATTGCCACCGCATACTCCTCGTCGTTGGGAGCCTTGCCATGCCAGTCCACACTATTCTCCATAAAGGAAACGCCCTTGCCCTTCAGACTGTGCATCACAATACAGGTAGGCATTCCCTTAGTCTCTCTCGCCTCCTTAAAAGCGGCCCGGAGTGCGTCAAAGTCATGGGCATCCACATTGATCACATGGAAATTAAATGCCTCGAACTTCTTGTCAATGGGATAAGGGGAGCACACCTGGTCAATGGGTCCGTCGATCTGCAGACCATTGTTGTCCACGATCACACAGAGATTATCCAGCTTGCGGAAGCCTGCGAACATGGCCGCCTCCCACACCTGCCCTTCCTCGATCTCACCGTCTCCCAAAAGGGTATATACCCGGAAATCCTTCCGGTTCATCTTCGCGCCCAGCGCCATACCTACCGCGGCGGAGATTCCCTGTCCCAGAGAGCCGGAAGACATGTCCACACCGGGAATATGAATACAGGGATGTCCCTGCAGATAGGAGCCCAGCTTCCGGAGCGTCTTCAGATCTTCCACCGGGAAGTAGCCTCTGTTGGCCAGCGCCGAGTACAGTCCCGGAGCATTATGTCCTTTGGAAAGCACAAAACGGTCTCTGTCCTCCTTATCCGGATTCTTCGGATCAATATTCATCTCCTCAAAATACAGATAGGTAAACACATCTGCCGAAGAAAGGGATCCGCCGGGATGCCCTGCCTTCGCACTGTGAACTGCCGTAACGATGCCCTTTCGCACGTCATTCGCGCGCTTTTGCAGTTCTAAATTGTTCATTGTCTCCTCCATTCCGCCGTATACGGCTCTTCGCCTGTCCGTGCCATATACGATCTGCTTGTTATCAGCCTGCTAAAATTTTATCATGTTTTATATTTTTCGTCCAGCTATTTCATTGGCTGTCCTGTCCATAATAGGCATTGGCGCCATGCTTTCTGTAGTAATGCTTATCCTGGAGCTCCTGGGGCGCCGGCTGAATATGATGATTGATGGATTCCGCCAGATAAGCCATCCTTGCCACTTCCTCCAGCACAACGGCATTGTGCACAGCCTCTTTCGCATCCTTCCCCCATGTGAAAGGTCCGTGATTCTTGCACAAAACTGCCGGAACAGACACAGGGTCCTTGCACAGTCGTTTGAACTCATTCACAATCAGATGTCCAGTGTTCTCCTCATAAGCCTCCGCGATTTCCTCCGCATACAGGCATCTGACACAGGGAACCTCCCCATAGATGTAATCCGCATGAGTGGTTCCGTAACAGGGAATCGCTCTGCCTGCCTGGGCCCAGCTGGTGGCATAGGAAGAATGGGTATGTACGATGCCGCCGATCTCCGGGAACGCCTTGTAAAGCTCCGCATGAGTGGCGGTATCCGAAGAGGGATTATAACGTCCCTCCACCTTTTTGTTGTTCAAATCCACCACCACCATATCTTCCGGCGTCAGCTTATCATACTCCACCCCGCTGGGTTTGATGACAAAATAGCCGCTCTCCCGGTCCAGCGCGCTGACATTGCCCCAGGTAAATGTCACAAGTCCATATTTCGGCAACTCCATGTTTGCCTCACATACCAGTTTTTTTAATTCCTCTAACATTGTCGCTTTCCTTCCTTTCTGTCCTGCTTTTCCTGCTTTTCCCTTCTTATATTGCGGCTTTCCACAGCGTCTTACAAAAACCTTCCGGCCGGCGCTTATGCCAGGCCTTCCACCGCCGCCTTCTCCGCAGGCAGTGTGCTCTTGTATTTCTCGATAAAGCGGTCAAATCCTGCCACATCCTCCGGCTTCGGCTCGATGGTGGTCCCGGTCTGCCCCGCGAAAATCCGGTTGCTCAGATAATCGGGAAGAGTCTCGCCCTCTTCCTTTTCCGCCATATAAGCCGCCAGCACCGCCATTCCCCAGGCGCCGCCTTCGCTGGCCGTATCCATCACCGTCACAGGCGCATTCATTGCGGCGGCCATCAGCTGCTGTCCCACCACAGGCGTCTTGAACAATCCGCCATGACCTGTCAGAGAGTCCACCTTTACCTTCTCTTCCTTCAGCAGAATGTCATTGCCGATCTTCAGCGCCGCCATGGCACTGTACAGATGACTCCGCATGAAATTCGCCAATGTAAAATTCGCGTCAGGGGTGCGGACGAACAAAGGCCGGCCCTCGTTCAGCCCGGTCACAGGCTCCCCGGAGAAATAATTGTAGGCCACCAGTCCGCCGCAATCCGTATCCGCCGCCAAAGCCTCCCGATACAGCATCCCATACAATTCATTCTTATCCGGCTTCAGCCCCAGCTTCCCGGCAAATTCCTCAAACAAATTCACCCAGGCGTTCAAATCAGAAGTACAGTTATTGCAGTGTACCATAGCCACCGGACTTCCGTCCGGCGTGGTCACCATGTCAATCTCTTCATATACTTTGGAAAGTGCTTTCTCCGTCACTACCATGGAGAAAATGGAGGTTCCGGCCGAAATATTTCCCGTGCGCACTCTCACGCTGTTGGTAGCCGTCATGCCAGTACCCGCATCTCCCTCGGGAGGGCACATGGGCACGCCGGGCTGCAGCTTCCCGGATGTGTCCAGCAGTTTTGCACCGTAAGCGGTCAGCACACCCGCCTTTTCTCCCGCAGGCAGTACTTTGGGCAGAATATCCTTCAATTTCCAGCCAAACCCTTTGTCCGCTACCAGAGCGTCAAATTTCTCCACCATACCTGCATCATAATCACAGATATCGGAATCAATGGGGAACATACCGGAAGCCTCGCCTACGCCAAGCACCCGCTCTCCGCCCCTCTCATCCTCTCCGGTCAGCTGCCAGTGTATATAACCTGCCAGTGTCGTAAGATACCCGATCTCCTTCACATGCTCCTCTCCGTTCAGAATCGCCTGGTACAAATGAGCGATACTCCATCTCTGAGGCACGTTAAAGTGAAAGATAGGAACCAGCTTTTTACAGGCCTCTTCCGTCATGGTATTCCGCCAGGTGCGGAACGGTACCAGAAGCTTCCCGCTCTCATGAAAAGGCATGTAACCATGCATCATACCGGAAAAGCCCATAGCTGCCAGCTTCGTCAGCTCCACGCCGTATTTTGTCCGCACATCCTCCGCCAGACTTTTGTAGCAGCCCCGCAGCCCTTCCCAGATATCTTCCTGGCTGTAAGTCCAGATGTTGTCCACCAGGCTGTTCTCCCAGTCCCAGGTCCCCATGGCCACAGGCTGATACGTTTCATCCACCAATACCGCCTTGATTCTCGTGGAGCCGAACTCCAGCCCCAAAATTGTCTTTCCCTCCTGAATTGCTTTCCTGATCCCTTCGCTCATGCCTTTCTTACCTCTTTTCCGCCAGATTTCCATTTCCACATCATATTCCACAGCATGCAACCACTGAAATGCTGTCACAATTTTCCTGATTCCAGTATAGAAAAAATGTGGCATAAAGTCAAGTGAGGAGTCAGATGTCTTCCGGCTTGTAAAATCGGGAAGGTTATGGTAGTATTGAGATACGAAAGCGAAGGGGAAAGCAGGTGAGAAGCTTGACAGTGACAGAACAGCGGGAAATGTGTAAAGTAATGGAAGATATGAGAAATGAATCTTTGAAAGAGGTTGCCAAAAGGATGTTGGCAGATGGGATATTGACACTTGAAAAAATTGCAGAATATGCAGGGCTTCCACTTGATGAAGTAAAAAAACTGAAAGCAGAACGTACAGCATAAACGGAAATGTAGGCTCGTACCTTTCGCTCTGTGAAAGGTACGAACCTGTATCCTCTTTCGTTTCTCTGTCACCTATACCGTTTGTTTTCCAAACTTCCTCATATATTCCTAGGCCACTTTCAGGGATATATCTAATTTCTTCTGCAGCCTCCCTAAAATATCGTCATCGGTCAGTCCAAACTCATAGCCCGCGTCGATAATCTATAATCTCTTCTGCTCTGCCTTCCAGTCTGGTCTCCTCAAACACATTTAACATATTCCCATCTCCTCTCTGTACCTCATCGGCTGTAAAATATTACCCTAAATATCCGCCTCCTCATCTTCCAAAACCGTCTCCGTGTAATGCCCACAGATATGCCTGCGGTAGAAATTATCCGGGTGATAGTTATCCCGGAAACGATACCAGATATCTTCCGGTACGTTCCTGTAGCGTCTGATTTTCATGTCCACCAATAATCTGACTTCCAGAACCATAGTCAAAGGATCATATCCTACGGTTGCTATACTTGTACTGTAAAAACTAATGTGTTTAATGGCTTTGTCCTCCGTATCTTTATATTTTTGACAAAACGGCCCGCTCCCCCCAAAATACCTCAACGCAACCGTTCTTATTTTCCCCTTATATTATAAATGACTTCAGCCCCACACTTTATTACAGCAAATTTTCAAATTTTTGTCATAAAAAACTCCCTGCCAATTTCCGACATACTTGCCGGAGAATACGGTAGGGAGTTTTATATGAAAAACATATTCTGACCACAACAGCACACTAGCGCTTATCCATGCCCTCCTCGTCCTCATTCGGAAGAATCGTCTCTTCGTAATGGCCGCAGACATGCACGCGAAAATAAGTATCCGGATGATAATGCTGCCTGAGGCGATACCAGATCTCCTCCGGCACATTCTCATATCGTCTTACTTTTTTGTCCGTCAACAGCTTGACCTCCAGGACGGACCTCAACGGATCATAACCCATTGTCTCTATAACTGTGCTGTAGAAACTAATATGTTTGATGGCCTTGTCCTCCTTGCATTTGAATGTGGGTAGTACTTATATGTATGATGATCTGGGACCTGTGTCTCACGTTTAAAAGTTATAGACGAATTCGCCGCTGTCGTTTTCTCCTTCTATGTAGCCGTCCACATTCCCATAATGTACACAAGTGATTTTATAAGTTACGCCCTGTACTGCACCTTTATATACAAGACTGATTCCCATAGATACACACTTATAAGCTTCACCTCCATCAGATACAGCTACCAGTTCCCACTTATCACGCCCAGTTTTCTTCCAGACCTTTACATCCTTGACACCCAATACAGAAGCAGTTCCTACACTTCCTGTAGAAATACTGATATGCATGCCATCACTTTCTCTGCCTACGCTGATAATACAGCTGGCCAACATCGTATAAGGGCTGGTTTCTGAGGATAGACCCGTATCTTCTACCAAGACTGCCTCCATTACCTCTACTTCTCCACCCGTGCCTTCTGACACACCTTCTTCTGCTGCCATACTGGTAAATCCAAAACCACTCACCAGCACAGCCATCAATGTCATCATTACTAAGATTTTCCGTCCTGCTTTTCTCATTTTTCTCATTTTCTTTTTCTCCTTAGTATAATTTTGAAGGACACCTTCTCCTCCTTTCTCCTGCAACTCATTTTAAATTATCCTTCTATAATTATAAATGATTCAAAACAGCACGTTCATTACAAAAAATCTCAATTTTTTACACACTCCAAATACTCTCCAGCCAAAACCTTCAACTCTTCCAAATTATCCTGCCCTCTAACATTATATTGAGAATTTCCTTCATAAAAACTTATAATATAGTATATTTTTCCTGAACCTTCTATTCTATTATAAATATCCATGTTTTTCGAGAGTTCTTTATAGCTTTCAAGGAAATTATAGCCAATAAACGCTTCCTTATGATACGATACTTCATTTTTATATAACCATACTCCTATCGAAATTTCTTTATTCGCTTCCTTGCTAAAATAAATGCTATTAACAGATTGCCTATAATCAATCTCATTTATATTATAATACTGCCACTCATACCCTTCAGGCATTTCTATTTCTGCTTCAATCTCTAGCCATTCTTTTGACCACTCCGGCATTTGATCTCCATCTAAATAGATATTTTCATCCGTATCTGTCACCGCATCCATTCCCTCCGGCGAAGTCATCATAGTCACGCCACTGTCATCCTGCTTCAACCAATAGAAAAATCCTGGATCCCCGGTGGCAATGGTTCGGGCCGCACCGCTGGCACCCAGAATCACCACCACCAGGAATGCCGCCGCAATGAATTTATGCCGCATGGCAAACTGCCCTATCCGTAGCACAATACTTTTCCGTGGGAGCGCCTTTGTGGAAGCACCGCCACCTGTACCGCCGCCAGAGCCTCCGGCCGTTTCGACCGCCCTCTTTTCCCCAATAGATGCTTTTCTGAACCTGTGAATCTTCGGCCCGGGCACCTCCGTCCCTGTCTCCCCGGGTTCCCCGGTCTCTGCCAACGGCAGAAATTCCGCTTCCCCGCCGGACACACGCTCTCTGAACCGCTCCCAGGCCTCTTCCTGCCTGGGAATCTTCTCCTCTATCGGGTCTGCTCTATCCAATAGATAGAGAATAGACTCCACTGCCTTCTCGTCATACTCCTCGTCCGAAGCCTCCAGCGTATACCAGTCCAGCTTCTCTTTCAGTTCCTTTATCAACAAATCTCTGTCTTCCTGCATACTTACACCCCCATGTCCGCCACTGGCAGACACTCATTTCAATATTCATGTCACTGGAATCTAGCTTTGGAATTCCAGGCCCCCGGAACCGCACGACCGATCTCCCGGCGATACCGGCCTACGGCCTGGATCAGATATCGCGCATCCCGTTTCTCAACTTTTTCTTCAACCTGTGCAGGCGCACTCTCATATTGTTCTCCGTGATTCCAGCCGCTTCTGCCAGGTCGGTAATGGGGACACCGATCAGATAATAGTTCTTGATCAGTCTCCACTCCTCTTCACTCAAAATCTTCAGCGCCGTCATTTCCCATTCCATTTCCTCATAGCTGGGCTCCTCCGCGCCTGCTTCCGTTCTCTCTTCCTCCAAGGGTTCGGTCGTCCAGCGCTTCATCTTTCTGTGGAACTCCCGTATTTTATATCTGGCGACACGCATCAGCCACCGTTTCGGATAAGGATGATTCAAAATCTCATCACATTTCTTCAACGCCACACAGAATACCTCATGAGTGACGTCCTCTGCCATCTGAATATGCGGTATGTGACGATATACGTATTTGTACACATCTTCGAAATACTCTCTGTAAATTTCTTCGATTTCATTCACCCTGCTATTCATTGGGTCTTCCTCTTTCATCTTTTGTCATTTGCCCTGCCTATATTATCTTTCCTGGAAAAATACTTTTTTCGAAACATCACAAAAATAATGTAGCATTATTTCCTCTGTCAGCAATAAATATTTACATTCCCTGAATTTTCTGTCATTATTTTATGCTTTCTAAAATCCTCCATATTTTCCTGTGTCCGGACCGGTTCCTGGTAAAATTGGCGAAATTTATGACATCACAGGTCTCAGATACCTGTAAAGCCTTCTCTGAATCAAATTTGCCATCATAAATTCAACCAAAAATACAGCACTTTTCTTTCTTGCGGGAACCGACTTCTTATATTATAATGATACTGGTCCGTTTCGACCGCCCCTTCTCTTGAAAGCGCAGAAACGCGCTATATCAGAGGCTTGTCGGCGATTGACTACAAGACTATAATACACGGAAAGGATTGCGAATGCAAACAAAATATTATGAGTTTTGAATTTATTCGGAGACTGCCCACACCGGCAGAAATACGGGAAGAATACCCGCTTCCCCAGACTCTGGCAGAGATCAAGCTGGAAAGAGATGCCGCCATCAGAGATGTCATTACGGGTAAAAGCTCCAGGTTTCTTGTCATCATGGGACCCTGTTCCGCAGATAATGAAGATGCGGTCTGTGACTACATTAACCGCCTGGCCAGAGTCAATGAAAAAGTAAAGGACAAGCTGATCTTAATCCCCAGAATCTATACCAACAAACCCCGCACCACCGGAGAAGGGTACAAGGGGATCGTCCATCAGCCTGACCCGGAGAAAAAGCCCGATCTGTTAGCCGGACTTGTGGCCATGAGAAAGATGCACATCCGGGCCTTCCAGGAATCCGGGCTTACCGCGGCGGATGAAATGCTTTATCCCGAGAACTGGCGCTATATTTCTGATATTTTGTCCTATGTGGCCATTGGCGCCCGTTCTGTGGAGGATCAGCAGCACCGGCTGACTGCCAGTGGCTTCGATGTGGCCGCCGGCATGAAGAATCCCATGAGCGGAGATATCTCCGTCATGCTGAATTCCGTATATGCGGCCCAGCATCCTCATTCCTTCATATACAGAGGCTGGGAAGTCACCACCACCGGCAATGAGCTGACTCACACTGTGCTTCGGGGTGCGGTGAACAAGCACGGCAATAATGTGCCCAATTATCATTACGAAGATCTGAATCGGCTATTGGAAATGTATGGCAAAATGGATTTGAAGCATCCCGCCTGTGTGATCGACGCCAATCATTCCAATTCCGGAAAGCAATTCGAACAGCAGATCCGCATTACCAAGGAAGTCATGCACAGCCGCAAGCTGAATGCGGATATCCACAAGCTGGTAAAGGGCGTCATGATCGAAAGCTACATTGAAGAAGGCTGTCAGAAAATAGGAGACGGTGTCTATGGCAAATCCATCACAGATGCCTGCCTGGGCTGGGAGGATTCGGAACGTCTGATCTATGAGATCGCCGAGTATGAATAAATGAATATCAGAAGCTGCCTCTCCAGGAAATTCATTTCCTGAAGAGGATTTTCAGAATATTTTCAGGAATCCCAGTACCAGCCAGGGATTGAGATATCCCTCCAGCAGGCAGCCCACGGTTACCACTGCCAGAATGACAGCAAGCCGTCCTGCCCTTTTCAGCAGAAAGCCTTTGTCCCCAGCGCTGTATTCTCCGCGCACATAGATTCCCTGGAACAGTTCCTTACACCAGGGAAGCATGGCCAGCGCCGCGGGCACATAGAGCAGGTACTGAGGAAATATGCTCACCAATGCCAGCAATATTCCCTTCAATCCATAGCGCAGCGCAAGCGCCGTCAGAAAGGCCCCGGCTGACGCGCCATACCACAGGGCCGCGCCCATACAGGCCGCCAATCCCAGATATGTGGTGGAGAGCACGGCCAGTATCAGCAATCTGCCGATTCTCTTTCGGAGCACAAAGCAAAAAAGAGCATTGCTCTCCAGGGACATGCCCCGCATCTGATACAGAGTATGCTCATCGAACAACCCGGTATCTCCCAGCAAAATGCTCTTTCCTATATTCACGACAAAAATTCCAGCCACCAATCCTATTGCAAAAAAGGTCAGAAAAGTCCGGTCTCCGGACAAGAATCTTCTTCCTGAAAACCGCACCTACTCCACCGCCTTTCCATCGAAAATCACACCTGAAACGTAATTGATATTTCAATGTATGCGGGCGGGCTGTGGTCTATGCGGATTCGGAACCAAACTTTGCGGCATACGTGAGAATCCCGCAGATGGTCTTGGAATCCTGAATTTTACAGTCAAAGATCATCTGTTTCAGCTCCTCCACAGAGTATGCTTCCACATTGATATTCTCATCCTCGTCCAGATGCTGCGCTCCGGGCTTCAAATCTCTGGCCAGATAGATATCGATCTTCTCGTTGCAGAAGGCCACTGTGGTATAGATGGAATTCAGGAGTTCCACCCGGCCGCAGGTATATCCTGTCTCCTCCTCCAGTTCCCGTATGGCCGCAGTTCTGGTGGGCTCCTCCCGGCCATTCAGTCCGCCGGCAGGAATTTCCAGAGTCTCCCGCTCCAGCGCATTGCGGTACTGGCGCACCATGAGAAGCTTTCCGTCCTCCCG
>CAQUWW010000033.1 GCA_948896875.1 uncultured Acetatifactor sp. | reverse complement strand
ATACCGGCAGAGGATTTCCGGCCGCTTAATACATGCGTCCATAAATCCTCTGGGGCACCGGTCGGACAGGTACTGATTGTAGTTCCGCAGGTGCACATCCATTCCCATTAACCTGGAATCATTTGCGGCCACAAAGAGATGTGTCCGAAAATGATTCCGGGACTGGAAGCGCACCAGCTGATTTGAGTTCCGCAATCTCCAGCCACAACATAAGGCCCTGAGATTTCTTTCCTTCTTTATGTTGAGTGTAGCATAAGGGGCGGGACTGTGCAAGGGTGTGGACACAGGAAGCAAAAATTCATGGAATATTATGGTCGCTTATGGTAAAGTAATAATAGTGGAAATTAACATAGGAATCATATGGAAGAATTGTCTATATTTGACTGGCAGGGCGCAGAAAGGAAGGGAACAGACATGTGGCTGATGATGGCGGTTTTATCGGCATTTTTTGCAGGAATCACCTCGATTCTGGCGAAGTGTGGAATCCGGGAGACAGATTCCGATGTGGCGACGGCACTGAGAACGGTGGTGGTATTGCTGTTCTCATGGATAATGGTATTGATAGTAGGCTCCGCGGAGACGATTTCGGCAATCACGGCAAAGTCATTGCTCTTTCTGATTTTGTCCGGACTGGCCACAGGAGGCTCCTGGATATTTTATTTTAAGGCTTTGTCCATGGGGGACGTGAATAAGGTAGTGCCCATCGACAAGTCGAGCACCATTCTCTCCATACTGC
The DNA here is from genome assembly GCA_948896875.1 of uncultured Acetatifactor sp. GTDB lineage: Bacteria > Bacillota > Clostridia > Lachnospirales > Lachnospiraceae > Acetatifactor. The sequence goes on along the minus strand of CAQUWW010000033.1, from coordinate 25,569 downwards.
TTGCCATCGTCCTGTTCGGAGAGACAGAACATCTGGCGGTAAAGCTCACCGGCACGGCCCTGCTGGGGGCGGGAATCTATCTGATGGTGGAGAAGAAGCAGAGTATGGGGAGTCAGAGTTCCGGGAAAGAGAGCGGGAAATGGAGGCTTTATGCCGTTTTGTCCGCAGTGTTTGCGGCCCTGACCTCGATTCTGGCCAAAGTCGGAATCGACGGGGTGGAATCCAACCTGGGCACGGCAATCCGCACCACCGTGGTGCTGGTGATGGCCTGGCTGATTGTCTTTATGAAGGGGAAGCAGACGCAGATCCGGAAAATCAGTAAAAAGGAAATGGCCTTTATATCGCTGTCCGGGCTGGCCACAGGCGCCTCCTGGCTATGCTATTATTATGCGATCCAGACGGGCATTGTCAGCGTCGTGGTGCCCATTGACAAGCTGAGCATTGTGGTGACGGTGGCCTTTTCCGGCATTGTATTTCAGGAAAGGCTGAGCAGAAAGGCATTGACCGGACTTGTTCTTATGGTTTCCGGCACGTTGTTTATGGCGATATGGGCTTAAGGAGCTGTCACAAAAGTAGTTGTGCAAAATCACGTAGTTTTTGGCATATTTTCCTGGTTTACAGGAATAAAATCGCGTGCGGCTGTGCTGCTCTGACAGACCGGTGAAAGGCACAGCCGGGATATTGAAAGAGGTAAGTGTATTTTGAGGTAATAATGTGAAGAAACTATCAAAATTATTAGAGCGTATCACAGGCATGAAATTATATTACCGGTTGTTTCTGGTATATATTTTTGGGGGAGCGCTTCCCATCATACTGATTGCGCTGTATCTTGTGCAGGGAATTTCTGAGATACTGGTGGAGCAGGCAGAGCGGGAAGAAGCCATCGAGCTGGAAATGATACGCCGTCAGGCGGAAGAACTTTTTTCAACAGTCAGTACTGTGACGAAATACTTTTATTTCGACCCGCAGTTGGAGGAGATTGCCGGAAAACAATACAGGGATTACCAGGAAGTGGTAAACGATTATAAAGCGTATACAGGTTTTCAGGATTATACCAGATATCATAATCGGATCATCGGTTGGGTGAATATTTATATGGAGAATGACACGCTGACGGAGAATTCCCGTTTTGGGAAGGTGACGGAGCAGATGGAGCAGGAAGAATGGTATGCGACAACGAAGGCACGGAACGGAAGCGCGGTCTGGCGGTATCGATCGATTCCTGCCGTGAACCAGAATGCCTTGAGTATGCTGCGTATGCTGAAGACTGCAAAGGGGGAGGACGTAGGCATTCTTGCCGTCTACATAAGGCCGGAAAGATTTGAGACGCTTCTGGGCGGAAGGGACTGCGATGCGCTGGTATTGCTGAACGGAGAGACTGTGGTGACGGATATGGCGGATGAAATAGAGCCGGAGGATATAGCGGAATTCCTGCCCACAGGAACCGACAGTCATGTCCAGAAGAGCATTACGATCGGAAAAAGCAAATATCTGATGACCTGTGAGTCCATCAGTCTGATGGAGTCGGAAGATACCCTGCAGATTGTGAGCCTGCGGGCTTATGCGGATATTTTGAGTGCGGTGAACAGACAGAATGCAAAAAGTATCATTATTTTCATTGTCAGCGTAATGACATCCGTCAGTATTATTTTGGTGTTTTCCCGTTCGTTTAGTCGCAGAGTGGAGCGTTTCCGGGTGCAGATGCACAGAGCGGCGCAGGGAAATTTTGAACTGGAGGAGAATATCGGGGGGAATGACGAAATTGCCAGTCTATATGACTATCTGGGGACGATGATCGGAGAGATACAGAGGCTGTTGGCGGAGATTTATCAGGAAAAGCTGCATGCGGACAGGCTGACGATCCAGCAGAAGGATGCGGAATTCAAAATGCTGGCAAGTCAGATCAATCCCCATTTCCTCTACAATACCCTGGAAACCATTCGGATGAAGGCAAGAAAAAGCGGGCAGAAAGACATAGAAGAAATCGTGAAGATGCTGGCAAAGATTATGCGCAGCTATATTCAGATCAGCGACACAGACACTTCCCTCCGAAAGGAAATCGAGCTGGTGGAATGTTACCTGAAAATCCAGCAATATCGTTTCGGGGAGAGAATTCAATATCATATCCATGTGGAGCCGGAACTTGAGGAATACAGGATTCTTCCGCTTGTGATACAGCCCATTGTGGAGAATTCCATCATCCACGGACTGGAGAGCAAGGAAGGTGCCGGAAATATAGATATCAATGCCCGTGTTGTGGAAGGGAAAGCGGTGATATCTATTGAAGACGATGGCCTTGGGATTTCGGCGGCTCAGCTGGAAGCCATGAGACAGCGGCTGAACCGGTATGACAGACAGGGGCATCATATCGGCGTGGCCAATGTGCATCAGCGGGTAAGACTGAAATACGGAGAAGAGTATGGTGTGACAATCGAGAGCGTTGAAAATCAGTATACAAAGGTGACGATTGTTCTGCCCGTACAGGAGGCGGAATGAACCGGTTCATTTCAGACAGGTGCGGGCAGAAAGGCGGGGGAAATCTGATGTACAGAGCGATGATAATTGACGATGAAGAGATGGTCAGGTGGGGAATACGGGATTTGATTGACTGGCAGAAGGAAGGGTTTGCACTAGGCGAGGATGGGAAAGACGGCCGGGACGGACTGCGGAAGCTTCTGAGCAATTCTCCTGACCTTGCGCTGGTGGATATCAAGATGCCGGGACTCAGCGGAATAGAACTGATCCGTTCCGCCAGAGAGGCAGGATTTGAAGGCCGCTTTATTATTTTGACAGGATATTCCGAGTTCGAATTTGCCAAAGCGGCTATTTCTCTGGGGGTGGAGGAGTATCTGCTGAAGCCGGTGGATGAGGAAGAACTGTGCCATTGCGTGAGGAAAGTGAGGGCGCAGCTGGACAGGCAGGAGGAAGAGCGAATCCGGAGAATAGCGGGAGAGGATGCGGCGAAGGAAGAGCTCCTGCGGAAAATCCTTCTGGAAAGGGGTTCCAGAGAGGAGCTGGAAGCGGAGATGGCGGAATATGGAATTTCTTTCGGTGAGGAGATTCTGTGTGTCGCTATTCTGACTGACAGGGAGGAAAATCTCCAGGGGGGAATGGGCAGAGCTATGGAGAAGATGGAGGATTTCCTTCGGGATTCTTCGCTGTATTTCTGGAGGGCGGCAATGGATGGCTGCCACCTGCTGATCGGGCGCGGCCTGGACTACAGAGACTGGGTGGACAGACTTTCCGAGAGAAATAAACGCATCCGGGCAAAATACGGAGAAGGACTCCTGCTTGCAGTGGGAAATAATGTGGGGGCATGGTATGAACTGTGTCATTCTTATGAATTCGCAAAATACATGTTGGAACAGAAATTCCTGTTGGGACAATGGGATGTTCTCTCCATCAGGGCCATAGAAGAATTGCAGAAAAAAGCGGAAAATCCTCCGGCGGAGTATTTCCTTATGCTGGCGGAGGTGGGAGATCTGGAGGGAATTCAGGAGGGCGTGGAGAAATTCGGCACATATTGCATCAAGAATCTGATGAAAGAGACAGATGTGAAAATCCAGGTGCTCTATAGCCTGATGACGATCCAGGGAAGTGTGGAGAAGAAATACGGCGCCTGGGGGGGCGATATTGCAGAACAGATGGAGGCGCTGAACCGGGCCCGGAAGCTGGAGCATGTGCTGGAGCTGTATGCTGCGATTTTGCAGGAAATCTGTATGAAAATCGGCAGGGAAGGTTCGGATACCGTGATCAAGAGAATGTATTATTACATGGAGAAGAATTACGGCCAGGAGATGAAGCTGGAAAGCTTTGCCAGAATGTTCAACTATAATGCCAATTACCTGGGAAAGATTTTCCGAAAAGAGATGGGGGATAGCTTTAACAACACTCTGGATTCTATCCGCATCGCCAATGCCAAACGCCTGTTAGAAGAGACAGATATGAAAGTATATCAGATTTCCGAGCAGGTGGGATATAAAAATATTGATTATTTTTATCTGAAATTCAAAAAATACGTGGGCATCAGCCCAAAGGAGTACAAAAAGGAAATTTCGGGAGAGAAAGAAGAAGCTGACTGGGAAGGTCAGGGGATTTGAAAGGGAAAATCAGGCTCAATCAACATATGGCCGAAAGGCAGTGAGGATATGTCGTCTCTATGGATGGAGACGGCATATTTTTATTCATGACAATAGAATCCTCGCACAGCGTGGATTCTACTGTTATGTGCAGGCCCACAATGGGAAGTTTGCAGCTAAGGCGGCATGCGAGTCGCGCGGCGAGTAGTGGAGAAGAATATTCCGCTGCTGGATTCATAACAATAGAATCCCCGAAGAGCACGGCACAGAGTAGAATGTAAGATTTTTAGGGTAAAACGACTTCCATTTTCAGGGTATTCGAATTTTAATCCTTTTTTTATAATTATTTTAGAAAAAGGAGGTAGCCGAAGGCATGAAAGAAAAGATTAGATCTAAAAAACAGAAATTCAGTGCAAAGCTGATGTGGAAACAACGGTATCTGTTGTTGATGTCGGTCCCATTTGTTATCTGGCTGATTATTTTCAAGTACATACCCTTATGGGGATGGACCATGGCCTTCCAGGACGTGACACCCAAATCCTTTGCACAACCCATATGGGAGAGAGAATTTGCAGGGTTTGGCAACTTTACCAAGGCTTTTACAGACCGGCTCTTCGCCCAGACTATGATCAATACCATAGGCACCAGTATACTGGGCATCTTGCTGGGAACCGTTTTTGCCATTCTTTTTGCCCTGATGATGAATGAAATCAGGTTCAACCGGTTCAAGAAGGTGACACAGACGGTATCCTATCTTCCCCACTTTGTATCCTGGGTTATCATTGCCAGTATTGCGAAGATGCTTCTCAATGACGGCGGGGCGGTAGACACCTTCCTGGGAACCCAGCTGCACCTGATGTCCACCAATTCCCCTCTGTTCTGGGTTGTGGTGTGTTTCATCAATGTGTGGAAGGAAATGGGCTGGGACGCCATCATTTACCTCTCGGCCATGGCGGGAATCGACCAGGGACTGTATGAGGCGGCGAAGGTGGACGGAGCCAATCGTTTTAAAAGGATATGGCATATCACACTTCCCAGCATCAAACCCACCGTTACCGTGCTGCTGATTATGAGCATCGGAAGCGCCCTGAATGTGGGAATGGAACGGCAGATGCTGTTGAGCAACGGTATTGTGCAGGATCACGCCATGGTTTTAAGCTGGTTCGCTTATATCCGCGGTATCGGCAATAACAATTACGGTTTGGGTACTGCGATCGGCGTATTCCAGTCTATTGTAAGTATCGCTCTGTTGCTGATTGCCAATAAGATTGCCGGCATGCTGGGCGAAAGCAAACTGGTATAAGGGGGAGGGTAAAGATGAACACAATTAAAAACAGCGGAAAAGGGGAAAAAGCGTTTGATTATGTGCTGGCGGTTATCTTTGTCTTCATTATCGCCATGACGGTGTACCCGTTTTTGAACGTGCTTGCGATTTCCCTGAATGATCCGATGGATACCATGCGAAACGTGAACTTTATCATTCCCAGAGTCTTTTCTGTTAGCAATTACATTTATGTGTTCACGGAAAACAGTCTGGGCGGACCCTTTGTGATGTCGATTGTGAGGACGCTTGTGGGAACGGCGGTGGGTGTCATCTGTACGGCAATGCTCTCTTACGTATTGAGCCGGAAGGACTTTTACTTCAACAAGCTGTTTACCATGCTTTTCATCATTACCATGTATGTGAGCGGAGGAATGATTCCCGAGTATCTGCTTCTGACCAGAACACTGCACATGAGCAATAACTTCCTTGTGTATATTGTTCCGGGACTGATCTGGGTATATAACGTGATTCTGATGCGCTCTTTCATTGAAGGCCTGCCCATGGCTCTCCAGGAGGCAGCCAAAATAGACGGCGCCAACGATTTCCTGATCTGGGCGAAAATCATTCTGCCTCTGTGCGCCCCTTCTCTGGCGACGGTCGCTCTGTTCGTGGCGGTGGGCCAGTGGAACTCCTTCATGGATACATACCTCTATGCCAGAGAACTGCCTACCTTACAGTATGTATTGTATGAAATCATGGAGAAGGCAACCATTAAAATCGATCCTCATGCACCGGCCGGAACGCTGCAGAATGCGGTGTCACCCATGTCGGTGAGAATGGCGATCACTGTCATCGCCACAGTTCCCATTCTGGTCGTGTATCCTTTCCTGCAGAAATATTTTGTAGGCGGTATGACAGTGGGAGCGGTAAAAGATTGACATGGCATTATAAATGTGCAAATATTATTTAAAGGAGACAAGGTTATGAAAAAGAAGTTGATTGCGCTGTTATTGACGGCAACATTGACAGCCGGAGTGTTTGGCGGATGCGGAAATTCCGGAAACGATTCTCAGGCGGCAGGAAACGAAGGTGGAAACGGTGAAGGCGAAGTCACGGAGCTGACTTTCTACAATGCGGATGCCACAGAGGATTCCTGGGCGGACCCGGTTGCGCTGGCTCTGACGGAAGCCACCGGCGTAAAGCTGAAAACAGATTATCCGGTATCCTCCACAGACCAGAAGGTGGCATTGATGATTGCGGAGCAGAATTACCCCGATATGATTTATGCCAAAGGAGATGCGGGAAGCCTGATCGAGGCTGGGGCGCTGATCGATCTCACGGATCTGATTGAACAGTACGGTCCCAATATTAAGAAAATGTACGGGGAAGAGCTTGACAAGCTGAAATATTCGAAGGAAGACCCCTCCATTTACCAGTTGTCTTCTTATGCCATGGGCGGGACCAATTATAAAAATTCCGGTACCGCACAGATGCAGTGGGCGGTTTTAAAGGAAAATGACTACAAAATTCCGAACACGACCGACGAATATGAACAGATGATCAGAAGCTATCTGGAAGCCCATCCGAAGACGGAAGACGGCCTGGATATGATAGGACTGACCCTGTCGGCCTCCGACTGGCACTGGATGATTACCCTGGGCAATCCGGCAGGCTATATCGCGGAGGGAGCGCCGGATAACGGACAATGGCTGGTTGATGAGAACTATAACGCAATCTATAAATTCCGTTCCGAAAAGGTGCGCGCATACTTCAAGTGGTTGAATAAACTGTACAACGACGGTATTCTGGATCACGAGTTTGCCACACAGACCCACGAAGATTACATTGCCAAAATAGCTTCGGGCCGGGTGCTGTCCCTTTTCGATACGGATTGGGATTACGCGGATGGAGAAAAAATACTGATCGCCGACGGGAAGCTGGAGCTGACCTATGCGGGACTTCCGCTGACAATGGACGCGGATACGAAAGCGCCATCCCTGATGTATCAGGGCCTGACCACCGGACAGGGCGTAGGGATTACCACCGCCTGCAAGGATCCGGTAGCGGCAATTAAATTTATGGATTATATCTGCTCCGATGAAGGACAGGTGCTGGTGAACTGGGGAATCAAGGATGTCAATTATTTCATGGACGAGGAGGGACATCGCTACCGTACCGAGGAGGAAATCGCGGAAGCCGATTCCAACAAGGATTACGCGAAGAATACAGGTGTGGGCTTCCACGCATATCCTTTCCCTACCTACGGAAACGGCGTTTTGGATCCGACCGGAAGCACCTATACTCCCCAGAGCAAGGAAACGGTAGTTGCTTCTTATAATGAGGAACAGAAGGCAGCCTGTGAGAAATGGGGCGTGGAGCTGCTGGTGGATATCTTCCCGCAGGCAGATGAGTTTGAAGTTCCCAAATATTCCGCAATCTGGGCTTATACGAAGCCGGTGGAGTTCGATGAAATCGGGAACCAGCTGGATGAGATTGCATGGTCTGATCTGATCAGCTGCGTCATCGGGAGCGAGGCGGATTTTGACGCAGGTTACGATGCCATGATTTCCGACCTGGAGAAAGCGAAGATGGGCACAGCGGAGGAAATGCTGACAGAGATCATAAAAGAAAGAGTGAGTCTTGTGGAATAAAAACTGTGGATACAGCCGGACAGAGGGAACTGTGCGGCTGTATTACGCTAAGTTAGCGTTTAGTTCACTAAGGGCTGTGCCTTGTGCAAGGACCTTTATTATCCTGAAGCTTGAATAAGCCAGAGGCAAAGCCTCTGGCTCCAGACCGTCCACAGTATTGCGCCGAAAACGGCTCGTGGAAGAAGTCTTGAATAGTATATGCGGATATAGAGGCATTATTACAATTTCTGTTGCCAGTCGCTGCGGAAGCCATAATAATCCATCCGTACAAACGGATATTTTTTAGTTAGCCCAAGAATGGCTTCTTTCAGTCCGATGAATTTCTCTTCGGAAAGCATCCGCCGCATAATCAAGTTCTCCTTTCCTGTTTTTTATCAGAAGGGCTTTTTCTGCTTTATTAAGGGAAGGCTTTTGCTCAAAAAGTCGGTTATATATTCGGCTTCCATGTGCACATAAATTACGAATAATTGTCATGCTGTGCATATAGCTTCCGAGGATGGATGCACCTTTAGTCATATTCAGGCCAAAAGCATGGGCAACGGCATCCTTGATGGGTTGTTCGGTAATTGCATATAAAAAGGAGATATCGGAGATGGTCAGCAAATCCACATATGCCCAAAGAGGGATATCCTGTCGTAGCTCATTCACAAAATGCTTTAGATATGCCTCGTGAGAAAGACGCTGTGACTTCTGCAGTTCAGCCTTTTGGATGATCTCCTCGTGCCTTGTCCTGTTGGTGAAAAAAGAAGCATTGAGGTAACCTGCAGGACCATGGATTTTGGTGAATTCATATGCATAAACAGATTTCATCTCAACTTCGATTACTTCCAGATACTGGAGGAGAATATGTCTGAATTCATGGTCGAAATTGTAGATATCTATAATATTCTGGAAGACCGCAGATTTGGAAAATATATCATTCTTACGAAGGGTCAGGGAATAGCCGCTGACTCTGTAATAATTGTTTCGGAGCAGGAAATCTTTTGCAGCAGATTCATCACCGATGGTAAGGCCACGGGAACGGAGAATTTCTAATTGTTCTTCAATTGTCTTAAACTCTTTATCTGACATGACGGGACTCCTTACAAACAAAACGCCCTCAAGTGTGCATGTGTTTCCACAGAGGCCTGAGGGAGATGTTATTTATATATTACCATAAAATAACGAATTGTCAATGAATAAAGTTCTATTTTGAAAGCCATTTTGTAAGTGGCGAAAGTTGCCTTTATGATTTAAACGCGAAGTTTTACAAAAATATTTTCGAAGGAGGAACAAACATGAAGTTTCATAATGGATGCTGGCTATTGAAAGAAGGCTTCGGCGGCTTCTCGCCAAAGCAGGTGTATGAGAGCCGGATAAGGGAAAAGGAAGTAACAATCTGTGCCCCAACGGCTCCCATCAGGAAAAAGGGCGACACCCTGGGCGGAATCAATCTCACTGTGCGGATCACCGCTCCTGCCCCGGATATTCTTCATATCCAGGCCTGCCATCACAAAGGTGTACTGAAAAGGGAACCGGAATTTGAACTGGAACTGCAGGAAGAGCAGACGCTGGATGTGGAGGAGACACAAAGCGCCATCGTCATCCGGAGCGGCCGGTTAAGCCTGACCATTGACAGGGACACTTGCGATATGCGTTACGAAAGGGAGGGAAAACTGCTGACAAAGAGCGGCCCGGGAGACCTTGTATACGTGAAGGAAAACTGGACGGGAGCGGCATATGACAAGGGCGGGAATGCCCACATGTGCCAGCAGCTTGGACTGTCCGTCAACGAGCTGATCTACGGACTGGGAGAACGCTTTACCGCATTTGTGAAAAACGGGCAGTCCGTTTCCATCTGGAATGAGGACGGCGGGACCAGCACGGAGCAGTCCTATAAGAACATTCCTTTCTATCTGTCTGACAGAGGGTACGGCGTATTCGTGAACCATCCGGAGAAGGTGGAATTTGAAGTGGCCACGGAACAGGTGACAAAGGCGGCTTTTTCCGTGGAGGGGGAATGCCTGGATTATTATCTGATGACAGGAATTGATATGAAGGAAGTGCTGGAACGGTATACGGATCTGACAGGGAAGCCTTCTCTGCCGCCGGCATGGAGCTTTGGACTGTGGCTGTCCACTTCCTTTACCACGGATTACGACGAGAAGACTGTGATGAGCTTTATAGACGGCATGCTGGACAGAGGAATTCCGTTATCCGTCTTCCATTTTGACTGCTGCTGGATGAAAGAGTTCCACTGGTCGGACTTTATCTGGGATGAAAGGGTATTTCCAGATCCGGCGGGAATGCTGTCCAGGATTCGGGAAAAGGGAATCAGGGTCTGTGTCTGGATCAATCCCTATATCGGACAGGAGTCGGCGCTGTTTGACGAGGGGGCTCAAAAGGGATATTTTCTCAGGCGGCCAAACGGAGATGTGTGGCAGTGGGATATGTGGCAGCCGGGTATGGCTCTTGTGGACTTTACCAATCCGGAGGCTGCTGGCTGGTTCCAGGAGAAGCTGGAATTGCTGCTGGATATGGGAGTGGACTGCTTTAAGACAGATTTCGGAGAGCGGATTCCCACGGATGTGGTGTACTATAATGGTGCGGACCCCGTGAAAATGCACAATTATTACAGCTATCTTTACAATAAGACGGTGTATGAGCTGCTGGTAAGAAAAAGGGGGAAGGACGAAGCGGTATTGTTCGCGCGCTCTGCCACAGTCGGCGGACAGAAATTTCCCGTGCACTGGGGCGGAGACTGCTGGTCGGACTATGAATCCATGGAGGAAAGCCTCAGGGGCGGACTGTCTCTGACCAGTTGCGGCTTCGGATTCTGGAGTCATGACATCGGCGGTTTTGAAAGCAAATCAACACCGGATGTCTATAAGCGCTGGTGCGCTTTCGGACTGCTGTCCACCCATTCCAGGCTGCATGGTTCCACCTCTTACCGGGTGCCCTGGCTCTATGATGAGGAAAGCGTGGACGTTGTGCGCTTTTTTACCAGACTGAAGGCTACGCTGATGCCCTATCTGTACAGAAATGCAATAGAGACCTCCAGAACCGGGGTTCCAATGATGCGGAGTATGGCGCTGGAATTTCCCGGCGACCGGAACTGTGCATATCTTGCAAATCAATATATGCTGGGTGACTCTCTGCTGGTTGCGCCGATTTTCAATGAAGAGGGAATGGCGGAGTACTATCTGCCACAGGGAAGCTGGACGAATTTTCTGACCGGAGAAGTCAGAGAGGGAGGCAGATGGTATCGGGAAAAACATGGGTATCTGAGCATTCCTCTGTATGCGAGAGAGAACAGCATTGTGGCGGTGGGGGCCTGCACAGACGGGCCGGTCTATGACTACGGAGAGAATGTCACGTTCCAGGTGTATGGGCCTGCGGACGGTGGAGAGGCAGAGACGGTTGTGTACGATGCGGAGAGGAAACAGGATACTCTTATCAGGGTAAAGAGGGAAGGAAATACCTGCTCTGTTGAAGTGACAGGGCAAAAGCCCTGCAGGGCGAAACTGATGAATGCAGGGGGAGAGATAAGAGTCACTGGGGCGGATTTCCAGATGTCGGATAAGACAGTGACACTTTTCTTTGCTGAAGGCGGGACTGCGGAAGTAAGAGTAGGATGAGGCTGCCATGTATAGAATTCAGCGAACTCATTAAAACTGCTGTTTTTGCGAATGTCTTTTTCGTAATGCGATTTGGCGTACATCTGTCGCTGTAAACGAAGTAAACTAAACAGTAACGATTTTATTCATGACAATAGAATCCTCGCAGAGCGTGGATTCTATTGTTGCTTAAGTGGAATCTGCATGATAAAATAACCTTATTCTTGGCAGGAAACGGCCGGATGGCCATCCATCATGTGCGGTTTGTGCACATGATAAAATAACCTTATTCTCGGCAGGAAACGGCCGAATGGCCATCCATATCATGATTGCCCTGTAATCATGATATAATGGGGTTGGATTTGACCGGCATAGCGCGGAGAAAAAGAGAACGGTCATACAGAATTCAGGAGGAGAATTTTGGAGAGGATAGTCAATTATCTGGAGATTCCGGACGAAGAGAAGGATCAGATTCCGGAGCAGCTGCTTCGTCTGGGGTTTTGCCCTGCTTACGGGAAGCAGAGGACGTTGAAGAGAGAAATGGAGAAGTCCCGGAAGGGCAGTCTGCCACAGTATCTTTTCCTGTTTCGGGGGGAGGAGCTGGTGGGATATGCCTTTTTGATAGGAGAAGGAGAACATAAAAACAGAGTGTTTCCCTGGTGGGCGGTGGATAATTCGGATGTGCTGGCACCGGAGAGTGCAGTGCGGCTGCTGGAGGAGGCAGTCAGGCTCTCTACAGAATGCGGCTGTTCCGCGCTGGCGGACCGGTTACAGAAAAACCTGGAATATCGAAACGTCCATGCAGGCAAAGCAGTAAAGACAGCAGATTCAAAAGGAAAGACCAGGGCAGACTGGAAAAAGCTTCCCTGGATGACCATACCTGAGTGGCAGACGGTGCGGCAGATTCATGTGCTCCACAGAGAACAGGATACCACACCCCTGCCGGACACCGACGCCCCCTGCAACCTGCATGTGCTGGTGAGGGGACGTATCAGTCTGCCGCCCGGGGACTGTATCCTGCGTCTTACCGCGGACGACAGCTACCAGGCCTGGCTGGACGGAACATGGCTGGGGCAGGGCTCCGGGTTGGCTTACGGAAGCAGGTATCCCTATCAGGAATACGAGATTGCGGGAGGGCGCACTGTGACGCTGGCGCTCCATCTGTATTATCAGGGGAAAATCACCCGGTCCTGTACAAGTGGCGACGGGCGGTTCGGACTGTGGGCTGCGTTCTGTCAGGGGGAGCGGGCTGTGGCGGCCTGCGACGAAAGCTGGCGGTATCAGATCAACAGAGCTTACAGCGGGGAGACTGTGGGGTATGACACCCAGTTTCTGGAGAATTTCGACAGCCGTCTGTGGGAGGAGGACTGGAACCGGCCGGGGTATGACGACGGCCACTGGGGCTGTCTGACGGAGGCAAAGTGGGCGGATTATCATCTGGTGCGGCAGGAGATCTCACCTTTGGAGAGAAAACGGGTGGAGCCGGTGAGCCGGCGTCCGGTGCCGGGCGGTGTGCAGTATGATTTCGGCCGGGAGAGGACAGGATGCTTTCATGCCACGGCACAGGGACTGGAAGGACAGCAGTTGATTCTCCGTTACGGGGAGGAACTGGACGAGGCAGGGCGGGTCCGCTATGAGATGCGCTGTAACTGCCATTATGAAGAAAAATGGACGCTGAAAGCGGGAAACAATATTTTTCAGCCCTGGGAATATAAGGCTTTCCGCTATGTGGAGGTCCTGGGAGAGGGAAAGCTGCGGCCGGAGGACGTTCTGGCCGAATGTCATGTGACGGAGCGATTTTATCCAATGGAAGAGGAACTGTGCACGCTGGAGTGTGAGACCGATGAGCTGGGACGTATCTTTGAACTGTGTAAGAATACGGTGCGCTGCGGTACCCAGGAGGCTTTCCTGGACTGTCCCAGTCGGGAGAAAGGACAGTACCTTGGGGATGCTATCATCACAGCCAGGGCCCATGTCTGGCTGACGGGGAAAACCGACATGTTGCGCAAGTGTATCCGGGATTTTATAGAATCCTCCAAAGTGACGCCGGGACTTCTGGCGGTGGCCCCCGGTTCCCTTATGCAGGAGATTGCCGATTTTTCGCTGCTTTTCGGCGCGTTGGTGCTGACAGACTATGATTTTACGGGAGATGCGGACTTTCTCAGAGAATGCTATCCGACCCTTGCCGGGATGACGGATTTTTACGGGCAGTATGGGAGAGAGGACGGCCTTCTGGAAAATGTGGCCCACGCCTGGAATCTGGTGGACTGGCCGGAGAATCTGCGGGATAATTATGACTTTGCGCTGACCCGGCCGGTGGTGGGAGAGGGCTGTCACAATGTGATCAATGCTCTGTGGTACGGGGCATTGATTATGAAGGAGAAGGTGGAAGGCATTCTGGGACTACCCTGTGACCGGGCTTCGGCGGCGGTGGGAGAAGCTTTTCGGAAAGTATTCTACCGGCCGGAGCAGAAGCTTTTTGCGGACAGCGAGGTAAGTGACCATTGTTCGCTGCATGCCAATCTGTACGCGGCCTGTTTCGGCCTGCTGCCGGAGGAGGCGGTGGAGACTTATGAAGCTCTTTTACTGACCCCGGGAAGGCGCTGCGGTATCTTTCCAATGTATTTTGCGCTGCGGGGACTTGGGCGGATCGGACGGCACGAAACGCTGTATCGTCTGCTGACAAGGGAGGATGAGAACGGTTGGCGCAATATGCTGAGAGAGGGGGCTACCACCTGCTTCGAGGCCTGGGGGAAAGATCAGAAATGGAATACGAGCCTGTGCCATCCCTGGGGCAGCGGGGCGATTCCGCTGATCATCGAGGAATTGGCCGGTATTCGCCCGGACCCGAAAGAGCCGGACGGATACCGTTTTTGTCCACATTTGCCGGAGCATGTGAAGGATTTCAAGTTGAAGATTCCTTTTTATTCTGCTGTTTTTTCCTGGCATTGCCGTCAGGAAGCTTTTGTTTCTCCGGTGCTATGACTGCAAGGGGTTTTCTGCGGGAATTTCTTTTGTTGACACTCTCCCTCAGCAAAGTATAGCAGGTGGACATCAGGGGGATGAACAGCAGCATTCCCGAAATGCCGAACAGGCTACCACCCACGCTGACCGCCATCAGGACCCAGATTGCCGGCAGGCCAACGGAATTGCCCACCACCTTTGGATAGATCAGATTTCCCTCAATCTGCTGGAGGATCAGGAAGAGAATGATAAACCAGAGAGCCTGCAGCGGGTTGTCTATGAGAATGAGGAATGCGCCCACAGCGCAGCCGATGAAAGCGCCAACGATGGGAATCAGGGCCGTGAAGGCAATCAGTACGCCTATCATCAAAGCATAGGGCATCCGGAAAATGCTCATGGAAATGACGAACATGGTTCCCAGGATCACGGCCTCCAGGCATTGCCCTGTGATAAAGCTGCTGAAATTTTTATACAGGAGGCTGCAGATTTCCAGAATCTTTTTCCCTGCGGCTTCCGGCAGATAGGCGGAGATAATTCTCTGGCCCTGGTTCTCCAGCCGCTCCTTCTGGGCCAGAATATACAGGGCGAAGATAAAGGCGATGACTCCGTTGACAATGCCGGATATGATTCCGCTGGCCACACTGACAGTGGAGTTCAGCATGTCCCCGGCGCCGTTTTTCAGGAAGTCGAAAATACCGTTTAACAGGGAATCCCAATTGATTTCTTCCAGGTCCAGCTTGTTAATCTGGTCCGTCAGCTCCGGATATTTTTTGGCCAGTAAATCCAGTTCTTCCATGAGCCTGTCCATGAATGCCGGTATCTTTTTCCCGATTTCAGAGGCGGTGGAAGCCACCTGAGGAACCACGGTTCCAACTACCACAGTGATAACAAGGAGGACGGATACAATGGAAAGCACCAGGCATACGGGACGTTTACACTTTTTGGCGGACTTGCCCTTCCAACGGGCAAACACCCTGTCCTCGAAGGCCTTCATCGGAATGTTCAGGACGAAGGCAATGGCGCCGCCGGCCAGGAACGGGGTGATGATGCCGATGAGAAACGCAATACCCTGAAACACCTGATTGCTGTAGATAAGGCCCAGAATCAGAAGGGCGGCCAACAGCATTAAATGCCGGATTTGTCTGATTTTTTCTCTGCTGAATTCCATTTGGATACACCTCATTTTCTATCTTGATAAGACTAAGTGTATCTGGATGTGGCCGCTCTGTCAAGATCGGATTTGTGCCGGCAGGGACAGGGCTTACTTTGTATGATCCGCCTGTATTCTGGCCGCCTCCTCCTGAGTGATCAGCTCATTTCTGACCAGACTGCGGAGAACCTGTCCCACACGTTGAGAGGCCAGTTCGCTGTTTACATTTGGGGAGTATGCCGATGGCGCGTTGGGGATTCCGGCCAGCAGAGCCGATTCATAGTCGGTCAGCTCGGATGGCTGCTTGTGGAAATATCCCATGGCTGCGTCATAAATACCATAATAGCCGCTGCCGAAGTAGGCTGTGTTTGCGTATAATTCCAGGATTTCATTTTTGCTGTATCTTCTTTCCAGGGCCAATGCTGCAAGTGCTTCCGCCACCTTGCGCTCCAGGGTTTTTGCCTGGGAAAAGAACAGGTTTTTCGCCAGCTGCTGGGTCAGCGTGCTGCCCCCTTCCTTAAAAGATTGTGCCTGAATGTCTGTCCATAGAGCGCGGCAGAGAGCAATGGGATCTATGCCTGAATGCGACCGGAATCGGTGATCCTCCACGGAAATCAGGGCATTGACATAGAATTCCGGCAGGTCACAATAGGAGGTGAAATGTTCTTTTTCGCGGATGCTTTCCACTTTTTCCTCGATTGACATCTCGGCCATGGCATCCTGGTACAGCCGATACCCTCTTATGCCGAGAAAGGATATGGAAAATGCTGTCACGCTCAGAAAAAGAATAAACAAAGCGGCAGTAAGATTTCTGATCATATGTCTCGGGCCTTTCTTTCTTTTGGATAGTCTGTGTTTCATCGTTTGTCTCCTGTGTTGTTTTTGATATGGTTTCGTGTTGTCTTCTTAGAGTATAATACCGTTATCTTACATTTCAGTGACATTTGAGTGAGGGAACTGTAATAATGTAACAGTTCAGAATGGAAGTTTGGGAAAAGGAGTAACAGTTCAGACAGGGCACTGAACTGTTACGCTGATGCACACAAAACGCAAAGAAAATGCGTTTTGGCGCTCGAAAGTCTTGCAAAATTGCATAGGAATGCAATTTTGACTTCGCGGTAGGGGGTGTCTGAACTGTTACGAAAAGGAAACTAGATAAGAAAATAGAGAAGGCGGCGTATTGAATTTTCCCCTGCCATAGGGTAAGATAGAGACGAAATATTTGATTGGGAGGTGAGAATATGCGCAGCAATCTGACCACACTTTGTTACATAGAAAAGGATGACAGTTATCTGATGCTTCATCGGGTGAAAAAGGAGAAGGATATCAATAAGGACAAATGGATTGGCGTAGGCGGCCATTTTGAGGCGGATGAGTCGCCGGAAGACTGCCTGCTGCGCGAGGCATGGGAGGAGACGGGGCTGACGCTGACTTCCTGGAAGCTTCGAGGCGTCATCACATTTATTACCGGTATCGTGGAGACAGAGTATATGTTCCTGTATACTGCGGACGGCTATGACGGCACGCTGAAGGAGTGCGATGAGGGGACTCTGGAATGGGTGGAAAAGTCCAGGGTATGCGATTTGCCGATATGGGAGGGCGACAAAATATTTTTCCGGCTTCTGGAGGAGAACAGGGCTTTTTTCTCCTTAAAATTGCGTTATGACGGGGACAGACTGGTAGAGGCCGTGCTGGATGGCAGCCTTCTGTATTTGCCCGGACTGGTTTTATAATATTTTCGGAAGGCGGAAGAGAAATGCTCTGTGGAAGAATATCCCAGAGCCTCTGCGATGGAGGCGATGCTTCTCTCCTTATCGGACAGCAAAATGGCGGCGGCTGACATTCTGGCTTCCGCTTTCTTTTGTTGAAAGGTTTTGCCATAATATTCTTTTAACAACCGTTGTGTCTGTCTGGGGCTGATTTTCAGTCTGGCGGCCAGAGCTTCCAGAGAAAGAGAATGATATTCATAGAGAAAGTACTGGTCAATCATGACAGATTTTGAATCCGATATATTATAGGCAAAGGCAGTCTGAGAGAGTCTGCAATGTTCATAATTACGTACCATACAGATCAGAAGCTGGGGCAGGAGCAGCTCCACCTGATTCTGATAACCGGTATAGCGATGCTCCAGCTCAAAAAAAAGTTGTCTCATCAGGGCATGAACACCCTGGGTATCCGGCCCGATCCAAAAGGGCATTGAGAGAAAAGCATCCATCACGGGAGAAGGCTTTCTGGACCGAGAATTATCCCGTATCTTCAGATAGACGCAGTATTCCTGCATGGGGTCATCCAGGATGGGAGTCTGGGCATGCACCACATGAGGACCGGTGATATAGAGCGTATTTGGCGTAATATCGTAATATTGACCATTTGCATTTAATTTCCCATAGCCAAAGGGAATGTAGTGGATTTCGTAACAGCCGCTGCCGTGGCTGTGGGAGGGAAGTGTCTGTGTGAACCGTTCAAAGACGATATTCAGGGCCCGGACGGAGATGCCGTCCAAGGTAAATCGGATATCCAGGTCGGTGTAAAGTGTTTTCAAGGAGGTTCCTTCTTTCTTGTGAGATAGCAAGGTCTGTGTTCAAAAACGGTACAATGCAAACGGGCATGGAGCCGCAGGGTAAACTTCTATGGAAAATCTATCATAAAGTCTATCATAAATTCAAAAAGGCAACAACTGCATATTTCATTCGCCTCTGTTTCAGATTTGTGCCGCAGGATGATTCTTTTTATTTGATTGCAGCCAGAGGCTGCAGTATGATATACTGAATTCACTAAAGCTCTTATATATTGTCTTTTCAGTGTGGGGGAAAGGAGAATTGCCAGATGGATGAAAGAAAAAAAGCGCTTCCAATTGGAATTGAATTTTTTCGGGATTTTAAACTGAAAGATTACTATTACGTGGATAAAACAGCTTTTATCGCCGAGTTTTTGCGGACGAAAGGGGCTGTGAACCTTTTCACCAGACCCCGGCGTTTCGGGAAAAGCCTGAATATGAATATGATCAAATCTTTTTTTGAAATCGGAGCAGATGCGTCTTTGTTCGACGGACTTGACATTTCCAGGGAGACAGAGCTGTGTGAGCGACATATGGGGAAGTACCCGGTCATCTCGCTCAGCTTAAAGGACGTGGAAGGCGGTGACTTTGAGACGGCCTGTGACAGCTTGGGCATGCTGGTCAGTGCGGAAGCGACCCGATTCGCTTTTCTGAAGGAAAGTGACAGGCTGCAGGAAGAAGATAAGAAGACAGGATGGTTATTACCTGCAGATGGTCAAATTAATTCGCTCTTTTCTCAGTCAGGCGCTCAAAACAAATGAGAGTCTGGAGTTTGCCGTGCTCACCGGATGCTTAAGGATAGCAATGTCTTCCTACGGAAGACATGGAGAGAGTATCTTCACGGGTCTGAATAACTTCAAAGTGCGTTCGATTTCCGATGAGCAGTGCGCTGAGTATTTCGGCTTCACTGACAGTGAAGTGAAAGAAATGCTTCAGTACTATGGTGTGGAAGATCGCTTTTCAGATGTAAAGGACTGGTATGATGGCTACCATTTCGGGGGTGTAGATGTTTACTGCCCTTGGGATGTAATCAATCAGTGTGATTTGCTGAGGGTGTCAAAGGATGCTGCTATGAGATCACACTGGGAGAACAGCAGCAGCAACGCCATTATAAAAGACATTCTTGAGGACGCCACAGAGGCTACAAAAGGAGAGATTGAAGCGCTGATTTCCGGTGAAGCGGTAGAGAAAGAGATCATTCCGGAGTTGACCTACGCAGACCTTGATAATAGGAATGTAAATATTCGCCAGACGTATCTGTGGAGCGTCCTCTACGCTACGGGATACCTGACCGATGCCGGGAAATCCAATGGAGAACGCCATAAACTGGTGATTCCGAATAAGGAAATTCTCAGGATATATGAAAATAAAATCCGCACATGGTTTGAGGATCGGGTAACCGGCGACATGAAGCGTTGGGAGACTTTCTGTAGAGCAGTTAAAACCGGCGATGCCGAGACCGTGCAGGAGCTATTTGGTGCATTCCTGTCAGAGTCCATCAGCATTCGTGACACGGCGGTGAGAAAGGAGAAAAAGGAAAATTTCTATCATGGCATTTTCTTTGGCCTTTTGCGAGCGGAAGGCAGCTGGATCGTAAAATCCAACGCCGAGTCAGGTACTGGCTACTCCGATATCCTGCTCATCGTCCCAAGAGAGAAAACCGGCTGTGTCATCGAGGTGAAATATGCTGAGAACGGTACTTTTGATGTCGCGCTCCAAGAGGCAATGGAGCAGATTGAAACCCATGAATATGTTGATTTGCTAAGGCGGGAAGGTATGGAAACGATTCATAAATATGGCTTGGCATGCTATCGGAAAACCTGTCGTTTGGCATATGAAAAAGAATAGAAATGTAAGGTTTTCCGAATGACGAAATCTTTGATCCGTTTTATTCAAAAACACGACGCATTTGGAAATAAATAGGCATAATGTGAGCTTGTGCAAATCCTGGGAAGAGTTATAATAAAAATATGGAACACAACTGTAAAGAAGCAGTTGATTATGTATATGTATGGAGGGTAAAAAAATGGCAGTAAAAATGATGATGAAGGGTGCGGTTCTTCCCGGGAACAGCACGGTGGAGATGAAGGATTTCGAGGTGCCCACACCGGGACATGGACAGGTTCTCATTAAGACGATGGCCACCACAATCTGCGGAAGTGATATCCGCTGTATTTACAGAGAGCATACCGGCAAAGGACCGGAAGGCTATATCCCCGGAATGGTGGCGGGACATGAGCCCTGCGGTATTATCGAGGAGGAAGGCCCGGGCCTGCGTCGGTTCAAAAAGGGAGACAGGGTTATCGTGTATCATATTTCAGGCTGTGGTGTCTGCAATGACTGCCGGAGAGGATATTACATATCCTGTAAGAGCAAGTTCCGTCAGGCATACGGCTGGCAGAGGAACGGCGGCATGGCGCCTTACATTCTGGCGGAGGAGAAGGACCTGGTCGCATTGCCGGATCAGCTGACTTACAAGGACGGAGCCCAGGTGGCCTGCGGTTTTGGAACGGTGTATGAGGCCATTGAGAAGATCGGTATCTGCGGCAATGACGCGGTGCTTGTGACAGGCCTGGGACCGGTGGGTCTGGCGGCACTGATGCTGGCGAAGGCCATGGGGGCCAATCAGCTCATCGGCGTTGAGATGAACGAGTACCGAATCGAGCTGGCGAAGAAGCTGGGACTGGTGGACCATGTGTTTAAGCCCGGGGATGACGCATTGGAGAATATTCTGGCTGTGACAGACGGCAGAGGTGTGGAGAGAGCCATCGACGCGTCCGCCAACGATGCGGGAAGACAGCTGGCAATCCGCGCCACCAGAGAGTGGGGCAAAATTGCCTTCGTGGGCGAGGGCGGAACCTGTACCTTCAATCCCAGCCCGGATATCATTCACGGTCAGAAGAGCATCTATGGTTCCTGGGTGACCTCTCTGTGGAAGATGGAGGAGCTGGTGGAGCGTCTGGTGCGCTGGAATATCCATCCGGAAGATCTGATTACTCATGAGTTCTCCATCGACCAGGCAGCTGAGGCCTATCGCCTGATGGCAGCGGGAGAGTGCGGCAAAGTGGCCGTGGTGTTTGATAAATAAGGCAGCGGAACTGGAAACAGCTGCAGGCCGTGCAGTGCCCCAGAGAACTTACGGACGCAAGTGCGGCCGGAAGATCTCTGCCCAAGCGTGGGTACTGAACGGCCAGCAGCGGAACTGGAATTAGGAGAATAAATATGAGCGAAACATTAGACAGAAATTTACTTCCTGTCAGGAAGCTTTATACGGGGGAGGAAATCCCCTGTATGGGTTTGGGAACCTTTGGGTCCGATAAGTATGGGGCGGAGCAGGTTTCCCAGGCCGTATACGGAGCGATACGGTACGGATATCGCCTGATTGACTGTGCGGCCGTCTATCAGAATGAAGATTCCATCGGAGAAGTCCTGCAGCGCGTGATGCAGGAAGGAACGGTGGAACGCAAGGATTTGTTCGTTACATCGAAAGTGTGGAATGACATGCACGGGGAGGGAAAAGTACTGGAGTCCTGCCGGAAGAGTCTGCAGGACCTGAAGCTGGATTACCTGGATCTCTATTTCGTGCACTGGCCTTTTCCCAATTATCATGCGCCGGGTTGCAGCGGGGATTCCCGGAATCCGGATTCCAGACCTTTTTCAGTGGAAGAATTCATGGCCACCTGGAGACAGTGCGAGGAACTGGTGGACAAGGGACTGGTCCGCTATATCGGCATGAGCAACATGACGATACCGAAGCTGGAAGCGGTGCTGCCCCTGTGCAGAATCCAGCCGGCGGCTCTGGAGATGGAGCTGCATCCTTCTTTCCAGCAGAAGGAGCTGTTTGCCTATGCACAGGAACATAAGATTCTGCCCATAGGATACTGTCCTATCGGTTCCCCGTCCAGGCCGGAGAGAGACAGGACGGAGGAAGACGTGGCGGATACCCAGCTGCCCGCAGTTGTGGCGGCCGCGGAAGCTCACGGCGTTCATCCGGCGATTATCTGCCTGAAATGGGCGGTGCAGAGAGGGCAGGTGCCCATTCCTTTTTCCGTGAAGGAGAATCAATACATGTCAAATCTGAAATCCGCGGCGGAAGACCCGCTGACGGAGGAAGAGATGAAAGCCATCGAAGCGGAGGACAAAAACTGCCGTCTCATCAAGGGACAGGTGTTCCTCTGGGAAGGTGCAAAGGGCTGGGAAGATTTATGGGATGTTGAGGGGGTGATTACCAAATGTTAAAAGGAATTCCGAAAATTTTGTCTCCGGAGCTTTTGAAGGTGTTGTGTGAAATGGGACACAGCGACCGACTTGTGATTGCAGACGGCAATTTCCCGGCGGAAACTATGGGAAAGGACGCTATTGTCATCCGTATGGACGGCCATGGTACCTGTGAAATCCTGGAAGCGATTCTGCAGCTTTTCCCGTTGGATACCTACGTGGAGCATCCGGTGAATCTGATGCAGGTGATGCCGGGAGACCCTGTGGAGACTCCTATCTGGGAGGACTATAAAGCGATTGTAAAAAAGGCGGATGAGCGGGGCGAAAGCGCCGTTGGAGAGATAGAGCGCTTTGCCTTTTATGAGCAGGCCAAAACCGCTTATGCCATTATCGCCACAGGGGAAAGCGCACTGTATGCCAACATTATGCTGCAGAAGGGTGTTGTGTAGGAAAATTTAGAATTCAGAGGAGGTTAAGTATGGCAGAAAACAGATTGATCGGCGATTATCCGGTGATAGGCATTCGTCCTACCATCGACGGCAGAAGAGGTGTCCTGAAGGTAAGGGAATCTCTGGAAGATCAGACCATGAATATGGCGAAAGCGGCGGCGTCTCTCTTTGAGGAGAACCTGCGCTATTCCAACGGGGAACCGGTGAAGGTGGTGATTGCGGATACCACCATCGGGCGCGTGGGAGAGGCTGCGGCCTGTGCGGATAAGTTCCGCAAGGCGGGAGTGGATATCACACTGACCGTCACACCCTGCTGGTGTTACGGAGCAGAGACGATGGACATGGACCCGAATACCATAAAAGGCGTCTGGGGCTTCAACGGTACGGAGCGTCCCGGTGCGGTGTATCTGGCATCCGTGCTGGCCACTCATGCCCAGAAAGGGCTTCCGGCTTTCGGCATTTACGGACATGATGTGCAGGAGGCGGACGATACCTCCATTCCGGAGGATGTAAAGGAAAAGCTGCTGCGTTTCGCACGGGCGGCTGTGGCTGTGGCCACCATGCGGGGGAAATCTTATCTGCAGATCGGCTCTATCTGTATGGGAATCGGCGGCTCCATCATTGACCCGGCCTTTATCGAGGAATATCTGGGTATGCGGGTGGAATCCGTGGACGAAGTGGAGATTATCCGCCGGATGACAGAGGGCATTTATGACCAGAAGGAATATGAGAAGGCTCTTTCCTGGGCGAAAGAATACTGTAAGGAAGGCTTTGACAAGAATCCTGTGGAAATCCAGAAGACCAGGGAGCAGAAGGATCAGGACTGGGAGTTCGTAGTGAAGATGATGTGTATCATCAAGGACCTGATGAACGGGAATCCGAATCTGCCGGAAGGCAGGGAAGAGGAGATGGTGGGCCACAATGCCATCGCCGCAGGCTTCCAGGGACAGCGGCAGTGGACCGACTTCTATCCTAACTGTGACTTCCCCGAGGCCATGCTGAATACCTCCTTTGACTGGAATGGGGCCAGAGAGCCTTATATCCTGGCTACGGAGAACGATGTGCTGAATGGCCTGGGCATGCTGTTCATGAAACTTCTGACCAATCGGGCCCAGATTTTTGCGGATGTGCGTACCTATTGGAGCCCTGAGGCAGTGAAGAAGGCTACCGGATATGAGCTGGAGGGTATTGCGAAGGAGGCAGGTGGATTTATCCATCTGATCAACTCCGGAGCCGCCTGTCTGGATGCCTGCGGACAGGCAAAGGACGCGGAGGGCAACAGCGTCATGAAGCCCTGGTATGAGGTGACGGAAGAGGACCAGAAGGCCATTATGTCGGCAACTACCTGGAACTATGCCGACTGCGGGTATTTCAGAGGAGGCGGCTTCTCTTCCCGTTTTGTGACCGAGGCCGAGATGCCTGCCACTATGATTCGCCTGAATCTGGTGAAGGGCCTGGGACCTGTGCTGCAGATCGCGGAGGGCTGGACCATTCATCTGCCCGAGGAAGTGACGGATGTATTGTGGAAGCGTACGGATTACACCTGGCCCTGCACATGGTTCGCTCCGAGAACCACCGGAAAGGGTGCTTTTGCCACCGCTTACGATGTGATGAACAACTGGGGAGCCAACCACGGCGCCATCAGCTACGGGCATATCGGTGCGGATCTGATTACCATGTGCTCCATGCTTCGCATCCCCGTATGCATGCATAACGTGGAGGAGGACAAAATCTTCCGTCCCGCGGCATGGAATGCCTTCGGTATGGATAAGGAAGGGCAGGATTACCGGGCCTGCGCGGCATACGGACCTCTGTACAAATAGGCGCAGGGGGCTGGGAATCCGAGCCGGTTAACAGAGAGGGCGGTCAATTATGAACGCCCTCTCAAGCTTTTGCTACGAAAACGATGCTTGACAATTTATGTGTTGTCCTGTAGAATCTCGTTTTTGTTGGAGATAAATAGGCCTTTGGCGGATAAGACACAGGAAAGAGGTGCGTATAATGAGCGATATAATGGAATTTGGGAGCAGAGATGAATTTAGAAAATGGCTCTATGATAACTGCCTGTCAAGTGCCGGTATTTGGGTTTTGTTTGGCAAGGCCGGAGGACCGAAAACAATAAAGGCGCAAGAAGCGCTGGAAGAAGCGCTTTGCTTTGGATGGATAGACGGCCAGATGGAAAAGATTGACGACAAAACCTATAAAAAGTATTTTTCCATGCGCAGGGAGAAAAGCAATTGGTCGGACAAAAATAAGAAATTGGCCCAAAAGCTTGAAGAGCAGGGGCGTATGACTGATTTTGGCAGAAAGAAAATAGCGGATGCCAAAAAGAACGGACAATGGGATGCGGTAAATCCGCTGGCAGTTATTACGGAAGAGCAGATTGCACAGCTTTCTGCCATATTGGAAAGCTATGAGCCTGCCTACACAAATTTTCAGGCGATGTCTTTATCGGTGAAGAAGACTTATACACGGGCGTTCTTTGACGCGAAGACAGACGCAGGACGGGAAAAGCGGATTGCATGGATGGTGGATAGACTTAATAAAAATCTAAAACCTATGTAATTGGTACATAGGAAAAAACCTCTGTCAAGCATTTTTGAAAATGTCCCGAAAAATTTGCAACAAAAGCCTTGGACGA
>CAQUWW010000032.1:22835-27441 GCA_948896875.1 uncultured Acetatifactor sp. | reverse complement strand
CGCCTTTCCTGTAAAACATGCTGAGAAACAGGCAGAGGAGGCCGGTGGCTCTTTCGCAAGTGTCCGCATGGACACTTTGCGCACACAAGGGGTGCCCTTAGCAGAGGTAAAATCCAGCCTTTACGGAGACTTAAGCGCGGTACTTTCGCGCTTTAGTCGCAGTTAAGGATTAGTTTACCGGCGCGTTACCCCGCCGAGGAAAGAACCACCGGCCTTCTCTGCCGTCCCCTTTGCTTTAGGGGATAGTCCTCCATCAGCCATTGCAGTAATTCTGGACTTTGGCGACAGTCCCCTGTTGGCCATTATAGTTGCCTTGACTTAGTCCTCAGGACCTTAAAGGTCCTTGCAGGAATCCCAGATCCTCTGTGAATTAAACGCGAATTTTATCTCCTTGTGAATGTGAAAAAATAAATCATTTTTAAGAATTCCTTCTTATGGAATATAGCAGGAGAACATGATATAATCTTGAACAAGAAAACTATGGAGGAGAGAAAGCCATGGAACAGGAATTTATAAAACCCCCGGTAGAGGTAAGATACAGAGAAGAACTGGAGGCGCTGAAGAACACGGACACAGGCAATAAGCCGGAGAGCTGGCAGATGTCGCCGAAGGCGGTGCGGACATTCATCCTGGGAAGCTCCAGGCCCATTGCGTACGGAGGAAAAGAATACCGGATAGAGAAGAAATATTTCGGCAACGACGCCCTGGTGGAACGCTGCATTGTGACCCTGGCAGGAAACCGGGGACTGATGCTGGTGGGAGAGCCTGGAACAGCCAAAACCATGCTGTCGGAGCTTCTGTCTGCCGCCATCAGCGGTGTGAGCACCAACACCATCCAGGGAACCGCCGGCACCACGGAGGACATGATAAAATATTCCTGGAATTACGCACTGCTTCTGGCGAAGGGGCCCAGCAGGGAAGCGCTGGTGCCTTCCCCGCTCTACATAGGCATGGAGAAGGGAATCCTGACCAGATTCGAGGAGATTACCAGAACTCCGGCGGAGATTCAGGACAGTCTGATCAGCGTGCTCAGCGATAAAGTGCTGAATGTGCCGGAGCTGGGAGACAGCGGTTTCCTTTTTGCCAGACCGGGCTTCAATGTCATCGGAACGGCCAATACCAGGGACAAGGGCGTCAATGAGATGAGCAGCGCTTTGAAGAGACGTTTCAACTTCGAGACGGTGATGCCTGTGAGAGAGGCTGCCATGGAGAAGCAGATTATCATGAACGAGGTAAATAAGCTTGCAGCGGAGAGCCATATTGCCGTGGAGGCCGACGAGGACGTGGCGGAGATTCTGGCATCCACGTACCATGAGCTGCGGGAGGGCATATCTTCCTTAGGCCATCGGATTGATAAGCCGTCGTCGGTGATGAGCACGGCGGAGGCCGTGTCTGTCTATTATCAGGCCATGATCACGGGGTATTATTACGGGGACGGAACCTTGAGCATGGACAGCCTGGTGCAGAACCTGGTAGGCGCCGTGTCCAAAGAGAACAAGGATGACCTGGAAAAAGTAAAGGGATATTTCAATACGGTGATCAGAGACAAGAGCAGCAAAGAAGGTGGCTTATGGAAAGAATATTACGAAGCGAGAAAATGGCTGAGATAATCCTTCTCCCGGTCCGCCATCACAGTCCCGCCTGCGCTTACCATATCAGCCGGACCATTGAAAAGCTGCGGCCGGCCGTTATTCTCGTGGAGGGGCCGGAAAATGCGGGGCCGCTGATTCCGGTGATGGTACACGAGGAGACGAAAGCGCCCTTTGCCATCTACTATTCCTATCATGATGAAGCGGGTGTGCTTTCGGAGGAGAAGGAACGATACAAATGCTATTACCCCTTTCTGGATTACTCGCCGGAGCTGGCGGCGCTGCGGGAGGGGAAAAAGTACGGGATCCCCACGGCGTTTATCGATCTGTCATACGGAGATATTCTGGCGGCCTCTCAGGCGGGCAGGGGGCTGCTGAAGGAGGAAGAGGAGAAGAGCAATTATAACGACGATTACTTGCTTTCCCGGAACGAATATTTGAAGCGGCTCTGCGAGAAGGCGGGACTGCGTAGCTTCGACGAATTCTGGGAGAAATACTTTGAGCTGAACGGACTGTCGCAGGAGAGCGAAAAATGGTTTGATAATCTATTGACCTACTGCACCCTGGCCAGGGAGAACACACCGGTGGAGTCTCTGGAGGAGGAAGGCTGTCTGGCCAGGGAGCGGTTCATGGCGGAGAAGATTCGGGAGTATGCAAGCCGGAAGGCGGGGACCGAAGAGATTGTCCTGGTGGTGACGGGAGGTTTTCATACGCCGGGGCTGCGGGCGCTGCTAAGCGAGGGGCCTGATGCGGCCGGTGCGGTGAAAGTGGCCCGGGGCAAAGTCCCGGCCAAGGACCAGGGCGTCTACCTGATGCCCTATTCCATGGAGGCGGCGGATGCGTTGAACGGATACGCCAGCGGAATGCCCTTTCCCGGTTTTTACCAGAAAATATGGGCGGGGATACCGGAATCGGATACGCCCTACAAAGATGCGGTTCTGGATTTGATTGTGTCATCCGGCAAGGAGACCAGGCGGAAGGAAGGGTATCTCTCCACTTATGACGAAATCTGCGCCTGTTCCATGGCGGATGGCCTTGCAGGTCTGCGGGGCAAGCGGGAGCCGGGGGCTTATGAGCTTCTGGACGCGGTGCTGGCTTCCTTTGTAAAGGGAGAGTACACCATTGCCACGGATACGCCGCTGCGGATATTGCGGAAACAGATGACAGGCCGGGCCGTTGGGGCACTGTGCAAACAGGCGGATGTGCCGCCTATTATCCATGATTTCGAGGCCCAATGCAGGAAATTTGGCATCAAGACAGGTTCCACCCTGGAGGCAGAATCCACACTGTCTGTTTTTTCCAACAAAAAGCACAGACAGCAGAGCATGTTCTATCACAGAATGGTGTGGCTGAATACCACCTTTGCCAGGAAAGTAAAGGGACCCAACCTGCAGTTGAAAAAAGATAGGAATCTCATGCGGGAAATCTGGAAATATAAATGGAGCGCCCAGGTGAATTCTTCTCTCATTGAGGTGTCCGTCTATGGGGCCACCATAGAGGAGGCCGCCATCAGTCTGGTGCGGGAGGAACTGAAAAAGGACCTGGGGGCGAAGGAAAGCGTGCTTCTGCTGACAAGAGTGTTCGAGATGGGTCTGCGGGAGCAGATGCAGGCGGTTTATGACAGAGTCCATGAACAGATGATGGGAGATACGGATTTCTATTCTCTGGCCGAGGCAGTGCGGTCGCTGTTGATGATGGAGGAGCTGGGGCCTTTGTACGGGTCAAAGCTGGAATTCGAAAGTCTGATTCATATGGGCTGTCGGAAAATGATCACCCTTCTTCCTTCCATGACGGGAATCAAGGACGAGGACCTGAACGGATGCATGAATGCGCTGAAGCTTCTGTATCAGATTACCGGGCGGGACGAAGCCGCGTACGGACAGGAGCGGGAGAGCTATTTTGCGGTTCTGGAGAAGATGACTTTGGACAGCGGGATTCATGCGGGACTGAACGGGTGCATTCAGGGCATTTTGTACGGAAGCGGAAGAGAGACTGCACAGGAGGTGGAGAAGGCCTGCCGGGGGTATCTCAGCGGCACGAAGGAACAGCTGATTCACACGGCGCAGTTTTTCAAGGGATTGTTTTTCACGGCCAGAGACCTGGTGTTTATCGGGGATACGTTCATCCGGATGCTGGATGAATTTTACGGCCGGGTGACGGAGGAAGAGTTCATGGAGCTTCTGCCGGAGCTTCGGATGGCCTTTACTTATTTCACACCCAGAGAGACGGATAAGATTGCCGCTGCGGCGGCAGGGCTTCACGGAAAGGGCGGGAGAGACATTCTGGAGAGGACGGAAGTCTACCCTGACTGGTATGCATACGGGAAAGAGACGGACGAGTATGTGAAGGCCCGGATGGGGGCGGTAGGAGATAAAAAATGAGACCAAATGCTCAGGCGATAGAAAAGGGACAAAGATATGGCTGACGAACAGGAGATTTTAAACCGGTGGAGGCTTGTCCTCGGAAAATATGCCTCGGGGCAGATTGATTTTTCCGGGGATGGAGTGCAGTTTATGGATATGGAGAATGTGCTGGACTATCTGTATTCCAGAGAGTACGGCGACGAGCAGGAGATACGTAAGGAGCGTTCGGGAGGAAGCGAAGGCTCTCAGCTCACGGTACCCTACTGGCTTCGGCAGATTAAAAAGCTGTTCCCGAAGAAGACAGTGGAAGTGATGGAGCGTCACGCATTGGAAAAATACGGGATGACGGAGCTGCTCACCGATCCGGAGGTGCTTAGGAAGCTGGAGCCCAACAAGGAGCTTCTGAAGACCATCCTTGAGCTGAAACATATGATGAAGGGCGAGGTGCTTGTGATGGCCAGGGAGATTGTGCGGAAGGTGGCGGAGGAAATCAGCAAAAAGCTGGAGCAGGAGATAAAAGTATCCTTTTTCGGCCAGATTAACCGCAACGCCAGCAGTCCGGTGAAGTCGGCCCGGAATCTGGATATCAGGAAAACCATCCGGATGAATCTGAAAAATTATGATGCCGAGAACAGGCAACTGGTGCTGAAAAAT
>CAQUWW010000032.1:17952-22825 GCA_948896875.1 uncultured Acetatifactor sp. | reverse complement strand
AAATGTGTACTTCAATTCCCGGATGAAGAAATACAATCAGTGGCGGGTGATCATCTGCGTGGATGAAAGCGGCTCCATGCTGGATTCTGTGATTCACAGCGCGATTATGGCGGGAATTTTCGCCAGGCTTCCCATGTTGGACACGAAACTGGTGATTTTTGACACAAATGTGGTGGATTTAAGCGGCTATGTGGACGACCCGGTGGAGACGCTGATGAGCGTCCAGCTGGGCGGAGGAACCAACATCGCAGGGGCGCTGTCCTATTGCGAGGGGCTGATTGACTTTCCGTTTCGGACCATGGTGGTGCTGGTGACGGATCTTTACGAGGGCGGCGGCTATCAACGGCTGTACAGTACCGCCAGGGGAATCATCGAGAGCGGGGCAAGGCTGGTGGTGCTGACGGCGCTGGACATGGATGCCAATCCCAATTATGACAGAAACGCGGCCGCCGCGCTGGCGGACATGGGTGCTTTCGTGGGTGCAATGACGCCGGAGGAGCTGGCAGGCTGGATGGGGAAGATTATTGTATGAGTGAATGGAGAGACAGACTGGCCGATGTGGACGACGAGTATCTCATCGGCCTCAGCAATAAGGGAATTGTGAAGCGGGCTTACAAGGATAAAGAGGAAGTTCCGGCAGGTATCGTCGCCCTGGCGGAAGAGGCTTCCATAACGGTGGGGGAGGAGACTGTAACGGTGCGCTTTCCGCTGGGAGAGAGTAAATGTACCTGCCCTTCCAGAAGCATGTGCAGACACATTGTACAGGCGATTCTGGTGCTGAAGGAAAGCTGCATGAAGGAAGGCGGCGCGGGAAACGTCGGGGGAGAAGGAGCCGGGACAGAAGTTGGCGGCGCGGGAGATACCGAAGTAGAAGGAGCCGGAGCAAAAGCTGGCGGCGCAGGAGAAAGTGGGACGGAAGCGGGCAGGATAGAAGAATCCGGGGCAGAAAAAGGCGGAACAGAAGGGCAGAAAGCGGCTGATCCACAGGAAGTCCTTTCCGGGAAGGCGGCGGCACCTGTGGAGGCGCAGTACGGCGAGAACATTGCAAATGCCGAAGCACAGGGCGCAGGAGATAGTACTGGCTCAGGAGAGCAGAGCGGCGGGGATGATACGGCCGGATCGGTGAAAGCATACGGCGCAGACAATGCAGATGGAAAAACACAGCAGAATGGAATCAATGTGGCGGAAAAACAGAGCCCGAATGAGAAGAAGCAGACTGCACTCATAAAAGAAATAAAGGAATACCCTTTCGAAAAATTGAAAAAAGCCCTGGGAACCCGGGGATTCCAGACTTTTGTCAATCAGGTTACGGCAAAGTTGAACCCGGATATCCGGTATTCCTCGGTGATTACGGTAAAGCTGCCGGAATATACCGTAAAGCTACTGTCACCGCTGGAATATTCCACCTGTACCTGTCATAAAAAGGAGCTTTGTGTACATAAGGCGTCCGCCATCCTCTGGTGTCAGTTGGAGGCAGGAATCCTTACCGGAGAGAAGCTTCTGGGTGATATCGGCGCTTCCGGGCAGTCCATTGACATGGAGAAAGGGAAGGAAGCAGCCGGACAGATGAAGGCTTATCTGGAGGAGCTTTTCGGCACTGGGCTTTCCAGGACCTCAGAGGATGTGCCGGAGGACCTGGAGCGACTGGCGGTCATCAGCCATAATGCGGGACTGGCCAGATTCGAGGGATATTTCAGGACCCTTGCCGATGCTTATGGAAAATATTTTAAGAGAAATGCCGCCTTGAAGACAGAGGATCTTATGGCGCAGATGACGCGGCTGTACCGGCGGGTAACTCTGCTTTCACAGGCAGAGGATGCCGGTGCGGTGATGAAGCTTGCCGGAGAATTTCGGGCGGATTATCTGCCGGTGGGGAACCTGGACTTAATCGGCATTGGCATGGAGCGCTTTCAGAACCAGGCCGGTTACGCGGGGGAGACTATCTATTTTCTGGAAGAAAATACAGGAAAGTGGTATACTTATACCAATGCGAGGCCCATGTTCTATGATTCCGGGCGTAGGGGGCGTTTCACGGAAAAGGGCCAGGCCCCCTGGGGAATCAATACCACCACGGAAAATCTGCTGAATCTGCGGATTCATCTGACAGGGGCAAAATGTGACGACAGAATGCGCCTTTCCTCCAGTCAGGAGACCAGGGGAGAGATTACGGGCGAGCAGAAACTGCGTACTTCCGATGTAAAAGGGTGGTATTACAGAGATTTCGGGAAGCTTTTCCAGGAACAGATAGGAAAGCAGCAGACAGGGTGGCTTTTTGAACAGAGTACTTCCGGGGAAGCGGGCGGCGATGGTGAAAACAGCGGAGCCGGCACCCGGAGGGGTATGGAGCTGGTATTCGTCCGTCCTGCTTCCTGCGCGAAGGCAGAATTCTCCCAGACAGGGCAGCAGCTGACTTTACCCCTTTATGACCAGGCGGGCAGAGAAGTTCTGGTGGAAGTTACTTATTCGAAGCAGGAATCTTCCACTATCCGGTATCTGGAGAGAATTTCGGAGAAGAAGCTTCCCTGCTTTCTGGGGAAACTATATCTCCGGGACGGACGGCTGCGGATGTATCCGGTGGATTTGCCGGAGGTGGAGGAAGATGAGGAGACAATAACTGTAGATCGTGAACCGGGAATCGGCCTGGAAGATGCAAGTCAGGACAGGCAGAAGGAAGATGCCGATCCGATGGCTGTCAGATGGGGTAACGTGCAGGAGCGAGATGCAGAAATAGATAGCCAGGCCGGGCCGGCCGTTTTAGGTCGTAAGCCAAAGTACCAGGTGGTGGAGGAGATTGCGGAGGAAGTGAAAAGCCTGATGGAGGACCTGTACCAGAGCGGATTTTACACGGTTCATGACAGCACCTTGAAGGACATCGGGAAAGCGGCAGAGCTGACAGAAAACTATGGCATGAAATACTTATCGGAGCAGCTGTCAGAGCTGAGTCGGGAAATCACTGCAGGCCGTCACCGGATGAAGCGTCAGAATGGACGGATGGCGGAGCTGTACACCGACATAAACGAATACCTATATCTCTGCAGACAGAAAACCGCGTATGACCGCGGGTGGGATTATTATAAAAGTGAATGAAAGCTGAGGTGACCAATATTTGATTCTATATCATGCAAGCAAAGAAATCGTTGAATTTCCGGAAGTGCGGAAGACGAGATATACAAAAGATTTTTCATGGGGATTTTACTGTACCAATCATTTTGAGCAGGCGGTTCGATGGGCCAATCGGGGAGTGGGAGAACCGATAATTAACTACTACTCATACGAACCGGTTGATGGATTGTCTGTATTAAAGTTCGATAATATGACAGATGAATGGCTGGATTTTATTGCAAAATGTAGAAGCGGAAAAACACATTCATATGATATTGTGGAAGGACCTATGGCAAATGATACCGTATGGAATTATGTAAACGATTTTCTGACGGGAAGAATAAGCAGAAAGCAGTTCTGGGCATTGGCAGAATTCAGATATCCCACACACCAGATTAGCTTTCATACATTGTCGGCATTAAATTGCCTTAAATTTGACAGGAGCGAGATTGTCTATGACAGAAAAGGAAAGAAATGATTATTTTTATGTATGTTCCCTAATTGAATATACGGCACGTCAGACGAAAAACAGACGACGTGTAATAACAGAAGCACTGGGCAGGGAAGGAATTGAAAAGCAGTTGCATGATGCGGAAGTAAATCACTGCCTTTCCTTTGAACAGGTAAGTGATGAAATCATAGAACAGTATAAAATTCTTGCGGGTGATTTTGATACGATTACAGAATGTAAATATACTGTTCCCGGATTTATGGATATCGGAAAATTATATAGTATTATGATTGAAGATTGTGCGGTGCCTGGGGAAGAGGTGGAGGAGCTGCTGAAGATATTTGACTCTTTTATCAGTGATGAAATATCGGAATTTCAGACGGATCTTTATTATCAGAACCCCAGCTATCTGGAGTGGTCTTACAGAGAGGGACACTTGCTGGATTAAAGGGAGTAAAGAATATAAATTCAGGAGGTAAATCATGATTAATCCAAGAGATCAACGTATCACAAAAATCGTAGAACTTTTTGAACAGATGAATCTGTTCACAGCGGATGAGCTGACCCTGATTGAGGATTATCTCACCGGGGCTGTGGAAGAGCAGGCACTGGAAAAGCTGGCCTTCCGAGACATGTCCGGCGTGCCGCGGGATGTAACAAATGCCATGGTTTCTCTGTTCACGGACCTGGTGAACAAGGGCAGGGAGGAGAAGGAGAAACTGGCCAATATTCTCTTTGCCGCGGGTCAGTCCACCAGCAGCAATCTGTTTCCCGGCAATTATATTTTCTTTAACAAGAAAGAAACGGTGAAAATGGATATCCCCAAAAAGGTGGCAATTTTCGCCGAAAGAGCCGGCATAAACGAGTATCAGATAAGTCGTTATTCCGTGCAGAAAATCATAGAAATCTCGGAAAATACTTCCGAAAATGTGCGAAAAGCGCTGGAGTATCAGAAAAGTAAGCTGGACAATGGCAAAGTGCTGGTTCTGACTACTTATTTCAGGATGAAATACAGAAATTTGAAGCTGGTGGAAAAAGGGGCGGAGGAGAAAACAGGTGGAATTCTGGCCGGTGTGAGCAGGATTTTGAGCGGAAAGGGAAGTGAGAAGGAAGAGGTTATACAGATTGAGAAGAGGGATATGGAACTTTTGAAGCTGTATGAAGATATCCTGGTAAACAGCATTCACAATCTCTACAAGAATCAGATGCCCAGATTGGAAGTGGATGAAATTATAAACGCGGTAAATCGTGATGCCGTGGACGGGAGAATCCTGAAGATGGCGTGTACCAATCTTCCCGTGGACCGATTTATGCTGTGTA
>CAQUWW010000032.1:11662-17942 GCA_948896875.1 uncultured Acetatifactor sp. | reverse complement strand
TTATAAGCAGTCGACGCGTCTGAAAAATGTGCTGAAAATCTGTCTTGCCGCCAACACAAAGGAAATGCTGAATATCATGGACAACATGGACTTGCGGGGAGACTTGAATCAGAACGGCGGAGACTATGACCAGGTATTTGGAATCGACAGCAGAAAATACATTACCTGGGCCGCTGAGAAGATGAAGACGGGGATACTGAGTGCACAGTTTAAACGGAACAGGGAAGTCTATCTGGACTGCATGAATGTTGTGGATTTCGACTCTTATAATCGGATGAATGCTGTCATCCAGAAGCTGGATCCTTCGTTGTACAATGCGAAAAAAGCCACAGATATTCACAAGCAGCAGTCGAAGGTGATCGACGCAATTTTGCAGGCGCTGGATCCGGCGGTGAAAAATGTCGCCGGAGATTATTTAAATGGTACCGCGGAGATTGAGACCCTTTATCCTTATGAAGATAAGCTGCAGCTTACGGGCTACCGCTGGGGCGGAAAGCATTGGAATGTGCTGCAGAGCTACCAGAAGGGCTATGGATATGACGAGATGAGCGGACGATGTGAAGCACTGCTGATGCTCTGCGGCGGTTATGCCAATACCAGCAGCTTCCGGGAGGGCAGCAGCATTAAGGCGGAGAATGTGGAACGGGTTTTCAAATCTGTGAATGACAGACATTTGGGCCTGAAATATCAGCTGAAAGGGTATGCGGATGCCTATGATTCATTTTACGTGGACAGCTGGAAGCACATATTTGAAGCGGTGGGAAAGAAGATTTTCCAGGGATACCTTCAGGAGAGACAAGAGGAGATGACGGCGGCCTTTCAGGGGGCCGGCAGTACCGGAAGGGCTTTCGGACTGCAGGTGCTTTCCGAAGATCGTAAGGCGAATAAGGAAGCCATTCTCAGCTTTTCACAGGACAGCGCGAAGACGGTGAAGGAAGCCCTGCTGAATATTCTGTATCAGGCAAAGGACTGGGAGGAGGATGTGAAGAAGATGCTTTCCTCCAAAAAGGCCGCGGAGCGGGAGATTGCGGTGCGGGTGCTGACCGAATGGGACAGTAAAGCATATCAGGAGCTTCTCACGGAAACGCTGGAAAAGGAGAAGAACGGTAAGGTCAGAACCTTGCTGGAGACGGTGCTTCATGTGGGAGGCACAGAGAAGGAGAGCGGCAGTAAGACGCTGACCCGGGAGGACCTGGTAAAGGAGGCCCATAAGGGCAATAAAAAGCGTGGTCTGGCCTGGGCCTATGAGACGCCTTTCTCCATAGTACATACAAAAGCAGGGGAAGAGGCAGGAGAAGAATACCTGCAGGCTATTCTTCTGAGCTACTCGTCCATGTCGCCCTGCGGGGTAAGTCCCACAGCGGCAACGCTGGCGGAGACGCTGGATGAAAAAGAGCTGGCAATATATGTCAATGAACTGTTTGACAAGTGGATGGAAGCAGGGGCGGAGTCGAAGAAACGCTGGGTGCTGTATGCGGCGGCTATCCACGGCGGAGACGAGATTGTGACAAAGCTTCACCACCAGATTCAGGAATGGCCTCAGGCGGCGAGAGGGGCGATTGCATCCGAGGCGGTGCAGGCTCTTGCATTGAATCCGAAGCCTCAGGCCCTGCTGATTGTGGATGGCATTTCCAGGAAGTTCAAGTTCAAGCAGATTAAGGCGGCAGCCGGAAAGGCCCTGGATTTCGCGGCTTCTCAGCTGGGAATCACCACGGAAGAGCTGGCGGACAGAATTGTGCCGGATCTGGGCTTTGACGAGAATATGGAGCGCTGTTTTGACTATGGAGAGCGGAAGTTTACAGTGACTATCACCACCGCCCTGGAAGTGGAAGTGTTCGATGAGAGCGGGAAGAAATTGAAGAATCTCCCTTCGCCCGGAAAGAGGGACGACGAAGAGAAGGCAAAGGCGGCTTACGAAGAATTCAAGCAGATGAAGAAGCAGATGAAGGCCACGGTAAGCAGCCAGAAGATGCGTCTGGAGATGGCTCTGTCCACCGGGCGGCAGTGGAGCGTGGAGGCCTGGAAGAATCTGTTTGTGAAGAATCCGGTGATGCACCAGTTTGCCACGGGATTAATCTGGGGCATTTACGAGGAAAGGAAACTGATATCCACATTCCGATACATGGAGGACGGTTCCTTTAACACGGAGGACGAGGATGAATTTGAACTGCCTGAAGGCGGAGAAAATGCTGCTCAGCATATCGGCATTGTGCATCCCATTGAGCTGACGGAGGATTCCCGGAAAGCCTGGAAGGAGCAGCTGGAGGATTACGAGATTACCCAGCCCATCGAGCAGCTTGACAGGCCGGTGTATTACAGGACGAAGGAAGAGGAAAATGAGAAGAGCCTGGAGCGCTTCGGTGGCTGCATCGTCAATGACCTGTCCCTGGGCGGAAAGCTCCAGACTCTGGGGTGGTATAGAGGTTCCGTACAGGATGCGGGTGGATTCTACAGCTATTACAGGGAGGACAAGGAGCTTGCCATGGGCGTGGAGCTTCATTTCTCCGGCAGCTTTGTGGGCGGCCAGAATGAGGATGTGACCGTGTACGAGGCCAGATTCTATCGGTTGGAGGGCACGGTGGTGAATGAGAAGGGCCAGGTGGTGCCTGCGGGTATTAAGCGGGGCAGCTATGTGTACGACGAGGCCAACGACCAGAATTCCTGCTTCCTGAAGGAAGTGCCGGAGAGGTATTTCAGTGAAGTGGTGCTGCAGCTGGCCAGGGCCACCGCTTCCAGCAAGGAGAAGAATGAGAACTGGAAGGCTGTGCGGTGAGGACACGGAAGTACCTGCTGGAAGGGACGCAAGGTATGACACAGGGCAGGAACCGGGATAACAGCTTGAGAGCTTACAGGAGGGTTGGCGTTGCAGTACGATTGTCTCATTATAGATGATGAAAAAATGCTGGCGGACAGCACGGCGGAATATTTTAACCTGTTCGGGGTCAGCACGGCCGTGGTGTACGGCGCCGGGGAATGCCGGGCATTTTTCCGGGAGAACAGCGCTAACCTTTTGCTGCTGGATATCAATCTGGGGGATGGAAGCGGGTTTGCGCTCTGTAAGGAGCTGCGGGAGAAGACGGAGGTTCCCATTCTGTTCATCTCTGCCCGGACCAGCGATGACGACAAGATTATGGCTCTTCATATCGGAGGGGATGATTACATTCAGAAGCCCTATTCCCTGGGAGTGCTGCTGGCGAAGGTGAAGGTGATACTGAAACGCTTCGGAAAGCCGGAGGCAGAGTCCGGGGAGAAATCTGACAACAGGTATACCGACGGACGGCTGACAGTGGACTTTGACAGGCGGCAGGTATCGGTGGAAGGTGTGCCGGTGAAGCTGACTTCGCTGGAGTTTAAACTGCTTTCCTATCTGATCAGAAATGAGAACAGAGTGATAGCAGGAGCTGTTTGAAGAGGTCTGGCAGGATAAATTCACCGGAGACGGGACGCTGAACGTGCATATCCGCAGGATCAGAGAGGCAATCGAGCGGGAACCGGGCCGACCGGAGTACATTATCACGGTCTGGGGAGACGGATACCGGTTCAATGCATCCTGATTTGAGTCGCAGCATAGGTTGCAACATGAGAGATAAAGTGAGTAGTGTGAGAAGAACTTCTAATCGCTGGCTGCGAGGGTAGTTTCGTGAAGAAGTTCTAAGTCTCACACGGAGAAATGCCAAACAGATGGTATTTCTCATTCCGATCTGAGTCGCAGCATAGTCACAATATGGATAGAAGACAGCACATGTCGGTGGCCTGGATTTGTACGATACAGCTCAGGCAGACTGCCGAATGGTATGTGGATGCGGGAAGGGGGATGAGGCAAAAATGAAGATACGCACCTTTATTGTCTGCCTGCTGTGCATATTTACCGCGGAGGCAGCGATGCTTTTCTTCTTCACTTTCCGTCAGAAAGAGGATGGGCAGGACACGGTACTGGTCAATGAGGCGGTCAGGTCTGTACAGCAGGACTGGGGCGATATGGCCCAACATGAGAACTCTACCGGTCTGGACTACGTGGTCCTGGACAGGGAAGGCGAGGTCCTTTTCAGAACGGGGCCGGGGCTCAGTGAAAGCCTCAACGCCGCAGTGCGTCACAGAGATACTATCCTTGATATCCAGATTGACAGTGAGACAGTGGGGAAAATCCTGATATATAACAACACTTCGCAGATGTTCCGGAGACAGAGAGAGTCTGTCATTTCCTTTACCGGGGCCGCCATGTTGCTGCAGTGTGGGCTGTGTATAGGCTATGCGATGTATCTGAACCGCAGAGTAATCAGGCCTTTCAGGAGGCTGAAAGGCTTTGCGGAGCGGGTCGCAGGCGGCAATCTGGACATCCCGCTGGAAATGGACAGGCAGAATCTTTTCGGTGCGTTTACAGAGAGCTTTGACCTGATGCGGGCAGAGCTGAAAAAGGCCAGACAGGCGGAGGCGGAAGCAAACGCTGGCAAAAAGGAGCTGGTGGCGAAGCTTTCCCATGACATCAAGACACCTGTGGCAAGCATTAAGGCTGCCTCCGAAGTGGGGGCGGCCATTGCGGATCAGGAGAAAATCCGGGATAATTACCGGATGATTATTCAGAAAGCGGACCAGATCAACACGCTGATCAATAATCTCTTTACCGCCACTCTGGAGGAATTGCAGCAGCTACCTGTGAAACCGGAGGACATTAGAAGCGAAGAGCTTGCGACTTTGCTGGAAAATGCCGATTATCTGCACCGGGCCGTGATTCCCGCCATTCCGGACTGCATTCTGTACGCGGACAGGCTGAGATTACAGCAGGTATTTGATAACATCTTCGCCAATTCCTACAAATATGCCGGCACGAAGATAAGAATAACGATCCGGGAGGACGGAAGCTGCCTGACAGTAGAAATGGAAGACTCCGGCGGAGGTGTTGGAGAGGATGAACTGCCTTTTTTAAAGGAGAAGTTCAGGCGGGGCAGCAATGCGGCGAATGTGGAGGGCGCGGGCCTGGGACTCTATATTTCCGATTATTTTTTGAAGGAGATGGGAGGAGGGCTTGTGGTTCAAAATGGAGAGAAGGGGCTGCAGGTGAGCGTCAGGATTGCTTTGAGCGGGCGGGAAGTCACCTTGAACTCACATACTTTTCCACTTGCTGAACAAAGTGTTTTGCGTTTTTAAGCTGTTCTTCTGCCTCAGCCCTGCTCGCCACATAGAAATCGTCATAATCAGACTTTTCTCTGCATAATGAACTTTCTTTGATAACAACAGCCAGACTTCTGTCCAATATTTCTGTTTTCAAATATTCTTTTGTAAAATATGCTATCACTCCTGAATGTTTGGATGAGTCA
Source organism: uncultured Acetatifactor sp. (assembly GCA_948896875.1). GTDB lineage: Bacteria > Bacillota > Clostridia > Lachnospirales > Lachnospiraceae > Acetatifactor. The sequence goes on along the minus strand of CAQUWW010000032.1, from coordinate 12,627 downwards.
AAGTTCTTCAGGGCATTAGCCGACAGCATTTCTCGGGCTCTCGCCAAACGATAGCCCGCCAGTTCCTTCAAGCTGCTTTCCATAAAACAATTCCCTCCTTTTTGACATTCCGCTAGAAAGGAAGTACATCCTCCCATTTCTTCATATTGCTTTCCTGGATATCCACGATTGAAAAAACTCTTTCATACCTGATGTCCATGTCAGCAGCCCAGCTTAAGAAACGCCGCTTTGTTCCATTATCCATCTGGCTCCTCACAACAATCGCAATATCAACATCGCTTTCCTCAGTTGCATCCCCCCTCGCAACTGAACCGTATAAAATAATCATGGAAATGTTATTTCCCAAAATATCCGTCAGACCTTGTACTAATTCCTCTCTCATCTCATCCGATAGTATTCCCATTTACCTCCAAAACTTCCTATCCCAATATTCAATTCCTATATTCATTATCCCCCCATCGGCGCTATTCCACAATCAGATATTTCAAAAGGAGCATTTAGAAGCTCTCTCACAACTCTTCTAAATGCCCTTGGAATAAAATATCTATTTTATTCTCCATATAGACCGTTCCATTTTGTTACTATCCTGTATTTTTTCTCTGCGCAACCAAAGATTTAAGAATTCCGTAAGGATTGCATAAAGACTGTTAAGAACAAAAAGGATAAAATGATATATGCACAGAAGGAAGTGCAGAAAGGCATGGTTACAGGCATGAAAGAAATTTTGTTAAAAACAGAGCGATTAAGCAAGTCCTTTTCCAACGGAGGGGTAATGCAGCATATTCTGAAAAATATCGACCTGGAGCTTTACAGAGGAGACTTTACCGTGATTATGGGGGCCAGCGGGGCGGGGAAATCCACGCTTCTGTATGCGCTGTCGGGGATGGACAGACCGTCTCTGGGGAAGATTACCTTTGGAGACGAGGTGATTTCCGATTACAGTCAGGACAGACTGGCGGTGTTCC
>CAQUWW010000032.1:0-11652 GCA_948896875.1 uncultured Acetatifactor sp. | reverse complement strand
GTTCCGCCGCAGGCACTGCGGGTTTGTCTTCCAGCAGATTTATCTGATCGACGGTATGTCTCTGATGGATAATGTATTGGCGGCGGGACTGCTGGTGAACAGGAACCGAAAAGAGCTTATGGCCAGAGCAGAAGAACTGTTCCAGGCGGTGGGAATTTCGCCGGAGATGCAGAAGAAATTCCCAACGCAGATTTCCGGCGGTGAGGCCCAGCGGGCGGGGATGGTCCGCGCCCTGATCAACAGCCCGGAAATCCTTTTTGCGGATGAACCTACCGGGGCTCTCAACTCCAAAACCGGGCTGGACGTGCTGAATACTTTGACTGCGTTCAACGAACAGGGACAGAGCGTGGTGATGGTGACCCATGACATGCGTTCCGCCAGGCGGGGGAACCGCATTTTGTATCTGAAGGACGGCGTGATTCTGGGAGAATGTAATCTGGGGAAGTATCGGCATGGAGACCGGGAACGGCATGAGAAGCTTTCGGCTTTCCTGCAGGAGATGGGATGGTGAGTATGAGAAAAGGTTTTTTGCTTGCAAGGGCTAATTTGAGGAGGGCGAAGGGGCAGGGGGCTGCCATTGTGGTGCTTGTGTTCCTTGCGGCGATGATGCTGAATCTGTGGTTGATGCTGTCCATGGATTACAGGCAGAATTTTGACCGCAGGCATGAAAGTCTGAACGCGGAGCATGTGACATTTGCGGTGGACGGTGAAGATGTGGAGATACGGGAATTCGTCGTCCGGACGCTGGAAGAGGAAGAGGGGACGGATGCCTTTTTCCTGAGTGACTGTATGCATATGGTGGGTTCTTTTACTTACAACGGGGGAGAGACGAACTCGGAACTGATATTTCTGGAGAAGGAGGCGGCTGTCTCCCGGCCAATAGGCAGGGTGGAAATCCTGGAAGAGGGCGGCGGAGAAAGTGGGATTTATATGCCATTGCTGTATAAATCAGAGGAGATTGCCCTGGGGAAAACGGTGGAGATTTCCGTGGGGAGCAATAAAATGTCGTATACCATATGCGGCTTTTTCAACAGTATAATGGCAGGTTCTCACAACTGTACCATGTGTGAGCTGATTCTGACCCAGGATAAGTATACGGAGCTGGAGGAGTCGGGCTACGCGCCGAAGGCAACACTTTGCTCCATCCGACTGAAGAATAAGGGAGAAAGCGAGAATTTTGAGGCAATGCTGAAAAGCAAAGTGTCCTCTCAATATCCCGCGGCCAGGACAGCCAGTAATTGCTATGCGCTTGTGACCCAGTCCCGCTATATTTCCCAGATGATTTGCGCAGGCGTTATGAGCGCCATGGCCTTTTTCATTCTCCTGATTGCGCTGGTGGTGATTGCCTCCAATGTTGTCAATTACATTCAGGAGAATATGAAAAATCTGGGAGCGCTGAAAGCGGTGGGCTACACCAGCCGCCAGTTGATGGGGGCACTTTTGATGCAGTTTGTGGGGCTGGCGTTTCTGGCCGCTGTGGCGGGTGCGGGGATTTCCTACTGCCTGTTTCCCTTTGTGAACGAGATGATGATTGCACAGACCGGGATTCCCTATGTGGTTCATTTTCTGCCGGTACCTTTTCTTCTGACACTGGCCATATGCGGAGGTGCGGTTGCGCTGGCAGTATGGTTTTATTCCCGTAGAATCAGAAAAATGGAGCCCATTACGGCTCTGAGGCAGGGAATTCAGACTCACAGCTTCCGGCGCAATCATATTCCGCTGTCAGAGACGGGAGCACCCCTGAACCTTGCGCTGGCTCTGAAGACAACCTTTTCTGGAATCAAAAATAATGTGACCGTCTGCATCACCATGGTGGTGCTGTCGCTGGTGATGGTATTCTCCGGATTGATGATCCGAAACATGGTGCTGGATATGACACCTTTTATCAATCTGATTGTGGGAGAGACGGCGGACAGCTGCATTAATGTGAACGCAGATACGGAAGAGGAGCTTTTGCGGGAACTCCATGCCGATTCCCGGGTGGAAAAGGTTTATCTGTACAACTCCGTGGAAATATGCCATATGGATGGGGCGACGCTGCTGGCCACTTTTTCGGAGGATTTTTCCGATGTAAACAATCAGAATGTGGTGTTCGACGGAAGATTTCCGAAATATGATAACGAAATTGCCATTGCGGCAAAATACGCGGGAGAAAAGGGGCTGGAGATAGGAGACGAAATAGCGATAACTGCGGAAGGCAAAGAAGCCAAATATCTGATAACAGGCTTTACCCAGATCAGCAATAATCTGGGCAAGGATTGTCTGCTTACCAGGGAGGGCTATGAGAGGCTGGGTGTGCTGCAGCATGCAAGCTACTATCTGAATCTGGCGGAGGAAGTAGACATAGAGGAATTCCACAGGGAGATCAAGGAAAAATTCGGAAACGAGGTGAACGCCCTGATCAATATCCGAACCACCATCGAGGGCTCAGCGACAGTGTATGTGCTGCTGATGACCATCATTGTCGTCGCCATTCTGGGATTGAGCGCGGTGATTATTGTATTCGTACTGTATCTGCTGGTGCGGACCACGTTGAACAGCAAAAGGAGGGACTATGGGATTCTGAAAGCACTGGGCTTTACCACAGGACAGCTGATTGTGCAGACGGCGCTGTCCCTTATGCCGGCGGTTCTGATTTCCACGGTTGTAGGTATCTTTGTGAACAGCCTTATTATCAATCCGCTGACGGCGCTGTTCCTGCGGGGTATCGGGATTGTGAAATGTAACTTTGTGGTGCCCATATCCTTCAATGTCATTGCGGGGGCAGGGCTGGTGTTGTTCACCTTCGGGACGGCCTGCCTGCTTTCCATGAAAATCCGGAAAATTACGCCCAGAGCGCTTTTTGTGGGAGAGTGAGCGGCCGGGAAGCTGTTACAGTTCCGTTTTGATGAACAGAAAATATAAGAAATCTCTTTTGTTTTGTGGAAAGCGGATATATAATAAAGCAACAGCAAATGGAAGTTTATAAGGGAGGAATATACGTTTGAAGCATGTGGGAACAAAAACAATCGAAACTACACGACTGACTTTGCGCAGACTTGAACTTACTGATGCGGAGATGATGTTTGGTAATTGGACAGGTGATTGTAAAGTCACACGTTTTTTGCGGTGGGATGCACACAAAACAATCGATGATACCAAAAAGATGATTCAGCAATGGGTTAATAACTATCGGCATGATTCTACTTATTACTGGGGAATATACTTAAAAAATGGTGAAATGATTGGCTCGATTGGTATCACTATAATTTCAGAAGCTGATTTCAAAGGTGAATTAGGTTACAAGATTGGCAGTCGCTGGTGGAATCAAGGCTATTCAAGTGAAGCGGCGAGAGCGGTTATTGACTATATGTTTCGTAATACAGATATTGAGCGAATTGATTCATTTAGTTCGGTAGAAAACCAGGCTTCGAGAAAAGTAATGGAAAAGATCGGAATGCACTACGAAGGTCTTTTACAGCATTACTATAAAACAAGAGATGGATTCCATGATTGTACTTTATACGGAATAATACGAAAGGAATGGGAAGCGTCATGAGATAGGCGGCAACACTTTGCGGTACTGGGAGGGCGTCATCCGGTAGCAGGCCAGGAAGGTGCGGTTGAAGGTCTTCTGGCTCTCAAAGCCGGCCTCCTGCCAGATGTCCGTGATATGTAAATCCGTGTCCCGAAGCTGTCTGGCGGCATAGTCCAGCCGGAGCCGGTTGATATATTCGTGGAAATTACAATGCAACCGCTGGGTAAAGATGCGGGAAATATAATATTTGTTAAAATGCAGCTCCCGGGCAATGCGCTCCAGTGTCAACGGCTCCTGAAAGTGCAGGGAGATATAGGAGATGAGCTGATAGCCTACATCAGCATCCTCCTGTCTGCTCCGCCTCCGGCATCAGATAGGCCAGAATCAGGTTCAGCCAGGCCTCGCTGACAGCGCGGGAATGCTCCGCATAATGGAGCATCCGATCGAATGCAAAGGGAATGTCCGGATTGCAGGTGCCGGAAGTAAAGAAGGGACATTTGGGCTGCTGCTTACGGAAAAGCTGATAATATTCTTTCGCATGGGAGGGCGCAAAAATGCAGATAACAGCCAGGCAGGAGTCCTCTGCCAGATAACTGTGTACCATATCCGGAAAGATGAGCGCGGCCTCACCTTTCCGGATTTTTTTCGTCTGATTGGAGACGGTGACCTCCAGAACGCCTTCCCGGATGAAGATCAGCTCCACCTCATTGTGCAGGTGGGCGGGAAAGGTGATGTCCTTGCTGAGAAAACACCGGAATCCTATTTGCTTGTTCTCGTAAAACGGCCGCATATCTGTAAATCCTTTCTGGTTTTTGTGCTGCTTTTGTCTGCCGATATGTTCAGTATGCTACAGATGGGGATAAAAATCAAGGGGATAGCTTTGAATCTGGTTCGGATATTCTTGTCAGCTTTTGTCCTCAGGCAGCAGTTCAGACAGGTCACAGAACGGTTACATTCTGGAAATAAAAAATAGTGGAATTGTGGTTCTGACAGTAGTAAAATGAAATTGATGGAATTTCCATACAAAAAGCAGGAAGGAGTGACTTGATATGAGAAACAGAGCAGAGAAGTTAAAAGAGAATGAGAACGGGAGGGAAACATTATCTTAACCCTCCCAGATAAAACGGAGGATTAATTATATGTTTTTACAATTCAAAAATCTGACAATCAGAAATGCAACTGTGGAAGACGCAGAGTTATTGTCATCCTGGTGGAATGATGGAAAGATTATGGCCCATGCCGGCTTCCCGAATGGAACAGGGGAAACGGCCCGTGAAATTGCTGAGAAACTTGGGAAAGATACCGACGAAGACAGACGTCTGATTATCGAGCTGGATAACAGACCAATCGGTGAAATGGGCTATGGCAGGGAAAGAGAAGACACGGCTGAAATTGGAATTAAGATCTGTGATTTTGCAGAGCAGGATAAGGGGTATGGGAAAATCCTTTTAAGTATGCTTATTTTCTCCTTATTCAACGACATGGGATATAAAAGAATCATTCTGGACACCAATGTAAATAACAAAAGAGCACAGCATGTCTATGAAGAGCTTGGTTTTACAAAATTGCGAGTCAGGGAGAATTCATGGAAAAATCAGCTGGGTGAGCTGCAGTCTTCTATCGACTATGAAATGTATCAGGAAGATTTTGTGAATTTTGCAGAGTAAAAAGTATGGGGATGTGTTACCGCTCAGGCACGCATCCCATTTCCTTTTTACCAATATTGATTTACCGTTTCGCTCAATTGCTTTTCTTTATTTAGAGGAATCCTTATATCCGAGTGCGCCATAACGAGCTGAATGAAAATATGACAGGTGCGAGCGGAGGCTGATTTCAATCACTTCCAGGGCACTGAACAAAAAGTTGCGGAACTTGCGGTCAAACTCATAGATGCGGTAAACCCTATCGAAAGCCGTGCCGTCAACGTAAGTACCATCCTCCTGTCTGAATGGGAGAAAATATGCTGAGAGTCTGTAGTAGCCAATCGAAGAAAGCTTATTCCTGCAGTCGGCTGTATCATTAATTGCGCAACCGTGTTTGCGAAGGATAGTAATCTGCTCCTCATATGTGGTTGGCGGCTTTACTTCGGGCATACAAATTCCTCCTGAAATAAAAATGTCTCCCCTGGGCCACATCGTTGAGAGGTGCGGGGAGTCCTGTTACATTCTATTATATAGATTTCGCCGGATTTTGCAATAAGAAAATGGAATTTTCTTTGCAGGCGAATATTGGGCGAATATGGGGCGAATATGGAATTGGTTGCGAATATGGAGCTGAATATGGGAGTTTTAGGATTTAGTCGAAGGTTTATGATTGGAACTTGCCGCCAGGTAAGTGAGGTGGTACAATAAATACGCTAAAACAAAACTATACATAAAGAGATTGATAACAGTATGCCTTTATTAAGTGATTTTTTAGATGGATTTTTGGACACCCTGGCGGGGCATTTGGTCCTGGTGGCCTTTTTGCTGGCTGTGACAGATGAACATGCGGTGTGGAGGCGGCTGAAAAAGCTGCCTCTCCTGCTTCCTGCTCCGTTCATTGCTGTCCTGCTTTCCGTCGGGCTGTACGCTGTTCCGGCATTGCGGATGGTTCAGTATTATATCGTCTCCCTGGCCATTCTGGCTATGTGCAGCCTTTGGGTACAATGGACGTGGCGGCTGGGATTCTGGCAGTCTTTCGGCGCCACCTGTATGGCGGGTATTTTCCAGGTGGCTGAATCCGTTCTGTTCATGATACCGTTCCGGGGAACCCCGCTGGGTGAGAGTATTCCCTTTGCGGCGGTACTGGGACTATATCTGTGCAGTGGTGTGGCAGCGGCTTTGCTGCTATACAGGCTTAAGTTTGGAAAATGGTTTCGCCTGTTGCTGGAGAGCGAACCTGCTCCCCGGCGGACGGCATTGCTTTTGTTTGCACTGGAAGCTGCCACGGAGGTGATGCTCCGACTGGTAAACGGCGTTCAGGCCTCATTCCTGATATTCTATTATCTGATGGCGGCGGCAATGGTAGTTCTGATGGCTGTGCTGATTGTCCACTTGGCCCAGAGGTTCGACACTGCCCGGAAAATGCAGGCTCAGCAGGATATTATCGTCCAACAGCGACTCTATGAGCAGGACCTGGAGATCATCCGACGTGAGGTACACACATTCCGTCATGACTATAAAAATCTGCTGGCGGGCCTTTCACAGCAGGCAGGAGAGGGGGAGCTGGAAGGGCTGCGCCATACTCTGTCCGAATTGGATGCCGGGTTTGACCAGAGGCTTGGAAGGAAAATCCAGGCATCTACTCAAATCGGAAATTTACAGCTTCCGGAGGCGAGAAGCCTTCTTTTGAGCAAACTCACAGCCATGCGGGAGAAAGGGATAGATTGTCGCCTGGAAGTGCTTTATCCTGTGGTGGAGGTGAATATGGACGTATGGGATTTTGTCCGCTGCCTGGGCATTCTGACAGATAATGCCATGGAGGCCGCGCTGGACACGGAGCAGCCCTGGGTGGAAATTGTTCTGCTGGCTCAGGAGGGGCGGGTATTTCTCCGGATATCCAATGCGTACATAAATGTCATTGAACCGGGAAAGATGTGGGACTATGGCTGGTCCACCAAAGGATCCGGCCGGGGATTGGGGCTGGCCGGCTATCAACACATTTTGGAGAACTATCCCAATATCTCCATCGGCACCAGTTGGGAGAACGGTGTATTTGTACAGGAGATGACAGTGGAGGGCAGGCCATGATTGGAATTTATCTGTGCGATGACGAGGAAGCTGTCCGCCACCAGATTCAGACAGCCCTGGAGCGGAAGATATTGGCTGAAAACTATGACATGAAGGTTGTGTGCAGTGCCGCCAGTGCCAGGGAGCTGCTGGCCGCAGTGGAAGGCGAAAGGCGGGGAATTTACTTTCTGGATGTGGAGTTAAAGGATGGAGAATGGGACGGCTTTCGGCTGGGACAGGAGCTGCGGCGGCGCGATCCTCATGGTACGCTGGTCTATATTACCAGCTATGGCGATCTGGCCTGGCGCACTTTTCAGTATCATCTGGAAGCATTCGACTACATCATAAAAGTGCCGGAGCAGATTGGGCCGTCTGTGTCACAGTGCCTGGGTGAGATACAGTTACGTCTGCTGGCGGAACGAAAAGATCCGGCAGAAATGTTTACATTGCGGACAGGGGAAACGGTGCGTCATGTCCCCTTGCGTGATATCATCTTTTTTGAAACTGCCCCCGTCCCCCACCATGTTTTACTCCATACGGCCAACAGCCGGATGGATTTTTTAGGCAGTCTCAATGAATTGGAAAATCGGTTGGGAAACCGCTTTGTCCGCGTGCACCGGGCTTATTTGGTGGCAATGGATAAGATTGATACGGTAGATTTGAAGCACAATAAGCTGTGGGCCGGCGGCCGCGAGTGTCTGCTTTCCCGGGCAGGAAAAGCAGAACTTCGCAAAAAAATGGGAGGGAGCCAGTGAGGTTTCCTCCCATTCCATTCAGGAAATTTTTCTGTTTGTTCAGGAAATTTGAACCACAGCGCTCCACTTATGTGATATGGTCATACTGTCATGTGGCAGGAAATGATACTATTTGTATGTATGCGGAACTAAAACAGCATACATACAAATGGTATCCAGAGAAATTACGGACATGCCTATGGCCGGGATTTCTCTGCAGGAAGTGATACTATTTGTATGTATGCGGAACTAAAACAGCATACATACAAATAGTATCCAGAGAAATTACGGACATGCCTATGGCCGGGATTTCTCTGCAGGAAATGATACTAATTGTATGTATGCGGAACTAAATTAGGAGGTGAGCGTATGGCGAAAGAGCGTTTTGTGGAGATCTATAACCAGGGTATTGTAAATGTGGCAAAGGTCATCGTAGATACGGAAACCGGTGTGAATTATCTGATGGCCTCTCATAATAAGGCAAATGGCACCGGACTGACGGTGCTGGTGGACCAGGAGGGTAAGCCTGTTGTTACCCCGCCAGGTAAATTGCAGTAAAAGCGATGGGATGCGTGCCGCTCAGACACGCATCCCGTTTCCCTTTTGCCAAAATAACCCAATAACATCTACAAATAAAGATCCCAATCTTCATGCGAAGAGAGAATCTACACCTTTTGTAAAGTCAGAACGCTATCAAAACAAGATAACTTAGTATCAGAAAACTGATGAGAAACGACTATCATCAATTTATCTTTGATTGAGAGAAGGAGATCTTCAATCTTAGCAGCAGTAGCATCATCAAGGTTTGCCAAAGGCTCATCAAGAATCAATATCTCAGTATCCCGCAGTAACGCCCGGGCTAAACAGATCCGTTTTCTTTCCCCGCCAGACAGGTTAACTCCATTCTCAACGATTATTTCGTCAAGAGCATCTTTTTGAGCAAACTTGTTCAGTCCCACATTATGAAGTACCTCTATCAGATTTTCATCAGGAATATTCTGATACATAGTCAGATTGTTTCTTAAAGAATCGTGGAATAACACTGCCTCCTGCCGGATAACTGTCATGCAATCATAGGTACTACAATATTCTGAAAGAGGCACCCCGTCTATTTCAATGCTGCCGCCTGTAACATCATAATAACGCAGTAAAAGGTTGACGGCGGTTGTCTTTCCGCATCCGCTGGGGCCTTTGATCAAATAACGTTTCCCTTTCTGGATTTCAAGGTTGAAATTCTGCAATACTGGTTGTCCATTGGGATAAGAGAACACGACATTACGGTACCGAATATCTCTCGTTAGTTCCGTTAGCGACTTTCCCTCACCTGCGCGGCTTCCCCTCGCAATGAATTGTTCCATTGACTGACAGGACGGTTTGATTGCCACAAGCTGACGAATAATCTCAGCAAGAGAGAGCAGTGGGTAAGAAAGCTGATCAATCATACCGATTGCTATAAAAAAGTCCCCTGCAGAGAAGTCCCCTTTCAGAACAAGCCATGTTGCGGCAACTAACACCACAAAGTAAGACAAATATGAAATCAATGTTGTGATAAGTTGTGAAACCGCCCCAAGTGTCAGATCTCCAAGCAATTTCTCCATTGTAAGATCATTGACCTTATCAAATTTTGAGAGAATTTTCCTTTCAATGGAAAAATTTTTGATGATTTCAAATCCACTCAACCAGTCATTGACCTTTGCCAGGTTCGCTTCCACTGCTTTCAGATACTCAGCCTGCGCTTTCTGCAACTGTGCCTCTATCAGTTTAGGAACATAGAGAGGTGTTGTCAGAAGCCCGATCGTAATCAAAGCAATGCGCCAGTCCAATACAAATAATGCAACACTTACAAAAACAATCTTAAAAAGAATCTCCCAAAACATGGGAAGCATCTGGAAATGGCGAGTCTTAATCGTATCTGCCTCGTTCGTATATTTTGCAATGTACTCGCCTTGCTGGAGCGTCTTGTAGTCCACATAGTCACGTTTGATGATACTCTCAAAAATGTCCCGTTTTAACAGCTTTGTACAACCGATAACAAATTTTGTGCTAAATAGTCTGTAGCCGAAATAAAATAAGACTTCGAATAGTATAAAAATGATCAAGAGTACGGCATATTCAATTGTAGTTTGGCTCTCTCCTTCCACGGCATAATCCAATACATCACCTTTAAAGAATTGCAAAATGACCGCAAATATGGTGCTGATAAGGATACAAACCAGAGCCCACAAAAAACAGGTGCTATTGTGTTTTTGATATTTTTTCATTCTTCCCTCCTAACGCGATAGTGCAGTAGAAGGATTGGATGATTTTTCCTCCTACTGTTTTAGAAGGAAATACGAAGTTTTACCATGATGATTTCTCTCTTTCTTATAGCAATCTCTTCTATAAAACAGATCGTTAAAATGGATTACTTGGTTTTCAAGATAAAGTATACCACAGACCTATTGGTTTTTCTACCCAAATAAAATTTTCATCAAATGCTTTTATTATATAAATCAAAGAACTGGTTGTATCTTTCATGTACTTGACATATAATAAAAATGTGATTATAAATCACAATAACTCCCATAAAAATGTGAAGGAGTGTATTTATGGAACGATTGATTTTGAAGAATCTGCAGGACTGGAAGAATTCACCTTACCGCAAACCGTTAATCTTAAAGGGTGTGCGTCAGGTGGGTAAGACCTGGGTCCTCAAAGAATTCGGAAAACGTTATTATGAAAATACAGCCTACTTTAACTTTGATGAAAACGAGGAATATAAGCAGTTTTTTGAGACCACCAAGGATGTGGACCGCATTCTACAGAATCTCATGCTGGCCAGCGGACAGAAGATCGTGCCGGAAAAGACGCTCATTCTCTTTGACGAGATACAGGATTGTCCTAAGGTTATCAACTCTATGAAGTATTTCTGTGAGAATGCTCCGCAGTATCACATCGCCTGTGCCGGTTCTTTGTTGGGGATTGCCCTGGCGAAGCCATCCTCCTTTCCGGTGGGTAAAGTCAATTTCATGCAGATTGATCCTATGACCTTCATGGAATTTCTGCTCGCCAACGGTGATGAAAAGCTGGCCAGGTATCTGGAGAGCGTGGATACCATTGAGCCGATTCCGGATGCTTTTTTCAATCCGCTCTATGAGAAATTAAAGATGTACTATGTGACAGGCGGTATGCCGGAACCAGTGCTCATGTGGACGGAAGCACGAGATGTTTCTGCCATGCAGGAAGCCCTGTCCGGAATCATCGGCGCTTATGAGCGTGACTTTGCCAAGCACCCCAATATCAGCGAGTTCCCAAAGATCTCTATGATCTGGAGGTCGATACCGTCCCAACTGGCAAGGGAGAATAAGAAATTTATCTATAAGGTGGTGAAAGAGGGGGCCCGGGCCCGGGAATATGAGGATGCCTTGCAGTGGCTGGTAGATGCCAGGCTGGTGCATAAAATTTACCGCAGCACCGCTCCCGGTCTGCCGGTAGCTGCCTATGATGACCTGTCTGCTTTTAAGATCTATCTGGTGGATGTGGGGCTGCTCCGCCGTCTGGCTCAGCTGGCGCCTACGGCCTTCGGAGAAGGCAACCGGTTGTTCACCGAGTTCAAAGGTGCACTGACTGAGAACTTTGTGCTACAGACCTTAATCACGCAGTTTGAAGTGATTCCCCGGTACTGGAGCCAGAATAATCCGCCCTATGAGGT
>CAQUWW010000031.1:25865-27637 GCA_948896875.1 uncultured Acetatifactor sp. | reverse complement strand
ATGGACTGGAAAATGCCATGCAGGGTGAGCTGCTGGAATTTCCCGGAGAAGTATATGGTATGGTGCTGAATCTGGAAGAAGATAATGTGGGTGTGGTATTGCTGGGCAGCTCCAGGAATATCAATGAAGGCGATACTGTCAAAACTACCGGACGAGTGGTGGAAGTTCCGGTGGGAGACGCGCTGATGGGGCGTGTTGTCAATGCGTTGGGACAGCCTATTGATGGCAAGGGTCCTGTTCAGACAGATAAGTACCGCAAGATTGAGCGTGTGGCCAGCGGCGTTATCACCAGGAAGAGCGTGGACACTCCCCTCCAGACAGGTATCAAGGCTATTGATGCCATGATTCCCATAGGACGGGGCCAGCGTGAGTTGATCATCGGTGACCGTCAGACAGGTAAGACAGCCATCGCAATCGACACGATTATCAATCAAAAGGGACAGAACGTAAAATGTATCTATGTTGCGATCGGCCAGAAGGCATCTACGATTGCGAATATTGTTAAGACTCTGGAGGAATACGGTGCAATGGCGTACACCACAGTTGTGGTATCTACGGCCAGTGATCTTGCTCCTCTGCAATATATTGCTCCTTACTCGGGCTGTGCAATCGGTGAAGAGTGGATGGAGAAAGGGGAAGACGTACTGGTGGTGTATGATGACCTGAGCAAGCATGCAACGGCATACCGTACACTCTCCCTGCTTCTGAGACGTCCGCCCGGCCGTGAAGCATATCCCGGAGACGTATTCTATCTGCACTCCAGACTGCTGGAGCGTGCGGCCAGAATGAGCGAGGAATATGGCGGAGGCTCCCTGACGGCGCTTCCTATCATTGAAACCCAGGCAGGCGATGTGTCGGCCTATATTCCTACGAATGTGATTTCCATCACAGACGGTCAGATTTATCTGGAAACGGAAATGTTCAATTCCGGTTTCCGTCCGGCAATCAATGCGGGACTTTCCGTGTCTCGAGTAGGCGGTGCGGCGCAGATTAAGGCTATGAAGAAGATTGCAGCTCCTATCCGTACGGAGCTGGCTCAGTTCAGAGAACTGGCAAGCTTTGCCCAGTTTGGTTCCGAGCTGGATGATGATACGAAAGAAAAGCTGGCCCAGGGCGAACGCATCCGGGAAGTGTTAAAGCAGCCTCAGTATGCGCCGATGCCTGTCCAGTATCAGGTAATCATCATCTATGCGGTGACACGCAAGCACCTACTGGATGTGGCGGCGGAGGATGTGACTCGATTCGAAAAGGAATTTTTCGAGTTCCTGGATACGAAGTATCCCGAGGTTCCGGGTAATATTGCAGCGGAGAAAGTGATTTCCGACGAGACGGAAGAGACATTGAAAAAGGCCATCGAGGAATTCAAGAAGCAGTTTAAATAGAAAGAGGATATAGAATATGGCATCAATGCGTGATATAAAGCGCCGCAAAAGCAGTATTCAGGGCACTCAGCAGATTACCAAAGCCATGAAGCTGGTGTCCACTGTAAAGCTGCAGCGCGCCAGAGCAAGCGCAGAACGCTCTAAGGGATATTTTACCTGTATGTATGATACGGTGAACAATATTCTGCAGCGTGTGGGGCATATTGAGCACAAATATCTGACTTCCGGTGCTTCCTCCAGGAAAGCTGTCATTGTAATTACCGGAAACAGAGGTCTGGCCGGCGGTTACAATTCCAATGTGGTCAAGCTGGTGACCAGGCATCCGGAGTGGAAGAAAGAGGATGTGGTCGTCTATTGTCTCGGAACCAAAGGACGAGAGGCGTTGGCACG
>CAQUWW010000031.1:7599-25855 GCA_948896875.1 uncultured Acetatifactor sp. | reverse complement strand
TATGAGATTCGGGAATGTGACAGTGAAATCGTGGAGAGTCCTGTGTATGCGGATGCGGCATCGCTGTGCAACAGATTGCTGAATTCTTTTGCGGAAGGTGAGATCGGAGAGATTTATCTTGCATATACCGGATTTAAAAATACGGTGAGCCATGTGCCCACCTTGCTGCGCCTTCTTCCGGTAGAGGTATCTGAGGAAGATGCCGAGGAAAAGGAGACTGCTGCGATCATGAATTTCGAACCGGAAGATGCGGAAGCATTGGATATGCTCATTCCCAAATATATTACAAGCCTCATATATGGGGCATTGAGAGAATCCATTGCCAGTGAGAACGGTGCGCGTATGCAGGCCATGGACAATGCCACAAGCAATGCAGAAGAAATGATAAGCGATCTGACGCTGAAATATAACAGAGCCCGTCAGGGTTCCATTACACAGGAATTGACGGAGATTATTGCCGGAGCGGAAGCGCTGGGGTAAGGGATTGTTTGTGCCGCCGCAGGCGGTACGGCAGAGAAGTGTGTAAACTATAGAGATTATCCCGCGAAAGCGGGAGGAAAGAGGTAGAAATGGCAGGAGAGAACAAAGGTAAGGTTACTCAGGTCATCGGTGCGGTGTTGGACATCCGTTTCGATGAGGGTAAGCTGCCGGAGATTAACGAAGCAATTCGCATTCCTACCGGAGAGGGTAATGCACTGACCGTGGAGGTTTCTCAGCATTTGGGTGACGATACGGTCAGGTGTATTGCCATGGGAAGTACCGATGGTCTGGTGAGGGGAATGGATGCGGTTGCCACCGGTGCCCCTATTTCCGTTCCGGTAGGTGAGAAAACTTTGGGGCGGATTTTTAATGTGTTGGGTCAGCCGATTGACAATAAGCCGGCTCCTGAAGGAGTGTCCTATGAGCCGATTCACAGACCTGCCCCGGAATTTGAGGAGCAGGCGACGGAGAAAGAGCTTCTGGAGACAGGAATCAAGGTAGTGGATTTACTCTGTCCTTATCAGAAGGGCGGAAAGATCGGTCTGTTCGGGGGCGCCGGTGTAGGCAAAACCGTACTGATTCAGGAGCTGATCCGTAACATAGCCACTGAGCATGGCGGTTATTCGGTATTTACCGGTGTGGGTGAGCGTACCCGTGAGGGAAATGATCTCTATCATGAGATGATGGAATCCGGTGTTATTGACAAGACGACCATGGTATTTGGACAGATGAACGAGCCTCCCGGAGCCAGAATGAGAGTGGGCTTGTCAGGATTGACCATGGCAGAATATTTCCGTGACAAGGGCGGCAAGGATGTATTGCTGTTTATTGATAATATTTTCCGTTTTACCCAGGCAGGCAGCGAGGTTTCCGCTCTGCTGGGACGTATGCCTTCCGCGGTGGGATATCAGCCTACCCTGCAGACAGAGATGGGAGCCCTTCAGGAGAGAATTACCTCCACGAAGAACGGATCCATCACTTCGGTACAGGCTGTTTATGTGCCCGCAGACGACCTGACTGACCCGGCTCCGGCGACAACATTCGCACATCTGGACGCCACTACGGTACTGTCACGTGCTATTGTGGAATTGGGTATTTACCCGGCGGTTGACCCGCTGGAGTCAACCTCCCGTATTCTGGATCCCAGAATTGTAGGTGAGGAGCATTATGCCACTGCCCGAGGCGTACAGGAAATTCTGCAGCGCTATAAGGAACTGCAGGATATCATTGCAATTCTGGGTATGGATGAACTGTCGGAGGAGGATAAGCTGGTAGTATCCAGAGCCCGTAAAGTGCAGAGATTCCTGTCACAGCCCTTCTTCGTTGCAGGCCAGTTCACCGGGTTGGAAGGAAAGTATGTGCCAATCAATGAGACCATTCGTGGTTTCAGAGAGATTCTGGAAGGAAAGCACGACGATATCCCGGAGAGCTACTTCCTGAACGCAGGCAGCATCGACGACGTAGTAGCGAAGGTAAAATAAATATAACTAAAATCAGCAACTGTCTGACAGGACACAGATTCCATTACGGATGCGTCCTATGCAGCCGGAAGGGAATCTTAGGTGAGGTGCCCTGACAGGAGGCTGCGGGACTGGAATAAAAACAGCAACTGTCTGACAGGACACAGATTTCTTTACGGCTGTGCCCTATACAGCCGGAAAGAAATCTCAGGGGAAGTGTCCTGACAGACAGTTGCGGGACTGGAATAGGAGATATTATGGCGGATAAGAATGATTTCCTTCTGCGTATCATTACACCCGACAGGGTTTTCTATGAGAGCCAGGTAGATATGGTGGAATTTAATACCACAGAGGGTGAAATTGGTGTGTTGCCCGGCCATATTCCGATGACGGTGATTGTAAAGCCCGGTATCTTGCAGATCAGCGAGCCTGAAGGAGAGAAAAAAGCGGCTCTGCATGCAGGGTTTGCGGAGATTTTGCCGGAGGGCGTGACGATTCTGGCCGAGGTTGTCGAGTGGCCTGAGGAGATTGACGAAAAGCGTGCGGAGTCTGCAAAGGAGCGAGCCGAAAAGCGTCTGAACGGAAAGGCGGCGAACACAGATATCGTCAGAGCCGAGACTGCTCTGCAGAGAGCGATAGCGCGTATTCAAGTATTAAAATAGCGCTGTGGAGCACAGGCTGGATAAATTTGAGGATTCTGGTAACAATTAGATGAAAACGTGCATATGCTGTTAGAAAAAACCAAGAGGATGCTATATGGAATTTCACTCTAAGCTGTTACAGCCGTTGCCGGAAAATAAAGCAAGGGGCTGGAATGGGCCCCTTCCTTTTTATATGACCTATCCTGACTATCAGTCTTCAAACCGGGAGGCAATGTTGTTGCAGGATCTGGAATATCTGCAGCAGACATATCCGGGTGAGGTGAAACGTTATCAGAAAAGGATAGCAGATATCTTAGACAAAGCAGATTATGAAGGCAGCATGATATATGACGAGTATCCGGACAGATGCAGTCTGCTGGCTTTGACAAAATCGATTTACCATATTCTGGAAAAAGAAGAAGAGAATGCGCCGTCGGAGAATATGATTCAGATTCTTTTGTGCAATGAAGTATACAAACGCAGACATGGAGGGCGCAGGGGGAATTTTTATTTTATATAAATGGATAGAATGATAATTTGGGAAAAATATGGATAAACTTGGAGAACTCTTTCAGCAGATGCTGAATCAGGATTTAATACAGATAACACTCAGCAATACCATTGACAGGGAACGGGCGGATAAGGTGAAAGTCAGACCCATACTGATCAGAGGAGAACTGGTTTTTCAGGAGACTCTTTACCGGGGGACAAAGGTATTCCACTCTCATTATGCTAAGTTGGAAATGCGGAAAAGACTGTCGGATTATATGGAGGATTGCTTCAGACAGGCGCAGTTGAGAAACGCGGCGGAGGAAGCAACGGCATTGGTCAGTAAAAAGGGAAAAGTCACCATAAAGCGCCGGATTCTTGCAGATACCGGAAAAGAGCGGCAGACGGTTCCCGATTTATCCCACAATCGTTCTAAACAGTATATTCTGCCGGAGGGACTTCCGGTAGATTTTCTGATCGAACTGGGAGTCCAGACACCGGAAGGACAGATAATAAAAGCAAAATACGACAAGTTTCGACAGATAAATCGTTATCTGGAGTTTATAAAGGATATATTGGATAAGCTTCCGTCAGACAGGACTATCCGCATCGTCGATTTCGGCTGTGGAAAGTCTTATCTGACTTTTGCCATGTACTATTATCTACATCAGCTGCAAAAACGGGATATTCAGGTGATTGGTCTGGATCTGAAGGCTGATGTGATCAGAAACTGCAATGCGCTGGCGAGAAAGCTGCGATATGACGGATTAAGGTTCGAAGAAGGGGATATCAGTAGTTTTCAGGGCGCCGATCAGATGGACATGGTGGTATCACTTCACGCCTGTGACAAAGCTACAGACTATGCGTTGGAAAAAGCTGTGAAATGGGGGGCATCTGTGATCATGGCAGTTCCCTGTTGCCAGCATGAGCTAAATGGACAGATACAATGTGATACCTTGCGGCCTCTGTTGAAATATGGGGTAATTAAGGAGCGGATGGCGGCGCTGATTACGGATGCGCTGCGTGCCAACTTATTGGAATTGCATGGCTATGACACACAGATTCTGGAATTTATCGATATGGAACATACTCCTAAAAACCTGATGATACGGGCGGTAAAGTCTGCAGGTATGCGGCCCAGGACGAGAGTAAGCGGAGGAGAAAATTCTTCCATAGACAGTGTCATCAAGTTTCTACAGGTAAATCCCACCTTGAAGGAGTTACTATGAAGAAAAGCATAATCAAGATTGCTGTCTTTGTCATGGTATTTCTGCTGTCATTGGTGATTGTCAGCAAGATTATGAACAGAGGGCATGACAACCTGACCATGGAAATGGCACCTGCCACATTGCCTCTGGTCACTATGGTGACGGATGGGATAGAATATAATCAGCTTCATGGGTATTATGGAGATACGGATATTGCTTTTCAGAGAGAGCATGTGACTGTGCTGGGAGAGGCAAGAGACACTGGATTTGTGGTAGATACCTTTGGAACGGAAGTACTCGAAATTTCCATAGAAGTGCGGAGCGCAGACGGCTCCAGACTGATTGAAAATACACAGCTAAAGGAGTTCCAGGTCGATGGAAACAAAATCAGCGGAGTCATTGCGCTGAAGGATTTGATTGAACGGAATACAGAATATTCATTGACAATATTGCTGGATCTGGAAAAGGATAGACAAGCGGCCTATTATACCAGAGTGATATGGAGTGACGAGCTCTACCTCAGAGAGAAACTGGATTATGTCATGGATTTTCATACCAGACTTTATGACAGAGAGGCGGCCAGAGAACTGACAAAATATCTGGAAACAGATTCAAAGCTTGAGAGTAATATTTCTTACCATAAGGTAAATATTCACAGCAGCTTTCGGCAGATTACATGGGGCGACCTGGAGGTGCGGGAGATCAAGGCTCCAACGATACGGCTGGCGGAGATCGGCACGCAGACGGCTTCTCTTCTGATGGAGTATATTGTGGCGACACAAGAGGGAAGTGATATGACATATTATACGGTAACAGAGTATTATCGTATACGTTATACCACAGATAGAATTTATCTGCTGGATTATGAGAGGACTATGAATCAGATCCCGGAAGTGGAGCGGATGTGTGCCAACGATAAGATTGTGTTGGGAATCACAACGCCGGATGTGCCAATGATGGAAAGTGAGGATGGAAATGTAGTAGTATTCGAATCAGAGGGTAAACTGTTCAGCTACAATGTGACCACCAATAAGCTCACGGTTATTTTCAGTTTTTATGACGAGAGGAACAGGGATGACAGGAGCACATATCGTCAGCATGCCATCAAGATATTATATGTAGGGGAAGGCGGGGAAAATGTACAGTTTGCTGTCTATGGATATATGAATCGCGGAAGGCATGAAGGCGAAGTAGGGGTGGAAATTTATACCCACAACAGTTCACAGAATACCATAGAAGAACTATTGTATATTCCTTACGATAAATCTTATGCAGTTTTGGCAGCTGAGATGGATCAGCTTTTGTATCTGAGCAGGGAGCAGAAACTTTATCTTTTGCTGAATGGTGTGGTATACGGGGTTGATTTGGTGGGGAAAACCTACTCCCGACTTTTGGAGACAAATCAGGACGACGGATTGCAGGTATCAGAGGACCATAAGATTGCCATATGGCCCGAGGGGGATGATCTCTATCACAGCAGGGCAATGGGAATCAGAAACTTTGGCATAGATTCCGAAAGTATAGTGAGTGTGGGGGAAGGTGAAGCAATTCGCCCTCTGGGATTTATGGAGGAGGATATTATTTATGGAGTTGCGTATGCAGAGGACATTGTGGTAGAAAGTTCCGGTAGAATTTTCTATCCCATGTACAAAATTTGCATTTGTAATTCTGAAGGAGAATTATTAAAGGAGTACGGACAACAGGATATCTATGTGACAGAGTGTTATGTGGCGGATAATCAGATTACGCTGGAACGGGTAAGGCGCCTGGATTCCGGCGAGTATCAGGAGACATCACAGGAGCATATCACCAACAATATGGAAGTGGAAAGCGGCAAAAATGTCATAGTGACAGCAGATATAGAGAAGTATCAGCGCTATGTGGAGATACAGGTCAGAGCCGAGATAGACAGCAAGACAGTAATGGTTCTGACACCCAAAGAAATTGTCTACGAGGGAGGAAGAAAGCTTCCGCTGCCGGATGAGACAGATAATGTTCGGTATTATGTATATGGACCTTATGGTGTGGAGGGAATTTTTCTTTCTCCTGCCAGCGCGGTGAATCTGGCCTATGAATTAGCAGGGGTAGTGGTAGATGGGAGCGGAGATTGTGTCTGGCGGCGGGAGAACCGTGTGGCAAGGAACCAGATCATGGCCATCAAGGAGGCGTCCGTATCCGAAGAAAGAGGCGCTTTGGCGGTATGTCTGGATGCTATGCTGGCCTGTGAAGGGATCACCAGGAATTCACAGTATCTGCTGGACAGGGGAGAAAATGTGCTTCGAATTTTGGAGGAAAATATGGAGGAGGCTGTGGTTTTGGACCTTACGGGATGTCCTATGGATGCAGTCCTCTATTATGTGAATCGGGATATTCCTGTTCTGACGTTGTTGGAAGATGGTTCTGCTGTGCTGTTAGTGGGATTTAACGAATACAATACGGGAATGCTGAATCCGCTGACAGGAAACATTGAGAAAATGGGGATGAATGATTCCCGAGAATGGTTTGACCAAAATGGGAATCAGTTTATTACGTATATGACACATTAAACAGGTATAAAATGTGCATGATTGCTTTATGCCGGAACTTATATCAGGAGGTTATTTTCACAATAAGAGGAAGGAGAAAGAGAACGTGAAACTGGAGAAAATATCCATGCTGTGTGGTATTGTCGTAATGATTTTGCTGGCATTTCTGATTATATGGCAGGCAGATATTCTGGGGGTGTCCGCAGGAAGGCTGGAAGAAGATGCGAGAGAAAATCAGCAGATTGACAGCGACTGGAAAGTAGTACAGGGGATGAATGAGGACATGTGTGCCATGCTTTTCTATGATGAAGATAAGGATTCGTGTGCCTATTCCATTTATCTGACCAGAGAAGGGTTTTCCTTTGGCTATTTTTTCGGGAAAGGGGGAACCGATGCCTATATGCGGGATAATGTGGAAGCTGTGGTATTTGAGGATATGGGAATCGCGCTGTTATCTCTGAATCAGGACAAAGTCTGCAAGATTGTAATAGGTGATGAAGCCGAAGAAAATGTCATTCAGGTGAATCCGGAAGAGCCCTTTGCAATTATTCTACCCATAGACTGTGGGGAAATTACGATGTATGACGCACAGGAAAGCGTGGTGACACTCTACGATACATATACCGGAGTCTGACGGGGCGCCGCATATAACTTAAATCCTCCATGCGACAGCCCCGACAAGCTGTGAATCAAAGCAATCCGGCTTTCAACAGACGATTGCGCAGCTGAGTACCTACGGCCATAGCGACCACCAGCTTTATCAGATCAGGTATGATGTAGGGCAGCACTCCTACGGCGAAAGCCTGCAAAAGAGGATAGGAACTTTGGTAGGACAGCCATATCGAGCCAAAGAAATAGCAGACTGCAGAACCAAGCACCATGCCCAAAAAGCAGAGTGGAAGCTTTTTGCCCCACCTGTCTACAAAAAATCCGCAGATGGGAGCCATGAAGATATAGCCGATGATATAGCCGCCGGTAGGACCGAAGAGCTTGCCGGGACCGCCCATAAAGCCTGTAAAGACGGGGAGACCGGCCAGCCCCAGTAGAATGTAAATGATCACACTTAAGGTACCCAGTTTCAGGCCAAGGACAGACACCACGAAATAAATGGCAAGAAACCCCATGGAGATAGGGACGGGGCTGAAAGGAATCTGTAAAGACAGAGGGCCCAGAAGGCAGATAACGGCAGACATCAGCCCTACCAGAGCCAGCTTCTGTACTTTAGATCTCGAAGTTTGGTTTAAATTTGCAGTGTTCATATTTGCTCCTTATCTTGTTGTAGTATTGTTAACCTTTTATAAAAACGGTTAACAATATGGAGTATAATATAAAGAGGAGCAAATGTCAACAATAGAATTCACATTTTGTGAATCTTATGCTGTGAACTAAAAAACGGCGGCTTTTTACAGCTCGCCGTTTTTGTATCTGGCCACAATGCTTTGAATTCTTTCGTTGGGATTCAGCAGGTCACTAATGGAAGAATCATGATTCAGGGTATCGATGATGTAAGCAATATATTTACTCATATCGCAGTTAATATACCACTCCCTCTGCAGAAGCTGGGGCGTCTGATAAATCAGATTGGTAGTCAATACACGATCTATCAGTTTGTTTTCATATGCAGTGTCGAATTTATCAAGTCCGTTGGTAAACAGTCCGAAAGTTGAAAATACAAAAATCTTGCGTGCCTTGCGTGCCTTTAGCGCAGCAGCTACCTCTAACACGCTGTCACCGGAAGAAATCATATCGTCAATGATAATCATATCCTTTCCTTCCACACTGGTTCCCAGAAATTCGTGGGCGATGATGGGATTGCGGCCGTTTACCACTCTCGTATAATCGCGTCTTTTGTAGAACATGCCCATATCCAGACCAAGTACATTGGCAATATAGATGGCGCGGCTCATTCCGCCTTCGTCAGGACTGATTACCATCATATGATCAGAATCCAGCTTCAGGTCCCGTACATGACGAAGCAGTCCTTTGATAAACTGGTAGGCGGGCTGCACAGTCTCAAATCCGTGAAGGGGGATGGCATTCTGTACTCTGGGGTCATGGGCATCGAAGGTGATAATATTGTCCACTCCCATTTGTACAAGTTCCTGCAATGCTAACGCACAGTCCAGAGATTCCCTGGAAGCTCGCTTGTGCTGACGGCTTTCGTAGAGAAAAGGCATAATAACGGTGATGCGCCTGGCCTTTCCGCCCACGGCTGCAATAATCCGTTTCAAGTCCTGATAATGATCATCCGGCGACATATGGTTTTCCTGGCCACACAGACGGTAGGTCAGCGAATGATTGCATACATCTACCAGCAGGTACAGGTCATGGCCCCGCACTGATTCCAGGATCATTCCCTTTGCTTCTCCTGAGCCGAAACGTGGAACTTTTGTCTGGAGCAGATAGGATGAGCGTTGATAGCCGGAAAATGCCAGCGAATCCTTGTGCTCACTTTCCCTTTCGGCACGCCATTTGACGAGATACTGATCGATTTTTTCACATAGGGGCCTGCAGCCTTCCAGTGCAATAATCCCCAATGATCCTACGGGGATAGTTTCCAGATTCCTTTTTTCTTCGCGGTTTCCCATGCGTATTGATCCTTTCATACAATTGTGGTAAGTTATTTTGCCATCCGTTTTTTAAGAATGCGGATGTCTGTCCCTGTGAGTTTACATAAAGTAAAATGGCTGGTGATACGGGAAAAAATTCTGTCTGAATATCGATCTCGAAGTTCTTCCAGGGAAAGATTCGTGGAAATCAAAGTAGATCTGCCACGCAAATGGCGTTCGTTCAGACAGGAGAACAGTTGAGAAGTAACGAAACCATTGGTCATTTCTGTTCCCAGATCATCGACAATCAGTAGATCACAGCCGTATAAGTCTTCCCGCAAATCATATAAAGATTCCTTTTCTTTCGCATCGAAAGCATAACGTGCCAACACATCAAACAGACCGGCGGCACTGAAATAAATGACAGAAAACCCCTGCTGCAAAAGCTCCCTGGCAATGCAGCCTGACAGAAAGCTTTTTCCGGTACCTACAGTACCATAAAAGAAGAGATTCCGACAGTCGTCATTGAAAGTATGGATAAAATCTTTGCTCAACTGTACGGCCGTTTCAAAACGCCGCAAATCTTCCCCCTGATAATACTGATAGGAAAGGGTGGAAAAATTTTCATGCTCAATCATATCCTGAATATGAGATTGGGCGTAAAGTATACGGATTTCCTGTTGTCTGAAACAATGGCACTTTTCTCTGGTGCCATTCTCCATAATGACATAACCGGTATCACGGCAATCTGCACAGCTGTATATTGGTTCCAGGTAATCGCCGGAAAAGCCATATTGATTCAGAAGCTGTTGCTGACGGGAGGCAATTTCCTGAAGCTTTTCATGTAAAACCTCCAGGGCATGTCCATCTCCTTCCAACATACGCCGGCCGCTTGCAACGGCAAGTGAACTGACCGATTCCGCCAGCTCACGAAATCCGGGAATTGCATTGTATATCTGCTCCCTGCGCCTTTCCAGGAGAAAGCGGCTGGTATCCCTGGCGCGTTCATATCCTTTCATAATCAGTTCATATTGGGAATTGCTGAGTGCCACTCTGTATCTCCTCTGCTATCTGGTTGTCAGTTGCTTAAAAGTTCCTGTTCCAATACATCGAAATCATAATGATTCTGCTGGAACTGGTTAAAACGATTGTTGGTTTGCTTTGCAGGGGATGCGGTCTTTTTGCGCTGTCGAAACCTGTCATCAACTCCCAGGATATCCGACTTCTGGTGTACATTCTGATGCTTCCAGCTGGTCAATATACTGTCAGCATATTCAAAGCGATGCTTGTCCGTGGCAAGAACAGTGCGGTCACAGGCCTCTATAATAATATCGGTGGAGAAGCCGTATTCCTTCAGCCAGCGGTTGATATATTGCAGCTCACGGTTGGTAGGAGAATGATCCTTGCCGAGACCGTGCATGATCGCGTAAATGTTCTTATCATATCGACAAGCAGTCTCCTGAGCCTGTTTTGGGGTTGTGATACCTTCTTCAGCCCAGTTTACAGCTACTTTTTCTATGTATTTGAAATCCTTTTTGCCCTTGTCCACACAATACTGAATCAGATAATCAATCAGATCATCGGAAAAATGCAACACATCAGTAAAATAGAGGATTGTCTTTATTTCTGCGGGAGTCAGCGGCTTCCCTATGTAAGATTCCGCAATGAACAGAAGCTGTGAGGTATCCTGCCGGTCCTTGAACTCCCGAAGCTGATCCGCTGAGTAAGAAGGCTTCTCATAGGGAGATACGCCATCCACATTGCCGACAGGAAGCGCGGAAGGGACCTTCCTGCCGTTCACAGGGATTGGATTCGGAACCAGAGGACTGGCGGAAGGTACCGCTTCCGGGATGAAGGAAGAAATCGCCTGTACATCCTGTCCCGCTGCCATTTCCGCATGAGAGTCAAGATCCCGGATATGAATTCCTGTCAGATTCTTGCTGCTGTCATAGTCCAGGTCCAGAAGCTGCAGCTTCTGCCAGTATTTGAGGGCCCGGATCACATCCTTTTCCGTGTGATTGAATTTATCCGCAATGTCGGACACACTGGTAGCCTGGCGGGCATTCATCATACGGAGCAAATAAAGATAAATTTTCAGCTGGGCGTCATTTGCATCCTTCATATAGTCATCTATAAACTGATTGGGGATCACGGTGGAATTTACAGGTGCATCCTTATATATGGTTAAAAGCGGCATTTCTTACTCACTCCCTGTCCTAATCTGAGATTCCTGATCAAAGGCATGACTTTGACATTCCTCTCCTCGCAGTAGCAAAAGTATAGCATAAGGTTTTTAAAAAAGAAATAGTCAATTTGGCCGAATCCTTTCGGCCTGTTTCAGGCAAGTTCGGGATGTGGATAATGTGGATAATGTGGATAATTTTGGATAAGGCCCTGCCAGACTATACCTGGAAAAAGACATTATCCACAACTTGTAGAGGCAATTTTTCCCTCCCTTGGTTGTGGATAATGTGGATAACTACTTCCCGAGTAGATTTTCGCCGATTTTTACCACATCTCCCGCACCCATAGTTATCAACATGTCACCGTTTATGCAATTTTCCAGAAGAAAATTTTCTATCTCATCAAAGGTGGGAAAATAGTAACAATCCTTACCCAATGCCAGAATTTCCTTTTGAAGGGTTTCGGAGCTGATCCCCAGCGTATCCGTCTCTCTGGCAGCATATATGTCGGCCAGGACGACCTTGTCTGCCAGGGTCAGCGCCCGGGCAAATTCCTGAAGAAACGCCTTGGTACGGGAATAGGTGTGAGGCTGGAATACACACCACAACGTTTTATGAGCATAGTTGGCGGCTGCTTTCAGGGTGGCGGTAATCTCAGTGGGATGATGGGCATAATCATCGATGACAGTGACACCGCCTATGGTTCCCTTATATTCGAAGCGGCGGTCTGTTCCGGTATAATGATGAAGCGCGGCAGTGGTGACAGCACTGTCAACAGCAAGCAGGTCCGCCAGTGCAATTGCCGCCATAGCGTTACAGATATTGTGTTCGCCGGGTACCTGCAGCGTAAACCGGCGTTCAGAATCCTCCAAGCCATGGAGCGTAAAACCGGGATGGCCGGATTCATCATAAAGAATGTCAGAGGGATAATAATCGGAGCCCGCATTCAGACCGAATGTGACAACCCGGCAGGCCAGCCCATCGGTGATTTCCTTTAGGTTCTCAATCTCTCCATTGATGATCAGACAACCATCTGCGGGCAATAACTCGGCAAATCTCCGGAAAGAATGTCGAATATCGTCCAAATCCTTGAAGAAATCCAGGTGGTCTTCCCCGATATTCAGAATAATGCCTATTTTAGGAGAAAAATCCAGAAAGCTATTGGTATATTCGCAGGCCTCTGTCACAAAATAACCGGATTTTCCTATGCGGATGTTCCCGCCGATATCCTTTAGAATACCGCCGATGAAAAGCGTGGGATCCGTATCTGCCGCAAGAAGAATTTCACTGACCATGGAAGTTGTGGTAGTTTTGCCGTGGGTGCCGCTGATTGCGATGGGGGTGTGATAATTTCTCATAATCTGCCCCATGAGCTCTCCTCTGGTAAGGCAGGGAAGCTGTCTTTCATGGGCGGCAATATACTCCGGGTTATCGGGGTGAATGGCGCTGGTGAAGATTACACAGTCGATGGAATCGGTAATATTCTCAGCACGTTGTCCATAGAATACCTGAATTCCTTTTTCTTCAAGAACGGTTGTCAAAGCACTGGGGGCACGGTCAGAACCGGATACCTGAAAGCCGGCATCAGCCAGCAGCTTTGCCAGAGCAGACATGCTGACACCGCCGATACCCACAAAATATACGGATACAGGATTAGAGAAATCAAGCTTATACATATGTTTATACTCCTTTATGAATAGTTTATACTGCTTAACAATTTCACTTGCCGTGAAACCGGACTGCATAACAAGGACTGATTCAATCGCATGATTACAGTAGACAGTATTCAGCATGAATGCTCTTCTTCATTGTTATGCAGTATAACCAGATTAGCCAAGTTCCATCATAGAAATTCCTTCGAAATTTCTATGATCCAAGATCTATAATAGAAATTCCTTCGAAATTTCTATTATCCAAGAACCATTATAAACTTTATTTCAAGAAAAAACAATGCGGGAAGATAACTTGGATAGGAACCCGCATAAAATAGCATTATGAAAATCAGAGTGTATAGAGGAAAGAAAATTGTAGCCACAGAAGGCAGATTTGGAATAAATACACAAAGATTCCGGCTGATTCGCAAAAAATATATGGAATTTTAATATAATTTAATAACTTCAAAGTAAATTTTTCGACATTAAATATTCCCTTTTGAGGGAAGGTATGATATAATGACCTTAATCAAGGCAGGAAGCGGCCTCCGGTTGTTACCATAAGGTATGCAGGCAGAGAGAGAATTGTGCGGAAATAAGGCAGAGAACGAACCGAGGTACGGATAATTTAAATGACGGAAAGGCATGGTTATTGTTATGGTCAAAAAAGAAATGATTGCCATGTTGCTGGCGGGGGGACAGGGCAGTCGGCTGGGTGTACTCACAGCAAAAGTTGCAAAGCCTGCCGTGGCGTTTGGAGGAAAATATCGCATTATAGACTTTCCTTTGTCAAACTGTATTAATTCAGGTGTGGATACCGTAGGCGTTCTAACCCAATATCAGCCGCTTCGACTGAACAGCCACATTGGAATCGGCATCCCATGGGACTTGGATCGTAATATTGGTGGAGTTACCGTATTGCCGCCCTATGAGAAGATTTCCAGCAGTGAGTGGTATACAGGCACGGCCAATGCCATATACCAGAATCTGGAATATATGGAGAGCTATCATCCCGAATATGTACTGATCTTGTCCGGCGATCATATTTACAAGATGGACTATGAGATTATGCTGGATTTCCACAAGGCCAACAATGCCGAGGTGACCATTGCCGTTATGCCGGTACCGATGGAGGAAGCCAGCCGTTTCGGCATTATGACGGCAGATGAGAGACATAGGATCAGCAAATTCGAAGAAAAGCCCGAGCATCCGCAAAGCAATCTGGCCAGTATGGGCATTTATATTTTTAATTGGAAGACTTTACATAAGGCATTGCTTGCAATGGCCGAACAGCCTGCATTGGATTTCGGAAAGCATGTCATTCCTTATTGCCACCAAAGGGGCGTGCCCATGTTCGCCTATGAATTTACCGGCTATTGGAAAGATGTGGGAACGTTGCAGTCCTATTGGGAAGCCAATATGGAATTGATTGATATTGTGCCGGAATTTAATCTCTATGAAGAATACTGGAAAGTTTATACCAAAAGTGAGATTCAGCCGCCGCAGTATTTTGCGTCGGACAGCGTGGTAGAACGCAGCATTATCGGGGAAGGCACAGATGTCTATGGAAAAGTATATAATTCGGTTATCGGCTGTGGTGTGACAATAGGAAGAGACACGGTGATCCGGGATTCCATCATCATGAACCAGACGCAGATCGGAAGCAATTGCGAGTTATATAAAGCGATTGTGGCGGAGGAAGTGCGGATAGGAGACCACGTGGCGTTGGGGGTTGGAGAGGAAGCAGAGAATGATGTGGCTCCGCATATCTACAATCACGGAATCGTTACGGTGGGAGAGAAAAGCGTTATTCCCAATGGAATCAGGGTGGGGAAGAATTCAGTGATCTTCGGCGTGACTACCAGTGTGGATTATATATGCTCCTGTCTGCCTTCCGGCAGGACGCTGATTAAGGCAGGTGAACATCAATGAGAGCAATCGGGATTGTCCTGGCAGGTGGAAATAACCGCCGAATGAAAGAACTGTCGCAGAAGAGGGCTGTCTGTGCAATGCCCATTGCCGGAAGCTACCGCAGCATTGATTTTACACTGAGCAATATGTCCAATTCTCATATTCAGAGGGTAGCGGTGCTTACCCAATATAATGGCAGCAGTCTTCACGAACATCTGAGTTCCTCCAAATGGTGGGATTTCGGACGCAAGCAAGGGGGGCTTTATACCTTTACTCCCGTTGTGACTGCGGAGAACAGTAACTGGTACAGAGGTACGGCAGACGCTATTTATCAGAATCTGGCCTTTTTAAAAAGCAGCCATGAGCCTTATGTGGTGCTCACTTCGGGCGACGGAGTATATAAGCTGGATTTTAATAAAGTTCTGGAATTTCATATTGAGAGAAAAGCAGATATTACGGTGGTATGCCGGGATATGGAGCCGGGGGCGAATCTGGAACGCTTTGGCACAGTCCGGATGAATGAGGAAAGCCGTATTGAGGAATTTGAAGAAAAACCTCTTCGCGCAAAGTCCAATGTGATTTCCTGTGGAATCTATATTCTTCGCAGGCGTCAGCTGATAGAAATGGTTGAAAAATGTGCGGAGGAAGACAGATATGATTTTGTCAGAGATATTCTGATTCGATATAAGGATGTGAAACGCATTTTTGGGTACAAAATGCGGGATTATTGGAGGAACATTGCTTCCGTGGAGGACTATTACGGTACCAATATGGATTTCCTGAAAGGCGAGGTGAGAAACTACTTTTTTAAACAATATCCGGATATTTATTCCAGGGTGGATGACCTGGCACCGGCGAAATACAATGTGGGAGCCAGTGTGAGAAACAGCTTGATTTCCAGCGGCTGCATTGTAAACGGTGTGGTGGAAAATTCCGTGATTTTCAAAAAAAGTTATATTGGAAATAACTGTGTCATTAAAAATTCCATTATTTTGAATGATGTATATATCGGTGACAACACCTGCATAGAGAATTGCATTGTGGAGAGCCGCAGTACCTTGCGGGAGAATTCCTGTTTTGCAGGTGAAAATGGTCATATCCGTATAGTAGTAGAACGGAATGAGAGATATACAATGTAACAAAAGTGGTCCTTGATTCCTGATTAAGGGGGTTTTGCAGATGCAGGTTACAGATGTTCGCGTACGCAAAATTGCGAAGGAAGGCAGGATGAAGGCTGTTGTTTCCATTACCTTGGACGAAGAATTTGTAGTGCATGATATTAAGGTAATCGAAGGAGACAAGGGATTGTTCATCGCAATGCCAAGCAAGAGGACGGCAGATGGGGAATATAAGGACATTGCCCATCCCATCAATTCCTCTACCAGGGATGCAATCCAGAAGGTAATTCTGGAGAGCTACGAGAAGGCTCTTCTGGAGCCGGACGGGGAATAGGACGTGACAGCATTGGAATTGACATTAGAATCCCCCAAATGCCATGGCAAAAAAAGTGCCATGGCATTTTTTTCGCCATTTTTGGCCATGAAATCGGCTTGACTGGGAATCGGGTTCAATACTATAATGGGTGAGAGAAAAAGTAAGGGAGTTTTGCTATGTATATTATCGTCGGGTTGGGAAATCCCGGAAGAGAGTACGAAAATACCAGACATAACGCAGGATTCTGCGTATTGGATCAGCTGGCGGAAAAAGAGAACATCTCCATTCTGGAGAAAAAGCACAGGGCTGTCATAGGAAAAGGTGTCATAGCAGGCGAAAAGTGCATTCTTGCGAAGCCGCTGACTTACATGAACCTGAGCGGGGAGAGTGTCAGACAGCTGATCGATTATTATAAGGTGGATGAAAAATCGGAGTTGATTGTGATTTCTGACGATATCAGTCTGGAGCCCGGCCAGATACGCATTCGAAAAAAAGGAAGCGCCGGAGGGCACAATGGCCTGAAAAATATTATTGCAAATCTGGGACATGATACCTTTATTCGTATTAAAATAGGAGTGGGTGCGAAACCATCAGGCTGGGATCTGGCTGACTACGTGCTAGGCAGATTCTCCTCCAAAGACCGGGAGGCTGTGGAAGATGCGGCAAAACGTGGGGCGGATGCCATAGCTGTGGTCATTGCGGAAGGCCCGGATGCCGCAATGAATCTGTTTAACGGCTCGAAGAAGGAAACGTAGTATGTAAGGGGGCTGAAGCGCACTCATGGAACTTAAATCAGTCACAAAGCGAAGCATGCCGGGAGAATTTACGGATGCGCTTTTTGCAGCCGGAAATTACTCCCTTTAGGGGCATGAAGCGCTTTGTGACGGAACTTAAATCAGTCACAAAGCGAAGCATGCCCGGGAGAATTTACGGATGCGCTTTTTGCAGCCGGAAATTACTCCCTTTAGGGGCATGAAGCGCTTTGTGACGGAACTTAAATCGGAGGCAGAATATGCAGGCATTACTTGCGCCGCTTCAGGAGCTGGCGGAATTCGGCAATATCAAAAATGCGATCAGAAAGGGAACAGGACAGGGAGAAACGGCAATTGCCGCGCTCACCGGCTGTGTGGATTCCCAGAAGCTGCATATGATTTACGGATTGGGAGACGGCTTTCGGACCAAGGTTATTATCACTTACAGTGATTTAAAAGCAAAGGAAATATTTGAGGAATATAAATTTTATGACAGAAATGTCATGTTGTATCCTGCCAAAGATCTGATATTTTTTCAGGCAGATATTCACGGAAATCAGTTGGTCAGGGAGCGTGTGAAGGTGCTGCGCAGGCTGGCGGAACGAAAGCCGGTAACCATTGTGACCACTTATGCCGCCCTGATGACGCCTCAGGCATTGTGGAATGTAGATAAGGATGTCATCTATGTGGAAAAGGGAGAAGTATTGGAGGAATCCCGTGTTAGCCGCAGGCTGGTGGACATGGGATATGAGAAAACATATCAGGTGGAAAGTCCCGGCCAGTTCTCTGTCCGCGGCGGTATCCTGGATATCTTTGATCTGACAGAAGAGAATCCATACCGCATTGAGCTTTGGGGGGATGAAGTGGAATCCATTCGCAGCTTTGACATTTTAAGCCAGCGTTCCGTGGAGAATCTGGAAAGTATTTCCATTTTTCCGGCCACAGAATTTGTATTGGAAGAAGAACGCATCA
>CAQUWW010000031.1:0-7589 GCA_948896875.1 uncultured Acetatifactor sp. | reverse complement strand
CATCCAAAAAGGGTTGAAAAAGCTGGAGAAAGAAGGTGCCAGGCAGGAAAAAGTTTTTCGGGAATCCTTCTGCACGGAGGAAGCACACAGGATTGCAGTCCAGGTAAAGGAGCTCAAAGAGCAGCTGTTGGAATTTAAGAGCAAAGTAAATCTGGAAGGGTATATCCGTTACTTCTATGAAGACACAGTAACCCTTCCGGAGTTGCTGGTACAGATGGCGGCGAAAGAGCGCGGCGGCGTGGGGCAGGGAAATGGCCGTCCCATATTTTTCGTGGAAGAACCCGGCCGGGTGCGGGAACAGGCGGATGCGGTGGAGCTGGAATTTCGGGAAAGTATGGAACAGCGTGCGGGAAAGGGATATGTGCTTCCCGGACAGATGGATATCCTGTACAGCGGAGAGCAGGTGGCAGCCAGCCTGTTGTATGGCAATGTAATCACCATATCCACAATGGAGACAAAGGGGTATTTCATGGCGGCGGTAAAAACGGATATCGCAGCCAGAAATGTGGCGCCCTACAACAATAGCTTCGAGGCGTTGGTGAAGGATCTGAAATTGTTTAAGAAGAACGGATATCGGGTTCTGCTGCTGTCCGGTTCCAGGACCAGAGCCAAACGTCTGGCGGAGGATTTGCGGGACCAGGAGATTTCCGCAGTGTATACAGAGGACCCCATGAGAGAAGTGCTGGCGGGAGAAGTGCTGACCTGCTACGGCCATGTGAACAAAGGCTTTGAGTATCCCCTGCTGAAATTTGTGGTACTCTCAGAGACTGATATTTTCGGTGCGGAGAAAAAGAAGAAAAAGGCAAAAAAGCTCTACCAGGGTCAGAAAATCAAAGATTTCAACGAACTGAAGGTAGGAGATTATGTGGTACATGAAAGCCACGGTCTGGGGATCTATCAGGGGATTGAAAAAGTGGAAATGGAAGGTGTGGTCAAAGACTACATTAAAATCGAGTATCGGGACGGCGGCAATCTCTATGTGCTGGCTACCGGACTGGACATTATACAGAAATATGCTTCGGCGGACGCCAGAAAACCGAAGCTGAATAAGCTGGGTTCCAAGGAGTGGGAACGCACCAAAACAAAGGTCCGCAGTGCCGTCAATGAGGTGGCTCATGATCTGGTGGAACTTTACGCCCTTCGGCAGCAAAGCGAAGGATATCAGTATGAGAAAGACACGGTATGGCAGCGGGAGTTCGAGGAAATGTTTCCCTTTGAGGAGACGGAGGATCAGATTGCAGCCATTGCAGATACCAAAGCGGACATGGAGAGCAAAAAGATTATGGATCGCCTGATCTGCGGCGACGTGGGCTATGGTAAGACGGAAATTGCCATACGGGCGGCATTTAAGGCAGTGCAGGAGGGGAAACAGGTGGTGTACCTGGTGCCAACCACCATTCTGGCTCAGCAGCATTATACCACTTTCGTACAGCGCATGAAGGATTACCCTATCCGCGTAGATCTGATGAGCCGTTTCCGCACACCGGGAGAAATCAAAAAGACAGTGACAGACCTGCTCAAAGGCCAGGTAGATATCGTTATCGGCACCCATCGGGTACTGTCGGCAGATGTCAGATTCAAGGATCTGGGACTGCTGATCATTGATGAGGAACAGCGTTTTGGCGTCACCCATAAAGAAAAAATCAAGAAACTGAAAGAAAATGTGGATGTTCTGACCCTGACCGCCACACCGATTCCCAGAACACTTCATATGAGTCTGATCGGTATCCGGGACATGAGCATTCTGGAAGAGCCTCCCGGAGACCGGCAGCCCATCCAGACTTTTGTGTGCGAATACAATGAAGAGCTGGTGCGTGAGGCGATTTCCCGGGAGCTGGCCAGGGGCGGGCAGGTGTACTATGTGTACAACAGGGTGAATAATATCGCAGATATCACGGCCCAGATAGCCACGTTGATGCCGGAGGCCACAGTTTCCTATGCTCACGGCCAGATGAAAGAAAGTGAACTGGAAAAAATCATGTTCAACTTCATCAACGGAGAAATTGACGTGCTGGTATCCACCACTATCATCGAGACCGGACTGGACATTCCCAACGTAAATACCATGATTATCCACGATTCCGACAATCTGGGATTATCGCAGCTCTATCAGCTTCGGGGCCGGGTGGGACGGTCTAACCGGACAGCCTATGCTTTTCTGATGTACAGAAGAGATAAGATGCTCAGGGAAGTAGCGGAAAAACGTCTGGCTGCTATCAAAGAATTTACAGATCTGGGCAGCGGATTCAAGATTGCCATGCGGGATCTGGAGATCCGGGGCGCAGGAAATCTTCTGGGCGTGCGCCAGCATGGACATATGGAAGCAGTGGGCTATGATCTGTACTGTAAGATGCTGGGGGAGGCCGTGCATACTTTGAAGGGAGGAAAGGCCATAGAAGATTTCGCCACAGTGATTGACCTGGACGTGGATGCCTTTATTCCGCCCACTTATATTGTCAACGAGGTACAAAAGCTGGACATCTACAAGAGAATCGCAGGGATTGAGAACGGAAAAGAACGGGATGACATGAAGGATGAATTGCTGGACCGCTTCGGGGAAATTCCGAAATCTGTGGATAACCTTCTGCGCATTGCGCTAATTCGTGTGTCTGCCCACGATCTGTATATAACGGACATTAAGGGAAAAAATGAAAAAATTGCTGTCACCTTCCGGCCGGATGCAGATCTGAATCCTGCGAAGGTGCCGGATCTGCTGCGTAAATACGGCCCAAAACTTGCCTTTACCGGATATGGAAAGCCTTTTTTTACTTACAAATATAAGAAGACAGGGCTGGTTGAAAAAGATGCGGAGCTGCTTCTAAACAAAACGGAAGAGCTTTTGGAAGAAATGAAGATTCTTCAGATGGACAACGTACTTTAAGGGCGTTTTATGGACCTCAAAAAATGTTATCTTCTGTTTCAGAACACAGAAATGTAAGAATTCTGAAACAGGAGGGTACGTCAATGAAAGGATATCATACATCGGATGGATACATGGGACTGGTAGACGGAAGATATTTGCTCTTCGCCAGTGAATCAGATTACAGGGAGTATCTGGAAGAAAGTTTATGAAGATACTTCGTAAGGCGCTTTGAGGAGAATGGAAGCTTTCAAAGAGAGGCTGAAATCGGTGGAAATCGACAGCCTCTCATTTTTTCCTGGAAACCGGCGGAAAGGCTGTTAATTCGTATAATTTTAATGTATAATATGACCATATTCCCGGCAGAAAACGGCCGAATGGCCATCTATATTATATGACTTTGGGACATGTTTTCAAAAATAATATGAAAAAGGAGGAGTATGACTATGAAGAGAGATTTCGACCTGCTTTCCCTGGGGGAAATCATGCTCAGGCTGTCGCCGCCTGACAACGAGCGCATCACAAGAGGAGACAGCTTCAGCAAACAGGCCGGGGGAGCCGAGCTGAACTCCGCCACCGGCGCGGCCATGCTGGGACTGCGCTGCGGTATTCTTTCCAAACTGCCGGCAAATGATCTGGGGATGTATATCAAGAACAGAGTCCGGCTCTGCGGCGTCAGCGATGACTATCTGGTTTATGATGGGGATAAGGACGCAAGGCTTGGGGTCTACTATTATGAAAATGGTGCGTACCCCAGGAAGCCCCGTATTGTATATGACAGGAAAAATACTTCTGTGAACAAGATTTCTGTGGATGACTATGACGAAAGCCTGTATTCTGCCGCGCGCTGCTTCCATACCAGCGGCATTACGCTGGCGCTGAGTCCTCAGGTTCGGGAGACGGCGGTGGAAATGATCAGACGTTTCAAGGCCCATGGAACCATGATTTCCTTCGATGTGAATTTCAGAGGAAATCTGTGGACAGGCGCGGAGGCAAAGGAATGTATCGAATCCATTCTGCCCTATGTGGATATTTTCTTCTGCTCTGAAGATACGGCCAGGCTGACCTTCTTAAAGGAAGGGAATGTCAAAGAGATCATGAAGAGCTTTGCGGAGGAATATCCCCTTTCTATTGTGGCGTCTACGCAGCGGGTGGTACACAGCCCCAAACGCCACTCCTTTGGCTCCATCATCTATAGCGCAAAGGAAGATGTATTCTATGAGGAAGCTCCTTATAAGGACATTGAGGTGGTGGACCGCATCGGAAGCGGCGACGCCTACATATCAGGTGTCCTCTACGGACTGCTGTCTCATGAGGGAGAATATCAGCGGGCTTTGGAATACGGGAACGCGGTCAGCGCCCTGAAGAATACGGTCCTCGGAGATTTACTTTATACGGATTTGAATGAGATCGAGGGAATCATCAGAGAGCATAAGTCCACAGGGCGGATTGCGGAGATG
Source organism: uncultured Acetatifactor sp. (assembly GCA_948896875.1). GTDB lineage: Bacteria > Bacillota > Clostridia > Lachnospirales > Lachnospiraceae > Acetatifactor. The sequence goes on along the minus strand of CAQUWW010000031.1, from coordinate 3,269 downwards.
GACCGGTAAAAGGCTTCTGAAATTTATTTATTTTTGTTCTTGACGCCCACACACTTCGGGACTATAATAAGCGCTTGGTAAAAGAAAAAGGAAAGAAGTGTGAGGCTCTTATGACAAAGAATATGACGAACGGACAGCCCATGAAGCTGATTCTGGGCTTTTCCGTTCCTTTGCTTTTTGGATTTTTATTTCAGCAGTTTTACAGTCTGGTGGATACCCTGATCGTAGGGCGGTATCTGGGCGTGGATACGCTGGCGGCCGTGGGCGCCACCGGGTCCGTCAATTTTCTGGTGATTGGATTCTGCATGGGAATCTGCACCGGGTTCGCCATTCCTGTCTCCCATAAATTTGGAGCCGGAGACTATACGGGAATGAGAAAGTATGTGGCCAATGCGGTGTGGCTTTCCATTGCTTTCGCGGTGGTGATGACGGCGATCACAGTGGCTTTCTGCCGTCAGATATTGACGGCAATGCGGACGCCGGAGAATATCATTGATAACTCCTACGCGTACATTGTGGTAATATTTGCCGGTATTCCGGTGGTATTTCTGTATAATATTTTATCGGGAATTATCCGGGCGCTGGGGGACAGCAGAACGCCGGTTATCTTCCTGGTGTGCTCTTCCGTGCTCAATGTGGGGCTGGATTTGCTCTTCATTGTGGGATTGCAGTCCGGTGTGGCAGGGGCGGCCTGGGCCACTGTGATTTCTCAGGCGGTGTCCGGTGTGCTCTGTCTGCTGTACATGATCAGGAAATTCGAGATTCTTCATATCACCGGGGAAGAATGGAAGGCTGACGGGCATATGATGGCAAGTCTGTGTAATATGGGGATTCCCATGGGACTGCAGTATTCCATTACGGCCATCGGAAGCGTGATTCTGCAGTCCGCGGTGAACACGCTGGGTTCCAACGCGGTTGCGGCGGTGACTGCCGCCGGGAAAATCTGCGGATTTCTGGCCTGTCCTTTTGACGCCATGGGCTCTACCATGGCCACGTACGGCGGACAGAATGTGGGAGCAGGAAAGTTGGAGAGAATTTTGCAGGGGATGCGCTCCTGTATCCTGCTGGGGGCCGGATATTCGGTGATTGCCTTTTTCGGGGCGTTTTTCTGGGGAGAATCCCTGGCGAGACTTTTTATCAGCGAAGGCGCTTCGCAGATAACCGGGGACGTGAGAATGTATCTGGTGATGAATACGCTGTTTTATTTTGCACTGGCATTGGTGAATATCATCCGGTTTATGATACAGGGAATCGGGTTTCCCAGATTTGCCATTCTGGCGGGGGTATTTGAGATGCTGGCCAGAGGGCTGGTGGGCTTTGGGCTGGTGCCGGTATTCGGCTTCCGTGCGGCCTGCCTGGGCAGCCCCATTGCGTGGGTTTTCGCCGACGTGTTCCTGATTCCGGCCTTCCTTCATGTGTACCGGAAATTGCAGGAGCAGTTGAAATATGAGGAAAGCGCCGCCGTTCCTGTCACCAGGAAAAAGTTGGGGCTGTCCCATCCGAAGCTTTAAGATGCAAGAAAACGCCTTTTAGGTCTCAGTAATCAAAAACGTGGTCGTCAATGTGAACGGTGCGGGTTATCTTCTCCCCGGCATAGGGCTTGCGGATTTCCACCAGATTGAGAACGGTGTATCCGTGCCTGCGGAGAAATTCTATCATGCCCTCATTATTGGGATGGACATAATGGTATACGGTGTCTTCGCCGTAACCAGCAGCGATTTCTTCCGCTTTGGCCAGCAGAGCGGAAGCGACGCCCTGCCGTCTCCAGCCGGGGCTGGTATAGAGAGACTCCACCCACACACAGGGTGCATCCACTCTGCATACCACATAGCCGGCATAGCTGCCATCACATACCGCGGCGAACACGGGAAAACCGGCTGTCAGGTATTCTTCTATTTCTTCTGTTCCCGCCTGGCTGTCAGGTCTGGATGAAATCCCTTTGTAGGATTTCAGTGTGACTCTGAAATCGGCCACAAGGGGGCCCAGCTGTTTATAATTTGTCCTGTCAATTTTCAGGATATCCATAGCGAAGTACTCCTTTTAGTTGAACTGCGGCGCCGAGAGTGTAGAAAGGGCCATGACGCCTTATACCCAGATTTCGATCAGCCCTGCGCACTGAGAATAAGGCGTGAAACGCATATTGGGAAAGTGCGGTTTCAACTCCTCGAACACGCAATAGATTTCTTCGTCATCCCATTCGTCCCCGGCCTGGGCTCTGCAGGCCTCCAGATCCGAACGAGTCTCAAAGGCCACGTCGCCGATATAAATTTTCCCCTCCGGATGTAACAGGGATAAAAGCTCCTGGAGGAGACGGATTTTCTGCTCGTCTGTCACATGATGGAGAGAATAGGTCGCAATGACGGCATCATATCGCTGCTGCTTTAGCTCCGGGGCCAGGCCCAGGGAAAAATCCATCTGATACAGCTTCGCATCCGGCATTTTCCTGCCGGCCAATTCTATCATTTTTGGGGAAAAGTCCTGTCCCCAGATGTGACAGCCCTGCGCATAAAGCCTGGAGGTCAGGGTCCCGGTTCCGAAACCGATGTCCAGAACCCTCTTCCGGGAATCGGACAATATCTGATGATAAATAGCTCCCAGTACCTCCTTATATCCGGCAAAGGGATAGGTGCCGTATTCATCGGACAGCCCTACGCTTTTATCATAGTCGTCCGCCCATAAATCAAATCCTTTGCTGCTTAACATTTGTGCCTCCTGTGGTGACAGTCTCCATTTTCCTTCAGCTGCTTCGGGACTCAGATGATACTGCTCCTGAATTTTGATCTGAATTGTTTTAGTAGGGACCTTTTTATTATAGTTTACCATATTGGATTAAGTTACTCAATCCTTTGTTTCATTTCGTGTGGAAACAGTTGCAGGCCCTTTCCAAGGGGTGCTATAATGTGATATCAGAGCTAATGAGACCTGCCGGCTGCGTACAAAGCAGGACGGAGAAATGAAAGTTCAGAAAAGGAGTCTGCTACAAATGAAGCCTGCCATGATATATCGACCACTGACGGCCGCACCGTTCAGACACAGTGCCACTTATCAGGAGATCGAACCATGTCGGATACTGCGGCCTTATGTCAGATGCTTTTGGAGCGGAGAATATAAAGGTTATGATGCGGAAACAGAGGTGCATTCTGAAATTGTGGTTCCGGATACCTGTGTGGATATTATTTACCGTGTAGATTATACGGACAATACGGTCATCGCCAGATTCAATGGGGTCAATGACAGAAGCTTTTATGCGCATAGTACGGAGAAGGCCG
>CAQUWW010000030.1 GCA_948896875.1 uncultured Acetatifactor sp. | reverse complement strand
GCGCAGTATGGAAATCAAAGGATTTGATGGGAATCTGTCGGAAGAGAGCAAAAAGGCTCTGCAGTCGGAAACATGGCAGAAAGTCAGGGATAGCATGAAAGAGAAAAAAGAGGTTAAGCACTTCACGGCTGAATGCACAGCGGAAAATGCCTATGGAGCGATCTGGAACCAGGTTGTAAATGAGTATCTGAAAAGCGGATATAATGCCGAGGATAAAAGTCCTGATATTGTCGTGATGGGCGAGACGTACAAGACATTGAAGCGCCCGGAGGTAACGGTCTTTTATGACGCTGCCGGGGACACTCTCTTTGACGTGACAAATGAGAGGCTTGAAAAGGAATATGAGTGGCTGATGAACAGCGGTGCCGAGGATACGGCGGAGAATATGAATACCAGGGAGGATGATGATGCGGATGGGAAAAGCGATTTGGTTGTGGAACAGACGGAGGAAGATCCGGAAGCTGGCAAGGCTCCGCAGGCGGAGCAAACGGAGGAGGATGAAAACAATGCGGATAATGGGGCAGATGATGATGTGATTCCTATGGGAACAGCATCTTTGAAGGAAATTGTTACAGGATTGCCGGCACCGACCGCAGAGGAAATTGCAGCTGCTAAAGAGGAAAATGCTAAGTCTATCAAGCAAAGGGCTGAGGAAAAACTGAAAAAGGAGCTGGCGGCGGCCAAAGACAAATTATTTGCGGATCCGATTATCAGCTATCTTCTGAAGCGGTGTGAAGAGGATGAAGGGATGGCGGAGGATGTGGCGCAGGATCATAAGACCTGGCAAAAGTGTTTTGAATATATCTATCGCCAGGCCAGACAACAGGCGCATGGGAATTGTGCTGCTGTCCGTGATGATGTGGTATATGAATGGGCCGAGGACTATTACCACAAGGATGATAAGGCTGAGGAAGAGAAGAAAGCCAAAAAGGCAGCCGAGGACAAGGCCAAAAAGACCGCTACTGAAAAAGCTAAAAAGGTAAAAACTGCGACAGAACGAAAAACGGTTAAAGCGAAAGGAAATGCTGAGAAGACGGAAAAGGTTTCCGTTCCTCCTAAAGCAGAAACGCCTAAAGCGCCGCCGAAGCCCAAGAAAAACCCGAAAGAGATGGACGGCCAGATGGATCTGTTCTCAATGATGGGCATGTAGGGGGTGGTTAATATGAATAAGAGATTGCTTTCAAGGATAGAAAAGCCCAAGGCGTCTGAAAATATGATTCGTCTGGCGAAAAGAACAGACGGGGACAGGTATATCGCGACAGCAAAAATTATTGATGTGGATGGAGAAAAAATACTGCTCTTGAATTTCTTCCAGAGGTCAGAACTCGTCAAGGAGAAAACAGGAGCAGCATTTAGGACATTTATTTCCCGGAGCGATTATATCACGCAGGACTTATCTAGCGCAAGAGTGAAATGGAAAACTGGAAGTTTCAAGTCAATTTTGGGGTGGTATTGGTGGAATACCAAAGAAAAGGGGCATGATGTCACATTCGCATCAGATTCAGATTTTATCAGCGCGAAATATTATATGAAAGCCTATTTGGAGGGGGAAGATCCGAATGTATGGGATGCAATCTGGAAATTTCAGGATGAAGTTCTCGACAGGCGGTTGAAGGCTAAGCATAAAAAAGAAACAGACAAAATTGATAAGAAAATGGAGATGGTACCAGAAAAGCCGGAAGGATTTGAAAAATGGGTGCATGAGATTGCGATGAGGGATAAAAGGTATCTGGTGTATGAGGCTGCAAGCAAAAAGAAAATGACCACAGGATACTGCACTTATTGCAAAAGGACTGTCGGAATAGATGTTAAATCTGTTCGACCTCGAAATAAAAAACGGGGGAATTGCCCTAACTGTGGCAGTCCTGTAACGTTCATCCCCAAAGGATACTTTCCAGCCTATCAGAGAGATAATAAATGGGTATGCCTGATGCAAAAAGTTTCGACTGGAATTGTGGCAAGATATTTTCACGTCCATCAGGATATCCAAAGAGATTATAACTACAAGGAATCGTTTAGCATAGGCGAACTCTGCAGAGCGTTTTTGGAAGAAGACAACGTGGAGATTAAAATTGATTCATATGAATGGGGGATATACAAACAGCATGGGCTTCCGCGTTGGTGTCCAGACCAGAATCATAAAAATTGTGCAAGTGCTGTTGTTTATACAGAGAACCTGCCAGAGGTGTTTAAGGGGACTTTCTACAGGTATTGCGCTTTGGACTTATACCAAAAGAAATTTGCCTGTGATCCAATACCGGTATGGCGCTTTATGAATACATATCCTCGATACACCTATCTGGAAATGTTTTTAAAGGCCGGCCTTGTTAATTTGACCGGTGAAATTGTGGAAGGGCATGCATACCAGCTTGATTTAAATGGCAAGACACCAGAGACCATTTTGGGGATATCTAAAAAATATATCTCAATACTGAGAGAGATTGACGGAGGCACTGATGAATTAAGGTTACTGAAACAGTGTGAATCCGATAATATTCTTCCGCAGGGAGAAGATATCCGTGGTTTCTGCGAACGGTTCGGAGGAAATGATGAACTGATCGGGGTTATCAATGCCCATATGAGCATACGGAAGTTTAACAAATATATGGATAAGCAAAGAACTGCCTTGCCAAAGCATAAAGAAGTCCCCTGCCACGCAGCATGGTGTTCTCCGGAAAGCTACAGCAAAAAGGAACGGATGCGTGAGGGATATAGAAATCTGGCAAAAGACTGGTTGGACTATATTTCGTGGAGTGCAACATTGAAGTATGACACAAAAGATATGTATATATTGCTCCCTCCGGATTTTGGAAAGGCCCATGATAGGGTAATGAAAGAATATCAGGCGTTTAAGGATGAACAGGAACGGAAACGTCAAGAAGAATTAGAGAAGTTGATCAAGAAAGCTTTAGATGCCGCCGAGGGTATTCCGGCGATGATGATGAAGGCCAGAGGATTGATGATCATTCTTCCCAAGAGCGGATCTGAGATTAAGGAAGAGGGCCGGACGCTGCATCACTGTGTGGGAACCTATGTAGAGCGAGTTGCGAAAGGCGAAACCATGATTCTGTTTATTAGAAAGGAAACTGCTCCGGACATCCCTTATTTTACACTGGAATATAGAGACGGAAAAGTCGTCCAATGCAGAGGCAAAAAGAACTGTGGGATGACAAAAGATGTTAAAGCTTTCGTTAAAGCTTTCGAGCGAAAAATGAAAGAGGAGAGCGAGGCAGAAAATTCTGTAAAGGGAAGGAGGGCGGGGTGACATGGCGGATAAGGCAAGGCATAAGATCAGAAATCTGCTTATGAAGCTGAATGATGAAGACCGGAATACTCTTTGTTGTCTGCTGATAAAAGCGGGATATGCTGCCCGGATCGGAAAGGAGCGCCCCGGTGGCAAGGGGCAGACAATGTATTTCGTGGAATTTTGGGAGGAGGATGCAGATGCTTAGAAAAGTTTGGATTCCCAAGAACATAGCCAGGAGGCCGGCGGCAAGAACAGAAACGTATCTGAAATACGGATTTGTGATTACAGAATGCGAGAAGCATTTATGTCCCAGGTGCGGAAGCATTCTGAACGCAGGACCGAATTACCAGCCGAGATATTGCGATCAGTGCGGGCAGAAAGTCAGCTTCAAGGGAACTGAATGGAAAGAAGAAAAGGAATTAGGGTTTGCGGAAAGGGGCGGGGAACATGAACAGGTCGAAGATAGAGTGGTGTGACCACACATTTAATCCCATTACGGGATGCCGGCATAATTGCGAATACTGCTATGCCCGGCGCATGGTTGCCCGGTTTTCCGGTGATGTAAGGCTTAATAAGATGGCAAAAAAGGATTATTCCATGGTGCCGGCGGCTGATGGGGGAGAAGACTTATATGTGCTGGATGCCCCAATGCTGAATGAAACAGGGAATCCGCTTGTATACCCCTTTGGATTTGCCCCCACGCTGCACCGGTACCGGCTGGATACCCCGGCAAAGTTGAAAATGGGAAACAACATTTTTGTAGGTGCCATGGCGGACGTGTTTGGAAGTTGGGTGCCGGATGAGTGGATTGTGGAGATATTCAATATCTGCCGGAAGTACCCCATACATAATTACCTGTTTCTCACAAAGAACCCGGAAAGATATGAGCGCATTGATTCAGCCGGAATCCTCCCGGCGGGTAAAAATATGTGGTACGGATCCACGCTCACCAGGCCGGAAGATAAATGTTTCGTGTCAAATGCACACAATACATTCTGGAGCATTGAGCCGATTCATGCGCCGTTCTGCCTGTGGGAGCGGGATGAATTTTCTCCTAACTGGATAATTATCGGTGCGGAAACCGGGCGAAGTAAAAACAGGATCATCCCACAGAAGGAGTGGATAGAGGATATCGTGGCATGGTGTGAGAAGTCAGGGATCCCGGTGTTTATGAAGGATAGTCTGCTCCCTATCGTTGGAGAAGACGGAATGCGGAGAGAATTTCCAAAGCAGCTTCAGCACTCGGCGATAAGTCCGAAGATGGAAGCGAAAATATATGATGTCTGTGCCGAATGTAAGGTCCGGCTGAAAAAGAGCGACATGATTACGTTGTTGGCGAGGTCCAGGCGCGGAGAGCAGCCGAAACAGTTTGGATTTATGTGCAAGGAATGTTTCAAGAAATTCTGCCGGGATCTGGGGCTGGATATTCCCCATCTGGCGGAATTGGCAGACAGCATTACAATAGGCCCCGGTGATACAGATGGGTAAATGGAATAGGAACAGAGAGGGCTATGCTGACATTACCGCCGGCATAGCCATAGGGAGAGTATCAAGAGAGGAAAGGAAGATTGCTATGGCGAAGAAGAGAAACTGCAGGCGCACAACAGACGAAAGTATTATCCACGAAAAGGCTGTAAAGATGCGGAAAATGACTGACGAGCAGCTGGTGCATTACGTGGAGGATCGGGTGGAGAAAGCCAGGAGCGAGGGTTTTAACCAGGGAAAGGCTCAGGCGCCTAAATACAGATCGATCAGCATTGAGAAAATTATCAATGAGATTGGAAATGTCCGGGGAATCGGGGCAACTAAGCTGGAGGGCATCCAGGCAATCCTCGAAAAGCATTTGGAGGTAAGAGCAGAATGTTAAAAGTTGGAGATAAGGTTGTTATGAATGACAAGTACCATGTTCCTGAGAAGAATAAGGGAAAAGAGTTTATTGTTACAGTAGAACCGCAGGAAGTATGTGGAACGCTTTGTGTATGGCTCGAAGGTTATAGAGGTTGTTATGCCGCAGACGGATTGACAAAGGTTGGTGAGGCCAATGTCTGATCCGAGGCGGCAGCTGATCGGGAGGCGGAGCAAAGCTGCCGGAGAAACCTTTGAGCGCTGGATCACGGATGCCTGTGAATTTTATCTGCGGAATGGCTGGGCGCATATAGAAAAGACGCCGGAGCCGTTCCACATCACCAGCAAGGACGAAAGAGGAGTTGTCCGTGGTTATTATGAAAAGAAAGGGCAGCCGGATTATAAAGGCATTTTATGTGATGGCAGCGGGATTATGTTTGAGGCCAAGCACACGGATTCCGACAGAATCAATCAGAATGTCGTTACGGATACCCAGTGGAAAAGCCTTGATATTTATGAGAAGTTTGGGGCCCACTGCTATGTGATGGTGTCCGTAGGGCTGATGAAGTTTTATAGGGTTCCCTGGGATATCTGGAAAAAGATGAAAGAGTTGTTCGGGCATAAGTTTATGACGGAACAGGAACTGGAGCCGTACCGGTTGCAGGAGAAGCAATGCACAATACTCATTTTGGAAGGAGTGGAATTGAAAGATGAAAATACAGAAAACAGACCTGGCTCAGAAGCTGAACAAAATTAAGGGAGCGGTGCCGAAGAAAACCACCATGCCTGTCTTACAGGGTATTTTGGTCCGGGATGGTTATTTAATCGCCAGCAATATGGAAATGACCGTTAAGGCGAAGATAGAGGGCACAGAGGGGGAATCCTTCATCATTCCGGAAAGGGCGTTTGACCTGATCAATAACCTGCCGGATGGAGAGATGGAAATTTCCGCTGCGGCTGGCAATATCATCACGATCAAGGCCGACAAGATCAAGAATAAGTATCAGACGCTGGATCCGGCACAGTTTCCTACAACGGCTTCTCAGGATGAGGGGAGTGAGCTGAGGATTAAAGCAGAAATGCTTTTGGAATCCATGAAACGTGTATCCTATGCGGTGCCGGCGCAGAATACCAATACGGTAATGACTGCCATGTGTCTGCAGGCGACCGGCGGGCATCTGAACTTTGCCGGACTGGATGGCCATGTGCTGGCATGGGACAAAATAGACTATGACGGAGAATTTGAACTACTGATACCGAAAAATACGGTTGATAAGATGAAGTCACTCGGGCTGTCCGGAGAGGTCCAGATCCGGCACAATAAGACGGACGCAGTATTTATCACGGAGGATTTTGAAATATATACCCGGCTGATCGAGGGGGAGTATTTCAAATATCAGACATTGTTCAAGGAGCTTCCGTTACATACGGTCGTATCGAGAATTGCCCTGCTGGATGCTATGACAAGAGCGAAGATGTGTACTGAGGAAAGGTGTCCGGTCAAATTCGAAATGGATGGGAGCGCTCTGAGCCTGAGTATTAAAGATAATACCACCGATTACCATGAAACGATAGAGCTTCAGGAGGACATTGCGGAGACGCTGACGATAGGGTTTGATGCCCGGCTGGTACTGGAAACGCTGAAAGCGTTTGACTGTGAGAATGTAGGGCTTTCCTTTGGAGGCCCGAAGATGCCTATGATTGTCGAGGCCGAGGACAGCGATTTTAAGACCATCGTTCTCCCGGTGGCAATATAAATTAGCGCCACATACTCCGATTGGTCTCGGAAAGGAATGATATCACACAAATAAACCAGGGCGGCGGGCGCTGCCGCCCGGAAAGGAGTAGACATGGACGAAAGCATAAAAAACAGATGCATGAAAAGATATAAGAATCATAAAGCTACGGTGGTACTGGAAAATGAGGATTTCCTGATTTTGGATTGGAGGGATAAGAGCGGCAGCGGAGAGTATGCGGTCAGATATATTGTGGATTGCCAGAAGGGAAATCTGATTGTCAGTGGGGATCTGGGAGACTGCATAGCCAGCTGGTTCAATCATGTAACACCGGATAAGCTGGCGTGTTATATCAATGATATCTCATACTTCATGGGAAAATTCCAGTGTTCTTCCGACACATATGATTATCAATGGCGCGATATCGTGTCAGACCTTGAGGGCATAAAGGAAGAATTTCTGAAAGATGATGGAAATTGGAATCATGGAATATCAGCAGATGAGGTTGAGGAAGACTTTGCAGAAATGCTCAGATTATGCGATGAAATGACTTTTGGAGAAAATGTTCCATATCCTGATGCCTTTGTTGAACTTGCAGAGAGATATGCGGATCCGTGGTGGGAATCAGAATTTGCACATATAGGGAAGCGGATCAGCGGGCGTGTGTATTTGTGGGCCATTGGGTATCAGATGGCTTTAAAACAGATACGGAAGGCGGCAGCAGAAGCGGGGGAGGATGGGGCTGGTGGAGCCGATCAGCCGGTATTGGCTCCGGGAGCGTAAGGCCGATGAAAGCAATAGCAAAGTATCTGGGAAGTAAATGGTCGCTGTCAGATGAGTTTTGAAGATTTTGGAGGTTTGGTATGAAAATATGTCCGAAATGTGGCAGAAAATTTGAGCGGCTCTTGGCCGTATCGAGAATTGACAATAAGACTATGATCTGTGATAACTGCGGAACCATGGAGGCGCTGGACAGTGTTCCGCAGGGGAGCCTGACACCGCAAGAGCGCACACGGCTTGTGGTGGCGGCAACGGGGAATAAGTGGGCTATGGAAAATTTCAATGCCACACATAACTGAGGAGGTTTTATGACAGCAGCAGAAATGAAAGCATATAAGGCGAAGCAGCTCCGTTATAAGAAGCCGATTGTAAGAGGGCTGAACGTGGATACGATACAGTCAGAATTATGGGATATGATTTCTGCCTGTGAAGATATCCATTGGTATGACAACGATGAAGAATCGCTGGTAAATGCATTGAATGGGGACGAGGATGAGGCGTATGAGTTCAAAATGGCATTTTCAGATTTGGAAGCAGAGCTTGAACAATTTCAGGATGATTTAGCTGGTGAGTATATATCGAATTACTTTGATGTATTCTTCCCAGCGGCGAGAGCAAGATATGCCGGAGGATATCTGGGCTTTGATCAGTATGAGGGGGATTATTACGGATTGGAGCCATACGAATATTCATTTGCGGAAGATGAAGCGGCAAAGAAAATTATGGCACTGACCAAAAAGGAGATATTGGAAGTTGTCGGACAGTGCCTGAAAATTGCCTATCAATATATGGCAATCCGGTATAGATATGATTGTCTGGAGGCTGCAATCGAAATATTGCGTGGGGAGAACATGGAGCGGATTAAAATAGTTAAGGGAATAGAGGAGCAGTATTTGATTGCCGAAAAGATTTCGGACGGATTCAAGTGGAAATATGCAGAAGATGTTAGAAAATTTGACGATATGCTTCTGCAAGTTCCACAGGAATACTGGATTCAGTAGGAGGCACGGCGTGGATCGGCAGATGGATATATTTGATTTCATAGAAAAGCCGCCAGAAAGCGAACAGAGGCCACCCCGGACACAATTTGAGCAGCTGTTTGAAAGGGTAAGAGATCCGGTATGTCTATGCGCCAACTGTCTATGCGAGTTTTGCGTGAATAATGCGGAGCAGTCACTGGACAGAATTAAGCCAGGGGAGATGCAGGAGCCGTGCTTCAACTGTGATGACTGCCGGGTATATGATGGAGACCGCCGGAAACTGAATCAGCGCAAAGAAGAATGCGTGGAATTTGTAATGTCTGATTATGGAGCCAGAAGGAACAGAAAAAGGATAAGGCTGGTAAAAAAATAGGAGGTGCCTATGGGAATGTATCATAAAAACAGATTTGTCGGTCCTGGATACAAACGGCATATTAAGAGATGCACTTCTCGGGGAATGAGAAGGGCAGCGAAGAAAAGCTGCAGAGAGGAATTTACGGATAAGATCACTCTGACAGGAAAAAGCCACAATCTGTATGGAATGGATGCGTGGAAATTTAGTTAAATTGATATTGTCACAAGGAGTGAGTGCAATGGGTTTCTTCTTTTTCATCAGCAAAATAAGAGAACGGGAAAATAGGCAGAGCGAGCCAAAACCACCTAAAAAAGAACGCTGGAAAATAGGGCTGCCAGAGATAGGAGAGGTGTTCTACTTTCCAATAGAGCATATCTACTATGACGAGAGACAGTTGCCTCGTGAAGAATATCTGATAGTCGATGCGAAAGTTACAGGATATTACAGGGATGGTTACACAGAAATTAGGCTATCGGACGGGAAAACACCGCGATATTTCAAAAAGGATGCGGTTGAAAAAAGGATTTTTAGAAATCGGGATGATGCCATTGGATATGCTGAAAAACTGGCAGACCATTATGATAGTGTATGGGAAAAAATGGAAGGGAAAATGCGGAGAGGATGGAGAAATGAGAAAAAGTGATAATGAATCAACTTTGATATTGCCGATCAAGAAAAAATGGTATGACATGATCAGTTCTGGGGAAAAAGAGGAGGAATACCGAGAAATCAAACCATATTGGACCAGTAGGTTTATGAAAAAGCTTGGTTTATCCAAAAGTGAAACAGAATGGTTTCATAAATTGCTTGCCAGGGGAGGAAAAACAAAGGATATTGAAGTGCTTTTTCGCAATGGGTATTCAAAGAAGAATCCTCAATTTTTCGCAAAGGTAAGCCTGTCTATTGGATACGGAAATCCGGAATGGGGAGCTGAGCCGGGAAAGAATTATTACAGACTGCATATTAAGGAGGTAAAGAAGTGAAATGAAAGAACAGGAAGCGGTGGTAACAGCGACCATCAAGCTGCAATTTCGTGTATGCGGAGATTTAGTCAAGGCGTTACAGAATTGCTGGTATGATGAAGCGGATCAGATTGCCAAAAGCCTTGTCGAAGATTGTAAAGATTGCTGTGGTTTGGTGGCAAATGATATGTCCATTGAGGATGTGGAATACAGATTGGTGGAGGAATGAGTATGCTTGACATGGAAAAAATAAAGGAACTCGACAGCCATTGGAAAGAAGTTATGGATTTAGCTGTAAAATACGGATTCGTCCGGCAGGCCGCAGGAGGAACGGCGGTTTTACTGACACACAAAAATCAGTTGGAGGCAGAGGGAGAAGAAAAATACATCTATCTCCAAAAAGGAATGAATGGGATAGATGTTACATTGAAGGAGGAATGAGGTATGCGTGATGTTGACGAAATGATTGAAAGGCTTCTGGATATGGATATTGTCAAAGCAGACAATACGGTTGTTTTCTCCAACGAGGCAAGGCAGCTGATCCATGAGATTGCTGAGAAGTGCAGCACTATCCCGATTGTGGATGAAACCAGGGAGCAGGCAGAGGAATATGCCAGGGGATTATCTGCAGAGCAGGTATATACGGATATGCTTTACAAGATTGTGGAGGCGCCTACCAGGATCCACATGAGGGTGTCGGCAAGGATGCTGATTCCGATTATTGATCAGAAATTACAAAACGTGGGAGGGAAGGGATAGGCGTGGAAGTAAAGATATGGCCGAGAGGCCCAAAGGAAAAAGGCGGATATGCCATGATGCCTATGAGAAAGAATATTCCGGTCGGTCGGGACGGATGGGAACTTACGCAATGCCCGGCGTGCGGGTGTGAATGCTGGAAAACACCGCTGCTTTCGGTAGTGCTTCAGCAGGGAGCCACTGCCTTATGTACGGAATGCGCCCTGCGGAAAGGGGTGGAAGCAAATGGCTAAGACAAAGAGCGTATCAAAATCCAAAGAACCGAAGCAAATTAAGGAAAAACCGGAAGAAAAGGCTCCAAAGCGTATCGATATTGGAAAAATAATGGCTCTGAAAAGGGCCAGGTGGACCGATGAAGATATCGCGGCGGAAATGCGCATGGAGCCGGCGGCGGTTTCAAAAGTCATACGGCAGTACATAAGGCGGCGTCTGGCGGAGGGAGGGCTATGAAGTGTTCAATCTGCGGCAGAAAATTAAAGAACCCAAAGAGCAGGGAGCTGGGATATGGGCCGGTCTGCTATAAAAGGAAATTTGGTATTGCCCCGCATGCAAGCCGCAGGGATGCCGATGTGCCGGTACCAGCAGAGGAAGCCGATCACAATCTCCCAGGACAGATATCCATGGAAGATTATCTGCAGACACTTTTGGGGCAGTAAAAAAGGAGAGTGCTTTCGCAACCCTCCAACAGACAGTTAGATTATAACATAATCTGATAGAAATTGAAATAGGATCAGGAGGGCGATTGCATGAAAACAGACAACAAAAATATTGATGCCGGGAAGGTGGCGGCACTTAGATCGGCCGGCTGGAGAACCGAGAGGGTTGCCGCAGAAATGGGAATTACACCCGAAGCAGTAGAAGAAGCTCTGCGTGCTCATGCGGAAAAGCCGGTCCAAGAACAAAAACGCAAAGCTGAGGAAGAAGCGAAACCAGAGAAGATCGTGTGTCTCTCAGCTACAGAACTTCGTGAAATATATGAGAAAGCAGCTGCGATTGGGGCCAGGGAGGCGCTCAAGACATTTGAACAGGAACGGAAGAAGGAGTACAGCCACCGGGCCGACAAGCGGCTTCGCAATACCAAACTTCTTCTGCGGAATTATCATATGCTGAAGGAGCATGCAGAAAATTCCGTTTTTGGCCGGACGCAGATGAAGGAGTCGGCGCTTGATATTCTGGAATCCATGATGTCCATCTATAATGACGAGGTTATCATCGAGAGTATCAAGAACAGCGCCACCAGGACGGCTATCATTGTATCCCATATCGAAACTATGTTCGGATTGTATTATTCTTACTGCGACAGGTCCACCAATAGGGAGATTGATCTGCGCCGGTACAATGTGGTATGGGATATGTATATGGCGGAGGATACGCTTTCGGCCAAGGAGATTGCGGAAAAGCAGAATATTTCCAAGGACAGTGTATATTCGGATCTCCGGGTAGGGATCGAGAGGCTGACGGCGCTCATTTTTGGGGTGGACGGATTGAACGTTCGATAAATCCTCCGGCTCAAAAAACTTTCCATTGACATTACAATATAAAAGTGGGAAAATTGTACTCGTAAAATTCTAAATCGAACGTCGGGGAAGCCTGGTAGTATTCCGGGCTTCCTTTTTCGTGCAATTTTTCCGGGAAAGGAGATGGAGCAGGGAGAGGATGGCATGAGGGCTCCTCCAAAAGAAAATAAGGAGGAATACCATGAATTACACTTTGATCGTGCTGTTGGCCTATGCGGTGGTAATGTTTGGGGCAACGGTGCTTATGACAAAAAAAGAGGGCAATGTCGAAAGGTTCTGTGTCGGGAATAGAGATATCGGGTGGGGAATATCCGCGCTGAGCATAGCCGCCACATGGATATGGGCGCCGGCGCTGTTCACGTCAACCGAGAACGCATACACAAAGGGCTTTGCAGGGCTCTTCTGGTTCCTGGTACCGAATGTGCTTTGCCTGATACTGTTCATCCCTTTTGCAAAAAGGATAAGGGAGGAAATGCCGGAGGGGATCACTCTTTCCGGGTATATGCATGAAAAATACCGGTCCGGCTCCGTGAAGAACATTTACCTGCTCCAGCTCGGCGCATTGTCGGTATTATCTACCGGGGTGCAGCTGCTGGCAGGCAGCAAGATTTTAAGTATGCTTACCGGGATCCCGTTTACCGCCATGACGGTGATTATGGCGGCGATTGCGTTTTCCTATTCCCAGTTTTCCGGGATAAGGGCCTCGATACTGACAGATGCCATTCAGATGGTCTTCATGTTGGCCGCCAGCATAGGTTTTGTGGCTTTTGGTGTAAAGAATGGCGGAGAGCTGGAAACGCTGCTTACGGGTTTAAGAGGGGCCACAGGGGATGCCGGAGGCCTGTTCTCGGCAAGTGGACTGGAGATTTTCCTCGGATTTGGGCTTCCGACCACAATCGGGCTTATATCCGGGCCGTTTGGGGATCAGTGCTTTTGGCAGAGGGCTTTCTGCGTGAAAAAAGACAGGATCGGCAGGGCATTTCTGGTAGGAGCTCTGCTGTTTGGCATTGTGCCGCTGTCGATGGGGATCCTCGGATTTATCGGTGCCGGCATGGGGTATGTTGCGGTGGATACCGGGGTGGTCAATTTTGAGTTGATAAGCACATTATTTCCGGCCTGGGCGGTTATCCCGTTTTTGTTTATGATCATTTCCGGCCTGCTGTCCACGATTGACAGTAACCTGTGCGCAGTATCTTCCCTCACAACAGACATTTTTCGGAAAAATACAATGGGGAAAACAAAGCTCTCCATGATCTTGCTGTTGGCCGCCGGCATTGTGGTAGCAAATATCCCGGGGCTGACGGTAACGCACCTTTTCCTGATGTACGGAACGCTTAGAGCCTCCACATTGTTGCCAACGGTTCTTACCCTTAAAGGCGTAAGGCTGGCGCCGCAGGGCATCGTGGCAGGAGTTATCTCCGCCATGCTGATCGGCCTGCCGGTGTTCGGGTATGGAAATATAAAGGGGATCGCCATTTGCAAGACTGCAGGGAGCCTTCTGACCGTTATCCTCTCCGGAGCCGTGGCCCTGGCCGTGACCAGAAAGCGGGGTGAGGACCATGGGTGAAATACTCGGAAGAAAGCAGCGGATCAAAAATTCCGAATGGATCGAGGCATTCGCAAAGATCGAGCAGGCAGTGAGCCGGAAAGAGCTGGATCAGCTGGTGGATAAAACCGTGAAGGAGATCAAAAAGAAAACCAGGGGCAAGAAAGCCGCATATGCATGGAGCGGCGGAAAGGATTCCCTGGTCCTGGGGGAAATCTGCCGTATGGCGGGGATAGTCCCCTGTGTGCTCGTTATCTGCAATTTGGAGTACAAAGCGTTTATAGAATGGGTGGATGCTCATAAGCCTCCGGAATTGTCCATAATCAACACAGGACAGGACATGAAATGGCTGGCCGCCCATCCGCAGATGCTTTTCCCACAGGACAGCAAATATGCGTCTATGTGGTTCCAGATTGTTCAGCATAGAGGGCAGGCGAAATATTACAAAGAGAACCAGCTGGATATGATGCTTTTGGGACGCCGGCGGGCAGATGGGAACTATGTGGGAAGGGGAGACAATATCTATACCAACAATCAGGGCGTGACGAGATACAGCCCGCTCTCCGACTGGACACATGAACAGATGCTGGCATATATCCATTATCACAATCTGGAGATGCCGCCGATCTATGACTGGAAAAACGGGTATCTCTGCGGCACACATCCATGGCCGGCTAGGCAGTGGACCGGCAGCGTGGAAAATGCCTGGGCAGAAATCTACGAGATAGATGCTTCTATCGTAACGGAGGCGGCAGAGCATATCCAGAGCGCAAAAGGTTTTCTGAATAGCCTGAAATAAAATATTTTCACTTGACGGCACTTGCAGGCAAATGTCCGCAATAGCTGTCAATTTTTGCTATTTGCAGATGGCATATAAATAATACGTCGCAGACGCTCCTACCAAATCAGTTTGGAGGATGCAGACATGAAAATAGTAAAAATGAAATTGGCTGATCTGGTAAAGCCTGAGAAGAATGTCAGGATACATACAGAGCAGCAGATCAAAGAATTTCGCCGGAGCGTGGAGATGTTCGGGCAGATCAGGCCAATTGTTGTGGATGAAAAGAATACCATTCTGGCGGGGAATGGCCTGTATGATACCCTTATTGCAATGGGGAAGGACACGGCGGATGTGTACCGATATGACAATCTCACTGAAAATCAGAAAAAGAAGCTGATGATCGCCGACAATAAGATTTTCAGCCTGGGGATTGAGAACCTGGAGACGTTGAACAGCTTTTTGGAGGACCTGCAGGGCGATCTGGATATTCCCGGATTTGATGAAGAAATACTGAAACAGATGGTGTCGGAGGCAGAGGATATCACAAGCAAGCTTTCTGAATATGGAACCCTTGATGAAGATGAGATCCGGAGCATTAAGGAAGCGGCGGAGAAAAGGGATCAGCAGATGCAGGCCAGCCAGGGAGAGCAGCAGTCAGAACAGGCCCAGGCCACAGTAGTGCAGCAGGAGCCGGCGGAAGACAATGAAGATCCCACCGAGATAAGAAAATTTGTTGTCTGCCCGAAATGTGGAGAAAAGATATGGCTATAAAAAGATGCCCGGCCAGCATCGATGTGGTGGAAGCTGCAAAGATCAGGATCCGGAATGTTTTCCGAAATGGTCTCCCGGTTTATATGTCTTTCAGCGGTGGGAAAGACAGCCTTTGCATGTCGCAGCTGGTAATGAATCTGATTCAGACTGGCGAGATCGATCCGGCGCAGCTCATTGTGCAATTCATTGATGAAGAAGCCATTTTTCCGTGCATGGAGGAAAAGGTGCGGGAATGGCGCAAAAAATTCATATTAGTTGGGGCAAAGTTTGAGTGGTTCTGCCTTGAGGTGAAACACTACAACTGCTTTAACGAACTGTCCAACGATGAAACTTTCATCTGCTGGGACAGATATAAAAAGGATGTATGGGTAAGGCAGCCCCCATCATTCGCAATCCGGGACCATCCGCTCTTGCGGCCCCGCATAGATGCGTATCAGGATTTTCTGCCGAGGCTATGCACAGCGGGGATTACCATAACCGGAATCCGGACAGCAGAATCCGTACAGCGCCTTCAAAATATCGCAGTAATGTTGAGAGCCGGAAAGTCCATGACGAATAAGCACCAGGTATTCCCGATTTATGATTGGACCAACAATGATGTATGGCTCTATCTACTGCGGGAAAAAGTGGATATTCCGGAGATATACCTGTTTTTATGGCAGTCCGGGACAAAGAAGGGCCAGCTGAGGGTATCGCAGTTTTTCTCCATTGACACGGCCAAGAGCCTTGTGAAAATGAATGAGTATTATCCGGATCTGATGGAGCGGATCATCCGTAGGGAGCCAAACGCTTATCTCGCTGCCCTCTATTGGGACAGTGAGATGTTCGGGAGAAATACCACAGCCAGAAAGCAGAATGAAAAGGGGAGCGCTGAAAAGGATTACAAGGCGGCGCTTCTGGAGCTGTTCTCTGACATGGATGGGAATTTTCGGACGGAGCATAAGCGGTATGTGGCGAACCGGTATCGCAACTTTTTTATGGGTGTCTCTGCTATTGCAGATAATAAGGACTGCAAGGCAATCTACGAGGGGCTTATATCGGGAGATCCGAAGCTGCGTACATTCCGGGCGCTGTACCAGAGGATTTACGGGAAATATATTACAGAAGCCAAGAAAAAGGAGGGGCTGCCGAATGGACAATAAGATTTCTGGCCCTCTGTCAACGCTCCGATGGGTAGACAGGGGGAGTGTGAAACCGAACGACTACAACCCAAACAAAGTATCAAAACAGAACCTGGAACTGCTGAAGCAATCCATACTTGCCAATGGCTGGACCCTGCCGATTGTGGTAAGGCCGGATTTCACGATTATTGACGGATTCCACAGATGGACGGTTGCCGGAGAAGAGCCTCTGGTTTCCATGCTGGACGGGAAAGTGCCGGTGGTAATTGTGGAGCATAAGGATAAGGCCGGGAATATCTATGGAACTGTTACCCATAACCGGGCGAGAGGTACGCATCTGCTGGGACCCATGAAAGCAATCGTAAAGGAGCTGATGGCAGAGGGGAAATCCGTGGAAGAAATTGGAAAGCAGCTGGGAATGAGGCCGGAGGAAATCTTCCGGCTTTCAGAGTTTTCCAAAGAAGACTTTTTGAAAATGATGATCAAGCCGGATCAGGGGTTCTCTAAAGCGGAGTTTATAACGAAGATTTAATGTTAAATCAATCGGTATCCGTATGACACAACAATGGGGGAGTGCATTGCCTCCCCCTGTTTTTATGAAAACAAAACAAATAGCGAGGTGGTGATGAATGGCAAGAGCAAGAAGCCCAAGCAGTATTGAAGCAGAAAGGCTATACCAGGATGGGATGAAACTGGTTGATATTGCGAAGAAAATCGGCGTACCGGACAGCACTGTCCGCAGATGGAAATCTACCCAAAAATGGGATGGGAATAAAAGCGAACAGAGTAAAAAAAAAGAAACCGAACGCTCGGATAAAAAGAAAGCGAACGCTCGGAAACCAAAAGGAGCGCCGAGAGGGAATAAGAATGCTGCCGGCCACGCCCCATCTACCCCTAAAAGAAATAAAAATGCAGAAACACATGGATCCTATTCCAAGGTATACTGGGATACCCTGGACGATGAAGAACTGGGCATGATTGAAAGTATGGGGGATTCCGAGGAAGAACACCTGCTTATGCAGCTACAAATGTTCTCCATACGGGAGCGCCGCCTGATGCAGAGGATCAAGCACTATCGGGAGCTGGAAGTGGAGAACCATGGGCTATCCGTAAAAGCGGCATCCAAGACCAAAAAGGTGGAGGATGTGACAGATTTTGATGGAGAGAGTGTCGGTGCTGGAAAATATAAGAAGGTGACAGAAACCAGCGTCACGCACACGGAAGCTGTCATGAGCAGCATAATGACCCTGGAGGCTGAATTAACCAAAGTGCAGAGGGCAAAGACAAAGGCTATAGAGGCACTGTCAAGACTCAGGACGGAGAGCCAAAAGCTGGAGAATGAAGAGGCCGGCAATGATATTGTGAAAACCTGGGCCCAAAAAGTTTTAGAGGCAAGGAGGCAGCGGGATGAAAAATGAAAAATGGCTTGAAGAATTCCTTGATGAAAGCATCCCGCTGTGGCGAGGCGATCCGGTTTTATTTATGCGCGAGGTATTGCTGTTTGAACCGGATGATTGGCAGATCGAGGTGGCCTATGATTTGAGGGATTATCCGAGAGTGTCAGTCAAATCAGGGCAAGGTGTCGGGAAAACCGGTGAGGAAGCGGCACTGCTTCTTTGGTTCCTGGTTTGCTTTCCGTATCCGCGCATTGTGGCCACGGCCCCTACAAAGCAGCAGATTCACGATGTATTGTGGTCTGAGGTTGATAAGTGGATGAATAATTCTCCGCTACTCCCAATGCTCCTTAAATGGACCAAAACATACGTTTACATGATTGGATATGAAAAACGCTGGTTTGCGGTGGCAAGGACAGCGACCAAGCCGGAGAATATGCAGGGATTCCATGAGGACAATATGCTCTTCATTGTGGATGAGGCATCGGGCGTAGCAGATCCGATTATGGAGGCAATTACCGGTACTCTGGCTGGAGCCAATAACAAACTTCTGCTGATGGGCAATCCGACAAAGACCAGCGGCACGTTTTATGAAAGCCATACTGTAGACAGGGCCTTGTATCGCTGTCATACGGTAAATGCGGAGCATAGCAAGCGTACCAATAAAGAGAATATCGATGCTATGAAGCGAAAGTATGGGGAGCGCAGCAATGTGGTCCGTGTCCGTGTATATGGGGAGTTTCCAGAGCAGGAAGATGATGTGTTTATCCCCATCTCGTTTCTGGAGCAGAGTATCAAAACCGAAATGTCAGAGCCTACAGCCAGAGCATTCGGGAAATACCGGGACGGCGCCGGGAATCTCCAGCCAGTAGATGTGAGCGGAGTGGAGCTGATTGAGATAGGCTGTGACGTGGCCCGGTTTGGCGATGATAAAACCTGCATAGGGTACCGGGTAAATGAAGTAGTCCAAATCTATAAAAAGTACAACGGGAAGGATACCACCTGGACGGCCAGCATGATAGCGCGGCTCTATAAGGAATTGAAGCAGCGGTTTAGGTTCCAGGGACAGATTGGCGTGAAAGTCGATGATGGCGGTGTCGGAGGCGGTGTCGTTGATCAGCTGAGAAACTGGAAACGTTCTGATCCGGAAGTGTTTGGGAATATGGTGATCCTGCCCGTGAATTTCGGGCTTCCTATAAAGCACCGGTATTATGCGGATTCGACAACCTATATGATGGGTGTTGTGAGGGATCTGATCGCGCCGTATGATGATTTCGGGCGTCCCCATGTGCCGGAAGTTATACTGCCGGATGACAATGACCTTATCGGCCAGCTGTCCTGCCGGAAAGTTGAATTTTGCAGTAACGGCAAACAGAAAGTAGAGAGTAAACAGGATATGAAGGACAGGGGGCTTTCCTCTCCTGATGAAGGGGACTGTATCCTGCTCGTGTGTTTGCCAATGAAATATAAAAAGAGGGGAGGCAAGGGCTGATGGGTGAAAGGAAAGCTCCCGCGCCGGGAGTGGATGTGAAAATAATAAAATCGACTGACATGGATGCGCCGACAGTATTCTATGCACAGAGGAAAGTAGAAAAATCAGATAAAAGTGAGCAGCTGGATCCCTCCACACAGATATCTGCTTCGGATTGGATACCGCACCCGATTGACATGCGCGGCTTGAAAGTGCTGGTTGATGATTCCACGATCCTGCCGCAGTGTATCAGGGCTTATAAGAGTAATATTGCCGGATTTGGCATTTCTGTAAAATATGCGGATGACTATGATTCAGAAACAGCTGAGATGAAGGCAGAATGGGATGCGCTGAAACAGACCATAGCGCTCCTCAACATGGATACGCAGGCAAAAGAGGTATTTGAAAATGTCATCCGTGACCGGGAAACGTATGGGATCTCATATTGTGAGGTTATCAGAAACCTGGACCAGGAGGTTGTGGAACTGCAGTTCATTATTGATACGCCGTCTATCGATATGACGTATCCGCTGGAGCCTTATGTGGATATTGAGTATTTTTACAGGGGGGAGGCAACCAGCAGAAAAAAGAAGTTTCGAAAGTTCCGGCAGAATGTAGGAGGCAGGACAGTATATTTCAAGGAGTTCGGAGATCCCCGCATCATGGATAAAAGGAATGGCGAGTACATAAATGAAGGGGATGATCCGATCGACATAGACGATCAGGCCAATGAGATCATCGAATTTCGTATTGGAAGTATGCCATATGGAGAAGTAAGGTGGATCGGACAAGTGCTTACTGTGGATGGTAATCGAAGGGCGGAGGTTTTGAATAACAATTATTTCCGCCGCGGCCGGCATACGCCTCTTATGATCCTGGTCAAGGGAGGAACCCTGACAGATTCAGCATTTACAAAGCTACAAGAATATATGGAAGGGATCGAGGGCGAGAATGGGCAGCACGCTTTTCTGGTATTGGAGACAGATACAATGGAGACTACTGCTGCGTTTGCGGAACAGAAGCAGCCGGAGGTTGAGATCAAGGATCTCGCATCCATCTTGCAAAAGGATGAACTGTTTCAGGAGTATCAGGAGAATGGAAGAAAGAAAACGCAGTCTGCATTCCTGCTCCCGGATCTGTATGTGGGATATACCACAGACTTTAACAGGGCAACGGCTCAGACGGCAATGGAGGTTACTGAAAAACAGGTATTTCAGCCAGAAAGGACATCCCTTGCCTGGGCAGTCAATCAAAAACTGCTGAATGGTTATCGCTTCAAACATGTGGAGGCACAATTCGATGAGCCAGACATCACCAATCCGGATGATATTCAGAAGATGCTGAACATTACGGAACGGGCCGGCGGCCTGACACCCAATACCGCCAAATCCCTGACTTATGAAGTTCTGGGGAAAGACGGCTGCGAGGACTACGAAGGGGAATGGGGAGACATTCCGCTTGCTTATACAAAAACGCTCTCACAAAGCCAACAGGCGGGTTTAGCGGCTGAACCGTTGGGAAGCCTGTCGGCGCAGACTAACGAGCCTACAGGTCAAAAGAGAGAGCCTCAGAGGCAAAAAAGAGTGGTCACGGATGAAGAGATCGAGCAGCTTGACGGGCAAATCCAGAAAGCAGCTGTTTTTGATGCGGATATCATTCCTATTATGCTGGAAATCCGGAAGGCGTTGAAAGGATATCGAGAGAAAGAGGGTGAGTGATATGCCGAGGCAGTTAAAATATAACCAGGCGATTGCAAAAGCTCTCATATCAAATGCCGATGGAATCATAGAGGCCATAGACAAGTATCTTGCAAAAGCTGATGATGAATTGTCGGATGTGTTGGCTGATGAAGGGTATGCTGATGCAGAAGATTCAGTCGAGGTAATCAATGCCATGCAGGAAGAGATAGCGGAAACGCTTCAGAACCAGACAGATGATCTTGTGGAAGCACTGGCGGCGGAACAGGATTCCGGATGGGCTGCGGCGCAGAAAAAAGTATCTGAAATGCTTGACGGAGATGATATTGCGGAGCAGGTTCAGGAAGCCGCTGCAGATATGTTCCAAACAGAGGTTCCTAAGCTGGCAACGGTTTATATGCAGGAAACAGACGGAGACCTGGTTGTTGATGTCATCCGGCAGAGAACAAAAAGCTGGATTGCCTCATGGAGCCAACGGCTGGGACAGCTGATGAAAATAAATACCCATCAGCAGATAACGGATATTATCCAGAGAACTATAGATCAGGGAGAAAGCATTGAGACACTTACGCGGAAAATAATGGATGGAGGCTGGCGGAATGAACATTACCAGGCACGGCGGGTAGCTGTTACCGAAGTGCTGCGGGCACATTCGGTTGCCAGAGAAGAGGCGATTCAGCAAAGCCCATCTACGGATCGGAAGGAATGGCGGCATACCGGGGCACATAAAAATAAGCCTCGTCCAAATCATGTAGATATGGACGGCCAGATTGTTCCAAAGGATAAACCGTTTGAATTACAGGGGAGAGATGGTGTTGTCTATCATCCCATGTATCCCAGAGATCCAATCCTCCCTGCCAGCGAAACTGTGAATTGCCATTGTATCCACAGGGGAGTTGCGGCAGATGATGCTCTCGGAATGAGCCTGGAGGAGCGGCGACAGCTTCAGCAAAAATATATTGAGGAGGATGATGGCGCATGGAAAAAGGAACTGGATGAACAGAATAAGGCAAAGGCCGGGATAACACCCTATTCTGCGCTTGAAAGCTTTAAGGAAAAGCCGAGAGAAAAACAGATCAAATATCTCGGAAAGGCAAAAATGGCCCTTTATGACGCCGGGCTGATCGACAGTGATGAAATGTTGAGAAAGATTAAAAAATCCACATTGCAGGAATTGCGGGAAGATGGTATATTAACTGTAGGAAGCTCAGCCGCAAGGCATTCAACGGTGGGAGATTTCTCCAACCTTGCGAATCCGAAGAAACCGACCGGCGGGCGAAATGGCGGCAACATGACGGGTGGTGGGCACTCGCAGGCAAATCTCAACGAGCTTTCAAACCGAGGGATTGCATACAACATTGAAATGGCATATGACAATGGTGTCCGTATAGGCGGGGTGGAAAACCATACGGCACCGGAGAAAAGGCTGGGACAGTCAGGGCAATCCTGGTTTCCAGAAAGCTGGGATACGGAAAAGATTACCGTGGCAGGGACGTACACCGCAAATCGGCCGGCGATCACGGAAGAAATTCGGAATGATGCCGGAGATATCATTGGATATCGCAAATTCCAAAAGTTTGACGGCGTAACGGTAGGTATATTCGAGGATGCGGGGCACAATATAGATACGGTCTTTCCGGATGCGGCGCAAAGAGAGGTGGGTGATTGATATGGATGAAAACAGAATAGAGAGCCTGGTTAAGTGGTGGAAGGAAACAGATACCCAGGGCATGGACATAGGGAAGCATCTTATCAATCCGCTTATGGAAGCGTTTGGAGAAGATGCGGACGCAATACTGTCCTATCTGGATAAAATGGAACCCGGGGATCTTAAAGTAGTTTCAGGGTGCTTTGAGAGCATTTACCGAAAATTTATGACGGATGATGTTTATAATGCGCTCGGAGAGCTTGAAGATAAAATTGCATAAGGGATTCTGAAAGGAGACATCCGAAAGGGTGTCTTTTTTGTTGCATTTTTTAGGAAGGGAGGGAGCGCGGGAATTTTGGATATTGAATCAATGATAGTAGTGGAAGGAGGTATGAGATTATGCCGCGGATTGCGAAAGCATACGCAATTACAGACGCAAAGATCAGCTTTGTGTCTCTGGTAAATAAGGCTGCGAATAAAAAGCAGTTCCTGATTACCAAATCTGAGAAGGGAGCTGCAAATTTCGCTACATTCGGACGGATCCTGAAGGCTGATGCAGACAGTCACTTTGTAACCGGAATTGTGTATGAGCCTATGGTGGAAGATACCCAGGGCAATTACATGACGGAAGAAGAAATTACAAAAGCTGCCTATTGGTTTGCCAAGAATGGAAACCAGGTGGATCTGCAGCACTGTTTTGAAAAATGCGATGGTGCCGCTGTGGTGGAATCTTATGTTGCGAAGTGCGACATGGAGATCGAAGGCGAGGCCATCAAAAAGGGTACATGGATCATGACTATGGAGATCAGTGATACCGATGTGTGGGAAGCTATACAGAAAGGGGATATCACAGGATTTTCCATGGGAGGAATGGGCGTGTATTCCGAAGAAGACGTAGAGCTTCCCGTTGAAAAAAGGGATGAACCCAAAGGATTGCTCCGGCGCCTGGCTAAAGCAATGGGATTTGATGTGGTGGAGAAGGGCGCTGTAAAAGCGAATTTCCAGCGCAGAGTAAAAGAGGATAATTTTTATTCTGCATGGTATGCGCTCAGAAGCACGCTGGAAGGGAATTTTTATAATCCGGACACAGGCATGTGGGAATGGGGTTATAACTCCGATGAAAGCACCATCCGGGAGGCACTGGAGGATTTCAATGATATCGTTACGCAGCTTCTTACTTCGGATGGAAGTATCGTGAAGTCATTGGAAAAGGCCGCAAAGGCGGCTCCGTCCCCCATCCATAAAGAGGGTAAGAGTCTCAGTGCAAAGAATCTAAGTGCCATCAAAGGCATTTATGATACGCTCGGTTCATTTCTGGCAGATTTCCAGGAGGAACCGGCGGAAACAAATAATGTTCAGAAGGAGGATGTTGACATGACAAGTGAAGAAGTAAAGGTAGTGGTGGCCGAAGAAGTGAAAAAGGCCATGGATCCCGTTGTGGAGCAGCTGAAAGCAATTGCCACGGTAACTAAGGGGGAGGGGGAGGGCGGAAGCGAACCTCCGGCATCTGGAAGCGTGGCACCCGCCGGAGATATGTCGGCTGATGCAGTAGCAAAGATGGTAGGGGAAGAGATCAAGAAGGCCATGGAGCCTGTGATGAAAGCGCTGGAGCCTGTGATGAAAAGCAGGGCGATCCCCGGCAATCTCAATGACGCAGCGGGAGCCGTTGAAAAGCAGGAGCAGCACTACCTGCACGGCATTGTCTAAGAAAAGGAGGAGAGAACATTATGCCAACTAATGCACAGATCATCAAAAATACAATAACAACTGATTCGGTCTCACACGGCCTGCTTACCCCGTATCAGGCTAAGAAGTTTTTAGTGCAGACCTTTGAGGCCACGCCTTTCCAGCAGGCTATCCGGCATGTGACACGGACGGAAAAATCAGGCGAGATTGACAAGATCGGTATCGGTCACAGACTGCTCCGCCCGAAGGTAGAGAATACATTTGACGGCGTAACCGCAAGCCCCACATTCGGGGTAGTCAAATATGCCTGCGAAGCGACAAGGCTTGACTGGGATATCACCAATGAAACGCTCCGGCAGAATATCGAGGGCGAAAATATGGATGATGTCGTAACCAATCTCATGACGAAGCAGGTCGGTGTCGATTCGGAAGATCTTCTGCTCAATGGAGAGGAAAACGCAACTGCGGCAGAAGCCTTTTCCGCCAGTACGGCTTACAAGGCGGGTGACTGCGTAACAGAGGCCGGTGGCTTATACCGCTTTCGGGTAAACCATGCTGCGGGAGCATGGAATGCGGCAGATGCTGAACGGATCGGAGATGCTGCAGACAAGGTATTTCTTGGCCAGAATGACGGTGTTATCAAGATTCTTGGCGGCAGCCACATCATTGATGCCTCTGGGGCAAAAGAAATGGAACTTGAAATGTTCTATAGGGCAGTAGCCTCTATGCCAACCAGATTCAATGACGGAACGCTTCGCTGGATGATGAGTCCGACCAGGGCGCAGCAGTGGGAGCTGTTCTTGCTCAATAAGGTTATCAATGCCGGAGGTGCCGTCCCTGAGAGCTTATATAAAAGCCCCGTGGGAATTCCTTCTATGGGCGTTCCTATGATGCCGGATGATACCGTTATCCTTTCCAATCCGAAGAATTTTGTCCAGGTTAACACCTACACGATGAAGATTCGGAAAGATGAAACTTCTGTAGAGGCAATCCGGAAGGATAAGAAATTTTATGTAATCCACTTTGACTTCGATGCGATCATTGAGGAGATCGAGGCCACGGCAATGATCACAAACCTTCCGGCGCTTCTTACGGATCTTTCATAACGGAGGTGGCGCTATGAGAAAAGTATGTTTGAAGACAGGGCTTTCCTATGTCGCCAAAGGCATTTCATGCAGGAAAGGAAAAGTTATGGATGTCGAGGATGATGTTGCTGAAAAGCTTATGAAAACCGGCCGATTTGAGGCTGTAGATACGGTTCCCATAGATCCTGAACCTGTGGCTCCGGATGGTAAATCTGCCAATATAACTTCGATGAAGAAAGATGAGCTGATTGCATTTGCAGAGGCTCAGGGTATCGATGTTTCGGACTGCAAGAACAATGAAGAGCGGATCCAGCGGATTCAGAGTGGAATGGACATAAATGCTTTTGCGCGGCTGGCTTCCGAAGAATAGGGGGGAGCATGAAAAGACCTTGGATAGAACCCAAACAGATTCGGGATTACACGTCATCTCCAAAGGTCGAGGCCAGAACTGACACCCAGCTCGCTTATGATATAGCCAGGGCAGAAAAATATGTAATCTTCCATACGCACAACAATTTTGATTCAAAGGAATATGAGAGCGGGCTGCCATCGGATGTGACGATGGCAGTCATCCTTCTTGCAGAGGCGTATGCGAAGCAGGCTATAGTGCAGAAAGATGGTGTGATGAGCTCTGAGACTTTTGATGAGTATTCCTACACGGTCGACATGGGCTCTGACGTCGCAGACAGCCTGGGGCTTGGCGCAATGCTGGAGGAATATGTTCTGCCGGAAGATCATGGTAAAGTGGTTATGAAACTGCGGAAGCTGTAGGAGGTGCCGGATGTCGTTTGAAAATTTGCTGGATCACAAGTGTGCAATATACCATATGAAAAAGGACAGCAAAAGCCTGGGGTATGGAATAAACGGGGATAGTTTTTCTTATCCGATGGAGCCGGACGAGGCTTCCATCCCATGCCATTTCAATGTGTCGGATACGGGAACCTTAGAACAGACGGAGGATGCCAATGAATATGTCGTGGTTGGAAAGCTGAATCTGCCTTACGGAACAGACGTCCGGGTAAATGACAAAATCGTTGACCTTGGCAGCGGGATTTCCTACTATGCGGAAGTTCCGCGAAATATCCGGGATCATCACATAATTGTGCAGATCCAACGGAAAGGGAAAGTCAAGGGGGCGATTTAGTGGCAGGAAGGTATGTGAGCATAGACACTACGGAGTTGAGGCGTTTTATAGAAAGGCTGAATCAGGCCGGGCGTGGCAAAGAATTTGAAAAGGAGCTCTCCCGATTTCTGGATGCTATTGCGGTTGAGTTCCTTTCCTATGTGCAGGATTTTATCATACAGGCCGGTTCGGTAGACACCCGGCTGCTTTTGAACAGCTTTCAGAAAAGCGGCGAGGGAAATGTTTTTATTGCCCAGGAAGGCGGTCTGCAGATAGAAGTAGGCACCAATGTGGAGTATGCGTCTTTTGTGAATGACGGGCACTGGCTGAATCCGAGAGGTGTTGATATGCGGTGGGTGCCCGGGGAGTGGCAGGGAGAGAGGTTTATATATCAACCTGGAGCCAAAACCGGAATGCTGTTAAAACAGAAATGGATAGAGGGTAGTCATTACTTTGACGATGCCATAAGGCTCATGGAGAGGATGGCCCCGCAGTTCATGGAACGGAAAATAGAACAGTGGTTAGGACAATTTTTTTCGGACTTTTTATAGTCTGTGAGGTGAGGACATGTTGGAATATGAGATTGCGGCAATTTACTATTTCGTGGCCGGGATTATTACGGCACAGGCATATTTTGAAGAGGTGCCGCTGGATATGGTAATTCCTTGCGTGTTTTATCCTACGCCAACGCCGGCGGCATCAGGTTTTTCGGTAAACGCTTATATGACCGAGTTTGCCATGTATATCAAATTCATAAATCATTCCACAATGGCAGCTTATGAAATGGGTGAAAAGGTATTGCAGGCAATCATGGGGAAGCGGAGAAAAGTGCCGCTGGTAGATGAAACCGGGAAGCAGACTGGCAGGAGTTTCCGGGTAAACATGCCGAAACTGAAAAAGGTAGAGAATGGCGTTTATCAAATGGAATTATCGTGGAACCGGCATACACGATATGATGCAAAGGAAGTTACTCTTGCCAGGGATATCTTTATGAATGGATTGCCGGTAGGGAAGGAGGATTGACGTGGCCAAAACAAGGAATACGGAGGAAAATGTGGCAGACCGGGCGGCAGAAGAGCCCGCAAAAACTTCTGATGAAAGAAAATTTCCGTATGAGGTGCTGAAAGCAAATTGCATGAGGCTGTTTCATGTAACATCCAGCACTTTTATCGGAGCAACTATCGGTAAGGAAAATGGATCATATTCCATCTCAGAGATGCAGCGCCTTATCGATGAATGGTTAAAGAAGGAGGTAAAAAAATAATG
>CAQUWW010000029.1:10425-28579 GCA_948896875.1 uncultured Acetatifactor sp. | reverse complement strand
GCAGCTTTACTGCCGCCGGAGATGTGGTTTGCGGCAAACGGCGGAATTCTGCTGGTCTTCTTATTCCTTTTGTCGGGAAAAAGAGACAGTCTGAGTATGGCAAACGGGGTCCTTGCGACCGGGGCATTTACATTGGTATCCGCCTTTTTGTGGCTGTTTACCTGCACAGGGGAAATCAGGGTGGAGGAGCCGTTGAAAAGCCTTCTCCTGTGGGGAGGCGTGCTGCTGGAAGCGGTGCTTTTTCTCACGGTGGAGGGGACGCTTTATTTCTATCAGAAAGGCTTTGCCTTTCGGACAGAAGAATTCCGCAGGGAGCTGATGGAGCACAGCTATGGGGAAATCCGGGAAATCTACATGGACATGCGGGGCTGGCGTCACGATTATCACAATCACATGCAGGTGATGAAGGCTCAGCTGAGCATGGGAAATCTGGACGGAGTCCGGACTTATCTGGATGAACTGGAGCGAGAGCTGGACCGGATAGACACAGTGGTCAGATCAGGGAATCTGATGGTAGACGCTATTTTGAACAGCAAGCTGACCCTGGCCAGACGGCAGAAGATTGCTGTCAACTGTAAGGTAAAGGTGCCGGAGCAGATAAGGGTGGAAGATGTGGATCTGTGCGTGATTCTGGGGAATCTGCTGGACAATGCGCTGGAGGCCTGTGCCCAGACGGAAGAACCCCACCGTTTCCTGCGGATCTATATGACAGTGAACGGAAGCCAGCTCTACCTTTCCATACAGAATTCCGCCAGGGAAGAGCCAGACTTTAACCAGAGAAATTATATCACCCGGAAAAGGGGCAACCACGGTCTGGGGATGAAGCGGGTTCAGGCGGCGGTGGACAAGTACGACGGCTATCTGAACCTGGCAAACGAGCCGGGGATATTTGCGGCGGAAGTGACCATGCCCCTCGTCTGACATTTGGTGAAAAAAATCTAACATTTCGTGCGGGAATCTCCACAGACGGGGGTTCCTGTTTTATTATGATGGAAAGGGCATGATATGCTTTGTGACGGAACTGGAATAGGAGGCTGGGAAAATGCGGGGAAATTTTCGCTATACGGTATTTCATCTGAGGCAAAAGGAGGGCGGCCGGGCCATAGGCATCTGTGTGACGGACATGATACTCAGCGTGCTGCTGCCTTTCCTGGAGGCAGCGCTGGCGGGAGCGGTGGCCGCCTGCCTTGTGAGTGGTAGGCGGCCGGAAGAGATTCTGCTGCTGGTGGCGGGATATGTGATTCTGCTGCAGATGGTCCGTTTTCTGCAGAGCCATTTCAGCTCTCTGCGCAGGGAAGCGCTTTTTATGTTACGACTGGATATGGCGGAGGACTTTTGCAGGAAGATACTGCTGATGGACGGACAGAGCCGGGAGAGCGCCGAAGGGCAGAAAAAAGGGGAGGCGGCAATCCGAAATCTGTACTCCGGAAACGATGTGGGGATAGAGGCCTATGCGAAGGGGTTCTGTGAGCTGTTTTCACATTTGGCAGGGCTTGTTCTGTATGGGGTGATCGTAGGGAGAGCCAGCCTGCTTATATTGTTGCTTCTGATCGTACAGACCATGCTGACTTCCTGCTTTCATATGCTGGCCGGCAGGAGGGTATATCGGATGGACGATGAAGTGGAGGAGGCGTGGAAACGCTTTCGGTACCTGCGGAGAGTGTCCGTGGATTCCGGAAACGGAAAAGACATCCGCCTCTACCGAATGGATATATGGTTTCTACGGGCATTACGGGAGTGCATCGGGAAAATCTGTGCTCTCCTGGACAGGGGACAGAACGGATTTGCGGCGGCGGGAATTGGGCAGAGCCTTTTATCCTTCGGCGGAAATATGATTCTGTATGGCTGGCTGCTCTGGCAGATGGCCGGCGGGAATCTCACCCTTCCGGGGTTCCTGCTGTATGTGGGAATCACCGCGGGATTTGAAGGCTGGATGAGAGGGGTGTTCGAGGCATTGCAGGAGATTTCCCAGAATGAGAAGCTGATGGACGGCTATCGGGATTTTATGGATTTCGGTATCCCGAAAGAAGAGGGAGAAATACCTGCACATCCGGGAACTGCCCATGAAATCTGTCTGGAAAATGTGTGCTTTCGCTATGAAGGAAACGAGAGAGATACCATACACAATCTGAATCTGAGGATTCGGCCGGGAGAGAAGCTGGCTCTGGTAGGCCTGAACGGAGCCGGGAAGACTACTCTGGTCAAGCTTCTGTGCGGCCTGTATCGCCCCACTGCCGGGAAGATTACCCTGGATGGCCAGGACATGAGCAGTCTGTCCCGGGAAAAATTATTCCGGGAGTTTGCTGTGGTGTTTCAGGATGTGTCCGCCTTTTCCTTTCCGCTGGTGGAGAATGTGACCTGTGTGAGAGAAGGGGAGGAGGACGGCGGGAAACTGCGAGAAAGTCTGAAGAAGGCCGGACTTCTGGAACGGGTGGAGGAACTGCCGAAGGGTGTGAATACCGTGATGAACCGGGATATGGACCCGGAGGGCGTGATCCTGTCCGGCGGGGAGATGCAGAAGCTGATGCTGGCCAGAGCCCTGTACAAGGACGCTCCCATTGTCATTCTGGACGAGCCAACGGCGGCTCTGGACCCCATTGCGGAAAGTGAGATGTATGAGAAATATGATGAAATGATTCAGGGGAAGACGGCAGTCTTTATTTCCCATCGGCTGAGCTCCACACGGTTCTGCGACCGGATTCTTTTTCTGGAGGACGGATGCATCCTTCAGGAGGGAAGTCATGAGAGTCTGATGGAGGCCGGGGGAGCATACGCGGAGCTCTTTGCTCTGCAGGCCCGGTACTACCGCAGCGGCACGGACGGGAAGCCGGAGTGCCCTACGGTTTCGGAAGCTATATAGGGATAAGAAAGGAGAAATATGCGCAATTTTATTTCCATTCATAAGACGGGTTTCCGTCTGCTGAAAATGATTCATTCGGAGGATTCCACTATCATTCCCCTGCATCTGCTGGAGCTGTGCTTCTCTGTGGCACAGATATATACCGGCCTGTTTCTGACCTCCGCCCTGATTGACGCTCTGCTGGAAGGCGGATATGAACAGGCGGCATGGATGGCGGCGGCTTTGCTGGGGACGAATCTGGTCTTCGGCATCTCCGGTCATCTGATACGGAGACGCTTCAAGGGACTTCGGACGAAAATATGGCTGCTTTTTTACGTGTGGCTGAGGGAGAAAGCCTTTTCCCTGGATTACGAGACCATGGAGAAGGCCGAAGTGGCGGAGAAAATTCTTTTCTCGGAGAGAACCTCGGATATGTACGGCGGACTGGGGGTGGTGCTGTACCATTACTGCAACATTCTGAAAGCAATGCTGAACGTATTGCTTTCAGCCGGGCTGGTGCTGTACCTGTGCCAGGCCGGACCTGCGGACTCCACAGGAATTCTGGGAACCCTGTCAGGGCCTGTTCCTTCTGTCCTCTTATTTATGGTGGTTCTGGGTGGAATGGCTTATGGTTCCTGGAAGGTATTCCGGAGGTTCGCCGTGAAACAGACGGAAATTTTCCAGGAGCACACAGGGGTGGAAAACAGAATCAGCTATCTGAACAATCATGTGCTCGGAGATCCGAAAGTAGGGAAGATGATTCGATTATACGGCATGGAGGAAATGATTCTGAAGAATTTCAGGGTGTTTCAGAAGAAATCCAGGGATTATTTTGGGAAAATGTGCAGAGTAGGGAGAGAGGAGGGCGATGCCAACAAGGTGGTGAACAGCTTTTTCACCATAGCATCCTATCTTCTGGTGGTCATGAAAGCAGTGACGGGAGCCATTACCGTGGGGGCATTTACCCGGTATGCCGGGGCGTTGAATCAGTTCGGCGGAGCCTGCTTTTCCTTCATCTCCGCCAATGGGGAGCTGCGTAAGATCTGCACTTATATGAGGGATTTCCTGGATTTTCTGGACATGGACAGTCTGCATGCGAAGGGGACCATCCCGGTGGAGAAGCGTTCCGACGGAGAGTATGAAATCGCCTTTGAGCATGTGAGCTTTCACTATCCGGGAAGTGAAAAACCGGTGCTTCGAGATGTGAACTGCAGGATTCGAATCAAAGGAAAGATGGCCGTGGTGGGTAGGAACGGCGCCGGAAAGAGCACGTTCATCAAGCTGCTTTGCCGGCTTTATGAACCAACGGAGGGCCGGATTACGCTGAACGGGGTGGATATCCGCAAGTATGACGAAGAGGAATACAGGAGTCTGTTCGGCGTGGTATTCCAGGATTTCAGTCTCTTTTCCCTTCCTGTGTGGGAAAATGTGGCGGCCGGCTTTGCCTACCGGGAGGATAAGCTTCGGGAGGCGCTGCGGCAGGCGGACGCAGAGGAGATGGTGCGGAAAATGGAGAAGGGAGCGGAGACCTGGCTCTATAAGGATCTGGAGGATGGCGTGGAGATCAGCGGCGGGGAGGCCCAGAAGCTGGCTCTGGCCAGGGCGCTTTACAAGGATGCGCCGGTGGTGGTTCTGGATGAGCCCACTGCGGCCCTGGACCCGAAGGCGGAGGCGGAGATTTACGCCCGTTTCAACCAGATGGTGGAGGGCAGAACCAGCATTTACATTTCCCACCGGATGAGCAGCTGTCGGTTCTGTGACGACATTATCGTCTTTGACGCAGGCAGAATCGTGGAGAGGGGCAGCCATGAGGAGCTGATCGCCGCCGACGGGCATTATGTCGACCTGTGGAACGCCCAGGCGAAGTATTACTGTAAAAGTCCTAAAACCTGATTACTCTTTCATTCTGATCAGACTTTCTTTCGGGAGAGTCTGATTTTTTCATTATAAAAAAGTCCACACAAATTTTAAATTTTTCTTTATTTACGATGTGAATTTTTGCATCTATACTGAAAATGGATATAGTATGCGAAGGGGGCAGGAGGTATGCGCGGGAAGCGTTACAGCACCGTTTTCTATCAACTAACATTGTTTTTCATTCTGGCGGGCATCCTGCCGATAGGGATATTGGGTACCTATATGTACAGCCGTATCAGTGAACTGGCAGGTCAGGAGCTGACCCATTCGTATGAGGTTCTTGCCTCCCAGTATCTGGGAGCCGTCCAGGAAAAACTGGCGCAGTATGAGATCAGTGTCAGCAATATTGCAAAGAATACTGTGATTATTGACCAGCTGGAGAATACGGAGCTGAACAAATATACCAGGGGCAGCATGATCAGAGATGAAATCTTCAAATCGCTGCTGGCGGAGGGTCAGAACGCTGTCCGCAACTGTATGATTTATTCTGATCAGGAGGAAGAGGCCTCCGTGTATGGGAAAGGGGTCACAATGAGTGCAATGGCCAGCCGGGAGCGATGGTATGCCGCCTGGAAGGGAGAGATGAAGGAATGGTTTTTCTATGAGAATCCGGCAGCCGGAGGCAACAGCCTGGGCGTGCTGGTCTATCCTATCTACCAGCAGGACCTGGTCTCGCTGAAGCAGAAGCAGATTGGCATTGTGAAGCTTGAGGTTTATCTGGAAAAGTTATTTGCGCCTGTCGGAACCACACAGAACACATTCCAGGCGGCAGTTTTTGACGACGAACTGCACAGCTGGTATCAGACGAATAATACAGGAGAAGAGGAAGCTTTGGCCTGCCTGGAAATAGTACAGGAAAAGGGCTGGGACGATGGTGTGGTAAGAATTGTGGATGATCAGATGGTATGCGTAAAGCATCTGGAAGAATGTGGTCTGCAGTTTCTATTCTTTTTTGGCAGGGATGGTCTGGAGGAGAGAAACAGAGATGTAAATCGAACGCTGATTCCTCTGATTTTACTGATGATATGTGTGGACTGTGCGGTTTGTTATGTATTTGCCAAAAGCTTTTCCAAAAGGGTCAATCTTCTGGTGAATAAGTTCAAGCAGGTGGAGACAGGAGATTTTTCTGTCACGAAGCCCATACCTGGAAATGATGAGATCAAGATACTGGACGATCAGTTCAACCATATGCTGGAGACCATCAATGCCCTGATCCGGGAAAACTATATCCAGGAGCTGGAGAAAAAGGAGACGGAACTGCAGAATCTGCAGCTGCAGATCAACCCTCATTTTCTGTATAATACATTGGAGACCATCAGCTCCATGGCGGCAGTGCGTCAGGCATTTACGGTCTGTGAAATGTGTGTCAGGTTAGGAGAAATTTTCCGGTACAGTCTGGGGAAGGATTACGGGGAATTTGTCACGGTAGAGCAGGAACTGCATCATGTGGAGAATTATGTCTATATCCAGAAAGTACGTTATGGAGATAAATTCGAGGCATATTATCACATTGAACCGGAAGTCAGGCAGTGTCTGCTTTTGCGCTTTATTCTGCAGCCGGTGGTGGAAAATGCCATTCTTCACGGCATTGTGCCTATGACCGGAAATGGTACATTGGAGATCATTGCCGAAAAGCAGGGAAAAATGTTGTGCGTGAGAGTGGAAGACGACGGAGTCGGAATGGATGACAAAAAGAAGAAGGAGTTGGAGGAGTATATCGACCGCCCGGAGAACAGTTCGGAGGAGCAGAGAAGCATCGGCGTCAGAAATGTGCATCGGCGAATCCGGCTGGCCTGCGGGGAGCCGTATGGAGTCAGGATAGAATCGGAACCCGGCAGAGGTTCCAGTTTTCAGATTACATTTCCGTTGTGTAGAAAAGGGGATGAAAAATGTATACATTGATGGTAGTGGATGATGAAGCACTGATACGTCAGGGGTTGTTGGCCAGACTTGCATTCTTAGGTTTTACCTTTGAGCAGGTCCTGGAAGCGGGAGGAGGCATAGAGGCGTTAAAGCTTCTGGAAGAAACTCCGACGGATATCTGTATTGTGGATATCCAGATGCCGGATCTGGACGGTCTGACTTTCATAGAGCAGGCGAAGAAGCACGGGGGGGTAAATACCCAGTTTATTCTCCTGAGCGGTTACGCGGAATTCTCTTATGCGGAACGGGCGATTTCCCTGGGAGTGTCGGATTATCTGTTAAAGCCTCTCGGCAATGAGGAGCTGTCCAGAGCCATGAATAAGGCCATGGGACTGCTGGAAGAGGCGGCAAGACGCCGTGCCATGGATTCTTCCAGAGAGCTGTTGGCCAAAACCCATCAGGATTTCAGGCTGGAGCGGGAGATCAATGCGCTGCTCAATGAGAAAAGCGCCAGGGAGAACCGGAATCGGTATCCGCAGCTGCAGGAGAGGTATCCGGAACTGCTCTGTGCGGAAGAACAGATGCTGATGCTTGGCATCTTAAACATTGAGGCGGACAGCTACAGGCAGAGTGCGTTTGAGAGGGAGGATGTGGAATTATTACGGTTCTCTGTGCGAAATGTTTTTTCGGAACTGTCCTCCAGGGGAGCAAAGCTGATTGCCGATAATCTGACCAACATGGAACAGATGTATCTGATCTTTATCGGCAAGGAGGCAATGAGCCTGCGGGAGGAAGTGGAACGTATTTTTGTCCGGATTTATACGTTGTTTGAGAAAAAGTTGGATGTGTTTCTGGCTATGGGAATCAGCAGCTGTAAAAAGATTCTGGACAGCGCGGCCAGAAGGGAAGCGGAAGAGGCTCTGAAATGGCGAAGTGCACAGGACAAGATTAATCTCTGCTTTTATGAAGACCGGAAGATGCTGGAAATAAAGAGTTTTCCCACAGCAGAGCTGAATGTTCTGGGCATGCTCATGGAACGGGGCGATCTGGAAGGAATGCGTAAGTCGATTGAACGGATTTTTGAGGAACAGCTTCATTCCAGGTATGGCGCCCAGTTTATCCACATGATTCTGGGCAGAATTCTCAATATGACATTGCTGGCCTTTCCGGCCGGCGAGGGCAGAGAGGAGAGGCTGGAGGAGCTGATGGCCGGTTTTGCCCTGGCGGATGAGGCCATGGACCCCAGGGAATTGGCAGACCGGCTTTACCAGTTACTGCTTCGTTATATCGGACAGCAGTTCCAGGAGGCACATGCGGAGGACAAAATCAAGCTGGCCATTCAGTATATGCAGCAGAATTTTGAAAGGAATATTGCCATCAACGAGCTGGCGGAGCGCTATGGCATGAGCGCGAATTATTTCTCCACGATGTTCAAGAGGGAGACAAATCAGTCTGCCATTACCTTTCTGACGAACCTCCGTGTACAGAAGGCGGTGTGGTATCTGGAGAACACAGAGGACAGCGCCGTGGATATCTCTCAACGGGTGGGGTATGAAGACAGCCAGTATTTTTTCAGAGTGTTTAAGAAGACCATGGGGTTGACTCCCCTGATGTATCGAAAGGAATATAGAAAAAATGCAAACGACGAAAAAAACAGAAAGAAAGATAACAAATAAAAAGCAGGCGTTTTTCCTGTTCTGCATCTGCTGGATGGCCTATTTCACCTGCTATATCGGGAGGCTGAATTTCTCATCCGCTATGGCGGCCATGATTGAAGAACAGGTTCTGACCAAAACCCAGGCCGGTACCATCAGCATGGTATATTTTTTTGTCTATGGTGCCGGACAGCTGTTGAACGGTTTTCTGGGGGACAGGCTGCAGCCTGGCCGGATGATTTTCGCCGGACTGTCCCTCTCCATGCTTTGCAATCTGCTGATGGGAACAGCAGGGTCCTTTGGCATAATGGTGATTGTATGGGGAGTCAACGGATATGCGCAGTCTATGGTTTGGCCGCCGATTATCCGCATTTTCGCCAACCGGCTGGAAGAGGCGGTTCGGCTGCGCTATTGTGTGGATATCGTCTCCACTCAGGCAGCTGGCACGCTGGCCGCCTATGTGCTGTCGGCGGCGGTGCTTGCAGTGTCCGGCTGGCGGACGGTATTCTGGGGCGCGGGAATCTGCCTGCTTCTGGTGGCTGTTCTATGGATTGCAGGATATGCCCGGGTGGAGCGTTTTACCGGAGAAGGCGATTTCGATGCAGAGGTGCAGGAGGGGAATCTCAGGACTTCTACAGAAGGGAAAACCCGAAATGGAAGCCGGGAAGAGGGAAAGCTTACCGGAGAAAAGACAGGCAGAAGCTTCCCGGCGTTGATCGCAGGCGGACTCTGGCTGATCATTCTGCCTGTGGTGGTACATGGAATCTTAAAGGACGGCGTCACTTCCTGGGTACCCACCTATATTCTGGAGACCTTCCACACATCGGCCTCTCTGTCCGTACTTGTGACCACTGTGCTGCCCATTGTCAACCTTTCCGGTGCCTATCTGGCCAGAGCGCTCTACCGCAAATGCCAGGGGAACGAAGTCAGGGCTTCCGCGGTATTCTTCGGCGTATCGGTGGCCGCGTTGCTGGTTCTGCGGGTGGCAGGCTCCTTTTCCCTGGCGCTGACGGTGGCGCTGCTGGCGGTGATTACCGCATCCATGATGGGCGTGAATACTTTATTTGTCAACCTCCTTCCCCTGCGCTATGAAAAGGAGGGGAAGGTGTCCAGCGTGTCAGGCTTTCTGAACGCCTGTGCCTATCTGGGAACCGCCGTTTCCACGTTCACCATCGGTGTAATGGTAGAGTCGCTGGGCTGGGGTGTGACCGTAGGCAGCTGGCTGGCTGTGACGGCCGCAGGTCTGCTGGTCTGTCTTGCCGTCAGGGGCAGATACTCCACAGGAGAGACGCAGAGCAGGGATTCCGGTTCCGGGGCTTCTTCGTAAAGCTTCGGAATCACAGGACACAGGTCCGTTCCCGCTGCATATGCGGACAGTTTTTCCCAGGAGACACTGAAGGGCTTGCCCGGAGAGAGGGATTCTGTGAGACTGCCGCCTGGCAGCCTGAGTGTCATGAGATAGTTTTTCCCGGAGTCCACAGGACATCCGGGTTTTTTGCCGTCCAGAATTTCGAACACAGTCCGCCGTTCTTCGGGCAGATTGTGTGCCGTCAGCAGAGGACCTTTGGAGACCCAGGTCCGGCCCGTTTTAATTGCGAGAGTCAGGGATTCGGACACAGACTTTTCCTTATCCTGAATAAAAGTTGCATATTTACCGGCCATTGGAGATTTCCCGTGCAGATCCATTCCGGAAGTAGCCGCAATATGCTGCCCTTCCAGAATCAGCTTTTCCCACAGCATGAGGGCGGGAAGATTGGTGGTGAGCAAAGGCTCCGGATTGTTGAAAATTTCAATAAAATCTACGGCGCTGTAATCGGTCACCTCCATCTCAAAACGGCAGCCTGTGGCGAAGGGATAGCCGAAGGAAAAAGGATGGGCAATGCCCGCCAGGGCGCCGGTGCTGCGAATTTGTCTGAAAATCAATTCCGGTCTGCGGGGATTGATGGAATCCCAGGGCACATATTCCAGTAGATTCAGACAGAGAATATGCCCATAGTAAGTCGTATATTCCATTCCGTAAATACACTCTATGGGGGCAGAAGAGCCCTGCAGCAATGCCTGCATTTTACGATGGCCGGAGATGGTGTTGTGGTCGGTGAGCGCGAAAGCATCCACCTGGTCCGCAAGCATATGATCCAACAGCTCCCGGCAGGTAATAGAGGCATCGGATTC
Organism: uncultured Acetatifactor sp.; assembly: GCA_948896875.1. Taxonomy (GTDB): domain Bacteria; phylum Bacillota; class Clostridia; order Lachnospirales; family Lachnospiraceae; genus Acetatifactor. The sequence goes on along the minus strand of CAQUWW010000029.1, from coordinate 18,133 downwards.
CGTGGTGTGATTGTGAAGTTCAAGTCTCAGAAATTTCATGAGTTCTCTCCTCCTTCTTCTGTTTTATCCTTCTTTTCCAGTTTACGGCCGGATACGGTTACCGTATACGGGGTATCGTCCAGCAGAATTTGAAAAGCCAGAACGGTTACTTTCAGGACACCGTCCAGGACATCCGGCATCAGACAGCCTTCGGACAGCATATCCGGACCGAAATGCATGTGACGGCAGGTCAGCTGGTTGTGGATACAGCCGATAAAGTGACCGTCCAGCTCGGCGGAGACATGAATTTCCGTCTTCGTCTCTTTGAAAAAAAGTTCCGCCAGTTCTTCCCGGCTCAGATTTTCATAGGCGCTGATGTCATAGCGGCTGCGGCAGTATTCCACCAGCTCTTCCACCGGCACCTGCGCCGGGGAATCGTAGTGCTGTTTGTCAAAAGTGAGACAGATATCCAGTTCTTCCAGGGCGTAAGGCAGGCAGAAGGTGTAAGTGATCTGGCCTGTGAAATTCCTGCTGAGCATTCCCCGGGCTTGGTATAGTTGCTTCATGGAAGGTTCCTCCTCATTATAGTTCCGTACCGGTCGGACAGGTACTGATTGTAGTTCCATTGTAACAAGTATCGTATATTCCCCGGGAACTGTCAAGAAATACCGCAAATGTTGAAAAAACAGGTATTATAGATTTTTCTGCGATAATTTGACAATATACGCAGAACTGGCACGTTATGCGGAATATTTTAGCAAGGTGAGACGAATACCGCGGTGGGTTGGAGTTGCTGATTTCAATACTTCTCTCTTATAATGGAAAAGGACGAATTTAGACAATTTGTGTAAAGAATCGTATCATTTAGCGATTTATGAGGAGGTCGTGTAATGGAACAGTTGAATCTTACAGCTGCAAAAGATAATGAAAGAATCTACAAAATCCTGGGAGATCTGATGAATGGGGACAAGGAATTTCAGATTATGATTACGGTGCCTTCGGGAAAGACCGGAAATCAGCGCAACATGACGCCGGAAGTGAAGAAGCCGGTTTCCCAGCGGGATCTTGAGCAGGATGTGACAGATATGATACATGAAATCGGTGTACCTGCACATATCAAAGGCTATCAGTATTTGAGAGAGGCGATTATGATGTCCGTGGAAGATCCAGGTATGATCAGTTCGATTACGAAGATTCTCTATCCCACCATAGCCAAACGTTTCCAGACTACGCCCAGCCGTGTGGAACGCGCAATTCGTCATGCAATAGAGGTCGCCTGGAGCAGAGGAAGAATGGAGACACTCGATGCGCTGTTTGGATACACGATTGACACAGGAAAAGGCAAGCCGACCAATTCGGAATTCATTGCATTGATTGCCGACAGAATACGTCTTTCCTATCGCATGCAGTAAAAGTTTCCTGATCTTGGAAAAGAAATACTTTCCACTGAGCAAATATTGTTGTATAATAAAAATTGTACCTGTATGGATTAAAGATCAGTGGAGGTTTCAATGAAAAAAATTCTTTTTGCGGCATCAGAAGGGGTACCTTTTATCAAAACAGGCGGTTTGGCCGATGTGGTGGGTTCCCTGCCGAAATGTATCGACAAGCAGTATTTTGATGTGAGGGTCATGATTCCGAAATATGCCTGTATGAAACAGGAGATGAAGGATAAGATGCGGTATGTGACCCATTTCTACATGGATTTCAACTGGACAAGCGCGTATGTGGGAATTCTGGAAGCGGAAGAAGAGGGTGTACATTATTATTTCATTGATAATGAATATTATTTCAGCGGCAATAAAGTTTACAGCGATGATCCCAAGTGGGAGATCGAAAGATATGCCTATTTTTCGAAGGCAGTCCTTTCCGCGCTTCCGGCAATCGGGTTTCAGCCGGATGTAGTCCATTGCCATGACTGGCAGACAGGGCTGATTCCTGTGTATATGAAGGAGCGGTTCCGTGGAGGAGATTTCTTCAGCAGAATGAAATCTGTTATTACCATTCATAATCTGAAGTTCCAGGGGAAATGGGATACCAAAACGGTGCGGAGCATTACGGGGCTGTCGGATTATTTCTTTACGCCTGACAAGCTTGAGGCTTATAAGGATGCCAATCTGTTGAAGGGCGGAATTGTCTATGCGGATGCGGTCACCACGGTGAGCAGTACCTACGCGGAGGAGATCAAGACGCCGTTCTACGGGGAAGGGCTTGACGGTCTGCTTCGGGCCAGAAGCGGCGACCTTCGGGGGATTGTGAACGGAATCGACTATACGGATTTCAATCCGGAGTCGGATAAGCTGATTGTGAACCCTTATAATGCGGTGAATTTCCGCAAGGAGAAGGTGAAGAACAAGCGGGCTCTCCAGCAGGAGCTGGGACTTAAGCAGGATGACAGGAAGATGATGATCGGCGTGGTCTCCAGGCTGACGGACCAGAAGGGATTCGATCTCATTGCCTACATCATGGATGAGCTCTGTCAGGATGATGTGCAGCTGGTGATTCTGGGAACCGGTGAGGAAAGATACGAGAATATGTTCCGGCATTTTGACTGGAAGTACAATGATAAGGTATCTGCCAATATTTATTATTCCGATCCCCTGTCCCACAAGATTTATGCATCCTGTGACGCGTTTCTGATGCCTTCGCTGTTTGAGCCCTGCGGACTGAGCCAGCTGATGGCCCTGCGCTACGGGACCATTCCCATTGTGCGGGAGACAGGCGGTCTGAAGGATACGGTAGAACCTTACAATGAATACGAAAGCACCGGCACCGGTTTCAGCTTTACCAACTATAACGCCCACGAAATGTTGAATGCTATTCGCTATGCGGAGCATATCTATTATGATAAGAAGCGGGAATGGAACAAGATGGTTGACAGGGCCATGGCCGCGGATTTCTCCTGGCATGTGTCAGCGGCGAAATATCAGGAAATGTATGACTGGCTGATAGGTTGAGGATATGTCGGATAACAGCAGCAAAAAAAACAGCTTTATAATACAGGCGGGGATTCTGGCTGCCGCCGGGATTATCAGCAGAATTATAGGGCTCCTTTACAGGGGCCCTTTACATCGTGTCATAGGGGATCTGGGACTGGGCTATTACCAGTCCGCCCATAATTATTATACCATTGTCCTGCTGATTTCTTCCTACAGCATTCCCTCCGCCGTATCGAAAGTGATAGCGCAGAAGCTTGCGCTGAGAGAGTACCGCAGTGCGCACCGGGTGTATAAGTGTGCGCTTATGTATGTGTTGGCGGTAGGCGGGGCAGCCAGCCTGCTTTTGTTTTTTGGCGCTCATTTTCTGTGTAAAATGGAGCTTTTGGGGGAAAATGAAGTGTCGGTGCTGCAGGCATTTGCGCCGACTATCTTCATATACGGCATTTTAGGCGTTCTGCGGGGATATTTTCAGGCCCATGGAAGTATGGTGCAGACCTCCGTGTCCCAGATACTGGAGCAGATTGTCAATGCGGTGGTCAGCGTTGGCGCGGCTTATCTGCTGATAAGGGGAACTATGGGGACCCTTGAGATTCCGGCGGACGAGGCGGGAAAAGTAACCCGTGCCACCTCCGGTGCCGTTGGAAGCGCTCTGGGAGCCGGTGCCGGTGTGCTGGCGGCGCTGCTTTTTATGATAGCTGTTTACATGCTGAACCGGGGAACCATTGACAGGAGGATTAGAAACGACAGACATGTGGGGACGGACTCCTATAAATCTATTATGCGGACCACAATGATGGTAGTGACGCCGTTTATTCTGAGTACGGCCATCTATAATCTCAGCGGTACAGTGAATAATACTGTGTATACACAGATATTTCCGGCGCTGCGGAAGCTGGATGAAGTGGCAGTCTTTTCCAGATGGGGGGCTTTTTCAGGACAGGCGCTGACCATCTCCAATATTCCCATTGCGTTTGCCTCCGCCATGGCTTCCGCGGTGATCCCTTCCATGGCGCAGATGGCGGCTGCCGGTCACATACAGGGAGTCAAAGAAAAAAACGGTCTGGCGGTGAAGACCATCATGCTGATTTCCATTCCCTGTGCGGTGGGTCTGTTTGTGCTTGCAAGGCCGATAACCGGCCTTTTGTTCAACAATGTGCGGGAGACCGAGGACCTGGTGACCGGGCTTCTGATGGCGCTTTCTCTTTCCGTGGTATTTTATGCGCTGTCTACTCTGAACAGCTCTGTTCTGCAGGGATTGGGTAAGGTGAACACGCCGATTATCAATGCCGCGATTGCTCTGGTGATACAGACAGCTGCGGCGGTACTGCTTCTTACCTTTACCGATCTGGACCTGTATAGCATGGCGATTGCCGTTACACTTTACTCCGGCGTCATGTGCATTCTGAACCAATGGGCGGTGCGCCGGGCCACGGGATATCGACAGGAAATCAGGAAGACTTTTCTGATTCCGGCATTTGCTTCCATCTGCATGGGAGCCGTGGCCTGGGCTACTTACGAAGCTTTTCTGATGATGACTTCTTCTCCGAAGATATCGGTGGTGATAGCGATCCTAACGGCAGCCTGCGTATATTTCTTTATGCTGCTTCTCCTTCGGGGAATTTCGGAGCAGGAGCTTCGAGGATTCCCCAAAGGGTATCTGCTTGTGAGACTTGCGAAGAAAAGCGGACTGATGAAATGAGGGCCGGCGCTATCCTTCCGCAAGGCGTATACCGGAGATATCGCTGTCGATTGCCATGGAAAAGTTGGTATAATAGACTACAAACCCCGGCTTTGCACCGTTAGGCTTTTTCACATGCTTTTTCTGGATATAATCGATTTCCACCTTATCCTGACCTCTGCCTTTGGAATAGTAAGCGGCAAGCCGTGCCGCTTCTTCAAAGGTGCGGTCAGGGAGTTCTTCTGCGTTTCCAAGTCTGACAATCACATGAGAACCGGGCATCTGCTTTGCGTGGAACCACCAGTCGTTGCCGGTGGCAATTTTGAAGGTCAATTCATCGTTCTGATAATTATTTTTCCCAACATACATATGAAACCCGTCGCTGCTAATGTAATGATAGGGCTTGCTGGTGATTTTCTGCTTTTTGGCATTGCCTTTTCTGCGGATGTAGCCGCTTTCGGTCAGTTCTTCCTTGATCTGGGCAAGGTCTTCTTCGAACATTGCGATATCCAGGGCCGTGGAGATAGACTCCAGATGATCAATTTCCGCTTTCACTTCTTTGGTTAAATCGCCCAGAGCTTCAAAGGTCCGCTTTAATTTCCCATATTTTTCAAAATACTTTTTCGCATTTTCTGTGGCGCTTAACGTGGGGTCCAGAGGAATGACAATGGTTTCATTGGTGTAATAATTCAGGGCTTCCAGAGATTTGGCACCGGGACTGGCATCATAGCCATAGGTGTTCAGCAGTTCTCCGTATATACGGTAAGTTTCCCGCTTCTCCGTATCCTTTATCTGGCGCAGCTGCAGATCATATTTCTTGATATTCCGCTCCAAAGCCGTCTGAACAATCCGGCGCAGATCCGAAGATTTCTGCCGGATCCGGGTCAGTGTATTTTTCTCTTTGTAATATTTCTCCAGGAGGACGGACATGGAATCATAGGCCACGGTATGACAGCCCTCATAGTCGTACAGGGTCAGAGGCAGCGCGCAGAATTCTACCGGCTTGCCATTCCGGTAGGCAATATTTGGAGCAAAATGCTCTTCCCGGATCCTCTCCGCCATGCCCTCGAATACCTGATACAGCCTGTCATAATCAGAGTCGGATAACGCGGCTGTGGAAGACTCTCCGTCAATGGCCGCTTCATGACACAGCTCCTGGGCCAGAATAGGAGAGATGCCGGTATAACTGCCATAAATGGCCTTGAATACAGGCTGGGGTTTTGCGGCAAGCGCGTTTCGGAAACTGCCTCTATCTGTGTGAAGCGCGTCCAGCTTGTTTTGGGTCTCCGCCACAAAATAAGGCTTCCCGGGCAGAACCTCCCGGACGGAGCTGACCGCGGCGGAGATTCGTTTGATGCTGTCGATGATGATGCCGTTCTCGTCACAGAAGATAATATTGCTGTGCTTTCCCATGATTTCCACAATCAGCGTCTTGTGGCGCAGATCGCCCATCTCGTCCAGATGCTCTATTTCCATATGGACAATGCGCTCCAGTCCCGGCTGAGAAATGTCTGTAATCCGGCCGTTCTGTAAATGCTTGCGCAGCAGCATACAGAAATTGGGAGCGGTCATGGGACTGGTTTTGTTGGTTTCCGTCAGATAGAGCAGAGGAAGCGAGGCTTCCGCGGAGAGGAACAGACGTTTCTGGCCCCCGGGATGCTTGATGGTCAGAAGCAGCTCGTCTTCTTCCGGCTGGGCGATTTTGTACAGACGCCCGCCTACTAATTCTTTCTTTAATTCGGATACTACATTTGCTATGGTTACGCCGTCGAATGCCATATTGCTTCCTTTCTTATACCCGTGAGTATTGACTGCTCTCCGGAATCTCTTAAATTTCCGTAGGGACGCCTTTTGCCTTCAGGAAGGCAATGATTTTGCTGGCGTTTTCCGTGCGGAAGTCATCGAATTTGATCAGTTTCTTCCCATCCGTTGTATAAATGACATAGGTTCTTCCACCCATGGAGACTTTCTGAATGTCCTGGTAGGAAAGCCTTTTTTCTGCACCCAGAGGCGGTGTATAGACCAGCCCATTATCATTCAGAGTCAGCGAACAACGCCGTCCCCTGATTACCATGTAAAGACTGACAGCGAACAGGACAGCATAGAAAATTGCCAGAATGAAGGCAATCAGCGGCAGATCTCCCATGGCCAACGAGATGCCGTTGAAAATCAGCCTGGTTCCGGACAGGACCAGAAGAACGGTGAAAAATACGGTGGATCCGGAGGTCTTTTTGATTTTATAAGAATTCATATTGATAACTCCTTAGTGAAAAAATTTGACAATAAGAAGATTATACCATAATTGAGAAATAAAGTCTATTTCATTTCAGCAAGTGACAAAGCAGTGCATTGGACCGGAATTTTTCCCATTCCCAATCAGAGTTTTCTCCATTGTCAGCCCAGGGCGAATATTTTTATACTGTAAAAACAGCGGAAATTTTTTGCTGTAAAGGAGGAGTAGAACAATGGAAAAGAGATTGCGTTTCAGGGAGGATGGAAGCTTTCGGATTCTTCAGCTCACGGATATTCATTATACCGAGGATGATGAGCGGGATCACAGGACGGTGGCTTTGATGCGGGATCTGATCAGACGGGAGAAGCCGGATTTTATCATGACCACGGGAGATACTGTCTACGGAGAGAAGAACATGGAATATCTTCCGCTGGCGTTGGCGCCGTTGACGGAATCCGGAATTCCCTGGAGTTTTGTCTTTGGAAATCATGATGTGGAATTTGCGGGAAACAGGGAAGAATTGTTTGCCGCGGTACGGAAGCTGCCGGGATGTATTGCATATCATGATGCCGAATCAAAGGATGGCGTTGGGAATCATACCATTGGAATCGAAGATCAGGAGGGCCGGGTCAGATGGCTGCTCTTCGGCATCGATTCCGGGGATTACAATCCGATGGAACAGGTGGGCGGTTATGGATTTATCACACCCAACCAGATTCACTGGTACCAGGAACAGATTCGCAGACAGGAGGCACAGGATAAGGATTTCGGTGTGCTGGCGTTTCAGCATATGGCGCTGCCGGAGTATGCGGAGGTATTTCGCTACGAGACCTGCTATGGCACCAGGCGGGAGGGGTACGGCTGCCCGAAGGTCAATAC
>CAQUWW010000029.1:0-10415 GCA_948896875.1 uncultured Acetatifactor sp. | reverse complement strand
TTTTATGGAAAACTTTACGGCGTTACGCTGGGGTATGGACGCGCCACCGGCTATAACACTTACGGGGCTCAGGACTTTGCCCGGGGCGGGAGAGTGTTTGTGCTGAATCAGAATGACACGGCCTCTTACAATACCTATGTGAGTCTGGAGGGCGGCATTGTGGTAGATGATCCATGGTGTTATGAGCCGCTGGAAAGGAGGGCTGAAGGATGATTCGCTTTGTGACATTTAATATTCGCTGTGATTATGAGCAGGACGGCCCTAATAATTTCTGCTACCGCCGGGAACTGATTCTGAAAAAGCTGGAAGAGGAGAGGCCGGATGTAATCTGTTTTCAGGAGGTACTGCCACATGTGGCGGCCTGGCTGAAGCATGCGTTAAAGGAATACTATGTGCTGGGCTGCGGCAGAAGCGAGGATTTTCAGGACGAGCAGATGGCGATAGCCTTTCGTCCGGACAGATTTGACCTGATTTCCTGGGAGACCTTCTGGCTCTCCGAGTCGGGCAGACCAGGAAGCCGCTTTGAAGGACAAAGCATCTGCCCCAGGACAGCCGCGGAGGCGCTTTTGTATGATAGAGAAGAAAAGGAAATCTACCGGGTGTTCAATACCCACCTGGACCATGTGTCCGGCGATGCCAGAAAACGGGGACTTGGTCAGATCCTGGACAGAATCCAACATCCGAAGACCTTCCCGGAAGCAGGGGTGATTCTGGCCGGAGACTTTAACGCGGAGCCCGGCTGGCCGGAGCTGGCGGATCTTTGGGACAAAGGAAAGCTGACAGATGCCGCAGAGGGGCTTGGAGGGACTTTCCACGATTACGGACAGTTGTCCCAGCTTGAAAAAATAGACTATATCTGTCTGGCAAAACCCTTGTATTCCGCAAAGGCAAAGCGTTGGGAGGACTGTATAAATGGTGTTTACTTATCAGACCATTATCCAATCAGTGTAGAAATTTACAGAGAATAAAAGAAAATAGTCCATTGTTTCAGAAGACGGGGTTTCGCTATAATGACGATATTGAGAGCAAAAAAGAGGAGGGACTCACATGAAAAGTAAGGCAAAGATTCAAAAAGCGCCGGTTGGGAAGCGGATCATCAAGTTCTGGCCCCTGTATGTCATGTTGATACCGTGTGTGGTCTACTACATATTGATCTGTTATGTGCCCATCGCGGGAAATGTACTGGCATTTAAGGATTACTCTTTTAAAAAGGGAATCTGGGGAAGTGACTGGGTGGGGTTGCGCTATTTCAAGACTTTCTTTACCGGCTATGATTGCCTCAGGCTGATAAAGAACACCCTGACGGTAGGATTGATCAAATGTATTCTGGAGTTCCCTTTTGCCATCATTCTGGCACTGATGCTGAATGAAGTGCGGAATATGAAATTTAAAAAGATTTCACAGACCATTACCTATCTGCCGCATTTCCTGTCATCGGTTATTATCGTGACCATGATTCAGAGAATTCTGGCTCCCAACAATGGTGTGTTGAATCAGATTATAGCAGCGTTCGGCGGAAAGGGAGATACCTTCTTCCTGATGGAATCCAATTATTTTTATCCGATTCTGTTCGTTATGGATATCTGGCGTAATATTGGTTGGGACTCCATTATCTATCTGGCTGCTATCGCCGGCGTGGATACCGCGCTTTACGAAGCGGCGGAGATGGACGGCTGTGGTAAGCTGGGACGGATATGGCATATCACGCTTCCGGGCATCAGGGGAACCATCGGCCTGCTGTTCATCATGGGTATCGGCGGCCTGCTTTCTTCCGGATTTGAGCAGATTTACCTGCTGCGTACACCTGGTAACATGCAGCTGGCGGATACATTGGATGTGTATGTGGTTCGAATCGGTCTGTTGGGCGGACAGTTTGGATATGCCTCGGCTATCGGCCTGATACAGGGACTTGTGGGACTGGTGATGGTAATCACGGCCAACAAGATCTGTAAGAAGATGACGGAAGTAAGTCTTTGGTAGGAACCTTCTGACGACAGTCATTTAATATAGAAGGAAAAATTAAGGAGGGAATGAAATGAAAAAGAAAGTATTAAAACGCATGTTTTCCGTGCTGTTAGCGGGAACCATGATGGCGACGGTTTTGACAGGCTGCGGCAATGACGGCGGCAACACCACATCCGGCGATTCACAGCAGTCCACACCGCAGGAGTCTTCGGCACAGCCGTCCGGCGACGATGCCGGGACAGAAAGCGAAAGCCAGGGAGAGACCGGACAGTCCGACGAATGGATTGCAGACCGTGAGATCGTTTTACATGCCTATGTGGATGATATCTACAATGCATTGCCGGATGATCAGGTAAACAGTCCGGTGTTCAAAGAAATCAAAGAGCGTACGGGTATTCAGCTGAAGGTGCAGTTTACTCCGGGCGAGAGCAACAAAGCGACATTGGCTGCGCAGTTGGCGGCAGGCACAATTCCCGATGCTATTGTCTGCTATCTGAATAACTCGGCCAGACCGGAGTTCCCGCTTCTGTATAAGGCGGCAAAGGATGGCCTGTTTGCAGACATCTCCGAGTACATTCCGAATTCAAAGGTGTACTCAAAGTACATGGAGGATGGATATCTTCCCAATGATACTTACAAGAATATCGTGTTCCGCGAAGACTTTGACGGCGCCGTATATTTGCTGCACCTGGGCGTGGATGAAGTAGACCGATCCATGATATACAATCCGGATGAAGAATATATAGGCGGACCTTACATCCAGAAGTCCATAGTAGATGCACTGCAGATTGACCCTACATCCGTTCGCACCTCCGAGGATTTCTATAATCTGCTGGTGAAGATCAAAGAAGGCGGATTCAAGGATGACAACGGCAACGATGTGATCCCTCTGGGACCCAAATACTGGGGCGGTTCTGTGGACGCTATGGGCTTTGACTTCCGTGGCTTGATCTGGGGTGTCAGCGATGACTACAACATGGATGAGAACGGAGAGATTTACCATGAAGCAGAGACAGATCATGTATATGATCTGATCAACTATGTGCGTAAGCTTCTGGCTGAGGGCCTGATACATCAGGAATATTTCACCATGGATGAAACCAGAGCCGACGAGCTTTACAGAAGCCACAGCTGCGCTATTATAGGTGATGTTCACAACTATGTGGATATTATTTATGAATCAGAAGACTGGATTCCCCTTGGACCTCTGAACGATCTGCAGGGCGATAACAAGACTGTTACTTCCGGTAAGGGAGGACGTGGATGTCTGGCGATTTCTGCAGATGCAGAGAATCCCGAAGAGATCTTCCGTTTCTTTGACTGGCTTTCCACTTACGAAGGACAGCTTTTGACCCAGTATGGTATAGAGGGACTTTCCTACAATATGGTAGATGGTATGCCTGTACTGACAGACGAGGCACTGGATCATCTGAATAAAGGCGATGAGAAGTGGATGTGGAACAATGTAGGCGCGGCATTCGGCGGAAGCGGAGTATATCTGTGGGAGTTTATTACAACCAACAAGAATAATATCGATAATTTCGGCGAGTCAAGACCGGGCGCTACGGGAGGTTCTACTTTCCTGAGAAGTGTAGAACTGGCAACACAGTATCCCAGAGAGTATAAGCTGGTCGAAGGACTGGGCGCCACCAGTTATCTGAACTCGGAAGATATGGAAGATGTGAAGGCTCAGCTGGATCTGCTTGATTACAATGAGACTCTGGTACAGGCTATTTTTGCAAAAGATGACGCGGAAGTAAAGAGCATCATTGAAAGTTTCCGGGCGCAGCTGAAGGCAGCAGGCGTTGATAAGTTCAAAGAGAAGCTGAAGGAGATCTATAACGAGGATCCGAAGGCGATCAATTTCTATCGTTAAGAGTTCTTGCAAGAGAGTGATGTTGACATGATACTGCGGGATCAGTCCCGCAGTATCACGAGAAAGTATGATTCATGAGTTGAAACCAATATGCAGGGAGGGTGCTATGAGTAAAAAACCGCATTTGCAAACAGGAACAAAAATAAAGAGAAATCTGAACGAAAGGATAATGCAGGCCTTTATTTATCTGATTCTGATTGCCTTTTGTCTGCTCATTATCCTTCCCTGTCTGAATGTTCTGGCATTGTCCTTCAACGATGGTAAGGATGCTGCCAGCGGAGGCGTGTATTTCTGGCCCAGAGAGTGGACGCTGGACAATTACCAGGAAGTGTTTAAGGACGGCAGCATCATGCGGGGATATGTGATTACCATTGGCAGAGTGGTTGTCGGTACCTTCTGTACTTTGCTCTGTATCTCGCTTGCAGCTTTTGCATTGAAAGAAAAGCTGCTGCCCGGCGGCAAGGTGTTGAATTTCCTGATCACTTTCACCATGCTGTTTGGAGGCGGTACGGTGCCTACATACATCCAGTATAAGAATTTGCACTTGCTTAACAATTACCTGGTGTATATCATACCGGGACTGTACAGCGTGACATATCTGATGATGATGCGAACCTTTTTCGAAGGAATTCCAGACAGTCTGGAGGAATCGGCTAAACTGGACGGATGTGGATATTTTGGAATCTATGCGAAGATCATGATGCCGTTGAGTAAGCCTGTTATCGCTGTGGTAGGCCTGTATACGGCGGTAGGTCACTGGAATGACTGGTTCTCAGGCGCCTTCTATATGACGGATAATAAGAAATGGCCAGTACAGACTGTCATGCAGCAGATGCTGTCCAAGGCAATGTCCAGTGAGAAGGAGATTACCAGTGTGGCACAGGCCATTGCCCAGAGTGTGGGCCGGGTAACTTCGGACTCTCTGAAGATGGCTGCAGTGGTTATCACAACGGTTCCCATTCTCTGCGTATATCCCTTCGTTCAGAAGTATTTTGCACAGGGTGCCATGATCGGAGCCGTAAAAGGATAAAAGTTCCGTTTCAGGTTACCTATTGTGGAACTGGAAAAGGAAGATATGCTGGTTGTTGTTCACAGAATGGATGACAGTAAACACTAAGGCGTGGAAATGCTTTGCGCGTTTGACCGCCGCACAAAAGCCGGATGTATTGGGAAGGCTGGACTTTGTGCGGCGGTTTTGTATTACAGGACTGATGGCCATTCGGCCGTTTCCTGCCGTGAATAAGGACATTATATCTTATGGACAGCTCGGGGGATCTTCATAAGGGGAAGGAAAGGATGGAAAGAGGAGATGAAAAAGTGGGACGTATTTGTGTTCGGAGACATCAATGTGGATATATTGGTGCCGAATGTGAACAGACTGCCGCCTGCGGGTGAGGAGTGGGAAGTACCTGTGATGGAGACGACTCCGGGCGGAGGAGCCGCGCTTTTTGCGCTGGGACTGGCCAGACTGGGAATGCATCCCGTATTTCTGGGGCGTGTCGGAGAGGATCTATATGGCAGATATCTGAAAAATTATATGGAAGAGGCAGGTGTGGACATCTCCCTTCTGGAGACACGGGTAAATGCCAGAACGGGAAGTACCATCAGCTTTACGGATGACAGAGACCGTTCCTTTCTTACTTTCCGGGGAGACTGCAAAGTGCCTGATATCAGGGAAATTTCCATGGAGAAGGTTTCGCAGGCCGGACATATTCACCTGACCGGTTATGCGGAGTCTGTCAATCATGAGGCATACCTTACTTTCCTGCAGAAACTCCGCAGCGAGACAGATGCAACCGTATCCTTTGACACAGGCTGGGACAGCACCGAGGAATGGAGCCGGAGGATTTACGAACTGTTCCCTTACCTGGATGTGCTGTTGATGAATGAGACAGAAAGCCTGCATTACAGCAGGAAGGAGACTGCCCGGGAAGCGGCGGAAGATTTTGCATCCAAAGGCTGTATGACGGTAATTAAGATGGGAAAAAAAGGATCCCTGTGCTGCCGGGACGGACAAGTCTGGAGCCGAAAAGGGTTCTCTGTCAATGCGGTGGATACCACAGGAGCGGGAGATTCCTTTAACGCAGGCTTCGTATACGGATTCCTGAAAGGGGAGGAGCCGGAGACAGCTCTGTGCCTTGGGAACGGCTGCGGCGCCCTGTCCTGCACCGGCCTGGGAGGCAACACCATGTTCCCCACCCTGGAGAAACTCCGGGAATTTGTAGAAGTAAATAAAGAATAGTTACGGAACTGGAAGGCAGTTACGGAACTGGAATAGGAGGTTTTTTAAGATGAAAATAGCAGTCATAGGGGGAGCCGGTGTCAGAACCGTGATCTTCATCAACGGACTTTTAAAGCGCTGTCATAAACTGCATATCGACGAAGTGGCGCTTTATGATATCAACAGAGAAAAACTGCAGATAATCGAAAAGCTCTGCGCTCATGTGGTGAGGCGGGGAGAATCAGATTTGAAGGTATATGCCGCGGCGGATGCAGTGGAGGCTGTCACCGGGGCGGATTATGTAGTGACCACACTGCGGGTGGGCGGAGACCATTCCAGGACAGTGGATGAGGAGATCGCCCTGCGGTGCGGTGTTATCGGTCAGGAGACCACAGGAGTGGGCGGATTTTCCATGGCGGCCCGGACCATTCCCGTGCTGTTGGAATATTGCGAATTAATTCAGAAATATGCGCCCAACGCCTGGATTTTTAACTTTACCAATCCCTCCGGTCTGGTGACCCAGGCTCTGAAAAATGCCGGATACAATCGAGTGATCGGCATTTGCGATGCACCCAGCAGCACAAAGTTCCGGATGGCGAAATATCTGAATGTTCCGGAGGAGGAGTTGTACGTGGAGTTCTTCGGGCTGAATCACCTCTCCTGGATTCGAAGCGTCAAGGTGGGAGGAAAAGAAATGCTGGGAGAATTGCTGGAGGATTCGGCCTTCCTGGAAGGTGTGGAAGAATTCCAGAGATTTGATCCGGGTGTCCTTCGGCTGACAGGCCTGCTGCCAAATGAGTATCTCTATTATTATTACCATCGGGAGAAGGCGCTGGAGAATATTACAAAAGCGGGCAGTGCCAGAGGACGCAACATTGAGGAAATCAACCGCAGGATGTTCGAAGAGCTGCGGGGGATGGACGCGGACAAGGACCCGGAGGAAATGTTGCAGACATTTCTTTATTACATGCAGCAGAGAGAAAATTCCTACATGGCCGTGGAAACCGGAGGAAAGGGTCGTCCCATGCAGGAGCGGGGGCAGCTGCCTGTGCCGGAAGGCATCGGTTATGCCGGCGTAATGCTGGACTGCATCGAAGGAATGCAGTCGGATAAAGGAAGATATCTGGTGCTGTCTGTGGAGAACAACGGTGCATTGCCACAGCTTGCGGACAGAGACGTAGTGGAGATGACCTGCCTGGTGTCAAAGGAAGGAATACAGCCGGTGAAGGTGGAGAATCCGCCTGAAGACTGCATGTTATTAATCCACAGCATCAAACATTATGAGAGACTGGCGGCCGAGGCCATTGTGGAACAGTCGAGGGAGAAGGCTGTCAGAGCGCTGATGCTGCATCCGTTGATCAATTCTTATTCCCTGGCGGAAAAGCTGCTGACGGAATATGGAGAGGCTTACGGCGGATTGTTCGGAGAAAGCTGAAAGCGTTTCATGGGTATTGAAGTCCAGGAAGGGCCTGGGGGTTCACTGTGAAGATGTATACAAACCTGTAAGTTGGAGGAACGACTTTAAGCAGCGGGTTTGGCGTACGGCTGTCTTTGCGCGGCTTCCCGCAGGCAAGTTACAAGACTTTCATAGTGGTTTGGAGACATCCGGGCAGCTGTGAGTTTTCAGGATAGAGGAGCATTGAAATGAGATTTGTCCATAAAAAGGAGATGCAGGAGGGGATCCCCGTACTTTCCTGCGGAGGAATGGATGGGGACCGTGAAAGCCTGCGGGAGGGTGTAAACAGGCTGGGATATGCGTTGAACGGAGACTGCCAGTTTGATGTGGATGTCTTTGCGGAAAAATTGTTTGGCGGTCCCGCAGGAGAGGCGGCAGGATTTTTCGTGGAATGCTTCATGCAAGGGGCGTACCGGTTTGGAAAGGAAGCCCTGAAGGAATGCGGTGGAAATGTGTATGCGCTGCGGGACAGACTGGCGGCGGTACCGGATGTGACAGTCTCTCTGATTTCCGCAGAAGAGATCGGGGAAGGGATCAGGAAAGGGGAAGCGCTGGGTCGATGCAGGAACTATGCCAGAATGCTGGGAGATTTGCCCTCCAATTACCTGACGGCAGATGATTTCTGTCTTTATGCGGAACGGCTGGCAGGGGCCAACGCACTCCTGTCGCTGGAGATTTTCAGGGATGAGGAGCTTGCCCGGATGGGCAGCGGCGGAATCCTGGCGGTGAATCAGGCTTCGGAGACGCCGGCGGCTTTACTGCATCTGCGTTACGAGGGCAGGAAAAAGGGACCTGTCACCGCGCTGGTGGGAAAGGGCGTTATGTTTGACAGCGGCGGCATGCATCTGAAATCCATGGGCGACATGGAGGGCATGAAATATGACATGTGCGGGGCCGCGGATGTATTGTGCCTGCTGGAATATGCGGCGGAAACCGCCTGTGACTTCCCGGTGGAGGGCATCATTCCTCTGGCGGAAAACGCGGTGGGAGCAAAAAGCCTTCGGATGGGAGATGTGATTACCATGTTGTCAGGCCGGACAGTGGAGGTGTACAATACAGATGCGGAAGGAAGGCTGCTGCTGGGAGACGGGCTGTTCTTTGCCGCGGAACGTGGGGACCGCCTGATAGACCTGGGGACACTGACCTGTTCCTGCAGAGAAGCCCTGGGGGACGAGACAACAGGCTTTTTCTGTAATGAAGAGGGACTGGCCGGGACGGTGGAAAAAGCCGGGGCCGGAAGTGGAGAGCCTGTGTGGCGCTTGCCTCTGGGACAGCGTTACAAGCGACAGCTGTTCTGGTCGAAAACGGCGGATATGGCCAACTATATGCCGGACAAGAAGGCAGGGGCCAGCGTGGCGGCGTGCTTTCTGGAGGAATTCACCAAAGGAAAGCCCTGGGCGCATTTCGATATGGTGGGTCCGGCGGTGTCCCGCAAAGCAAACGGCAGATTGGAGACCGGCGCCACAGGAACCATGTTCGCCTCTGTGGCAAAGATGCTGGAGTCGTGACCGGACAAAAACAGCAATAGGCCGCCCGGTGCCCCAGAGGACTTACGGACGCATCACTAAGCGGCCGGAAGTCCTCTGCCCATACTTGGGTACCGGGCGGCCTGTTGCGGAACTGGAATAGGAGGAATCAGAATGGGACAGGAAGAGAAAAGAAAAGAAGATGCGCTCCGGCAGGAAGTGTCAGCCCTGGCGGAGAAGCTGGCGGCAGGGCTGCCGGATGGTAAACTGAAAGAAATGTTTCAGCAGTGCTTTGTCAGCACGGCTGCCACCACGGCTCGTTTCCTGCCGGGAGACCGGGCTTATGTGATTACCGGAGATATAGAGGCTATGTGGCTGCGGGATTCTTCTGCACAGGTGGCCCATTATCTTCCTTATATAAAGCATTCGCCAATGCTTCGGGAGCTGGTGCGCGGCCTGGTGTTGCAGCAGATGGAGTTTATCTGCATTGACCCTTACGCCAACGCTTTCAATCAGGAAGCAAACGGCAGATGCTTTGAAAAGGATGAGACGGAGATGTCTCCCTGGATTTGGGAGAGAAAATATGAGGTGGATTCCCTTTGCTATCCTGTCCGGCTTCTGAACCAGTATTGGAAGACTACGGGGGATGACAGTGTCTTTGGGGAGAGAACGAAAGAGGCGCTTATCACGATTTTGTCTGTATGGGAGACCCAGCAGCGTCACTGGGAGTGTTCGGAGTATTCCTTTGTACGGCATGACTGTCCTGCGTCGGATACTTTGCCAAATGAAGGAAAGGGCAGTCCCTGTGGCTATACCGGAATGACCTGGAGCGGGTTTCGGCCCAGCGACGACGCCTGTGAATATGGCTATCTGATTCCGGCTAACTTCTTCGCGGCAGGGGTGCTGGGCTATATGGCGGATTTTGCCCGGTCCATTTACCGGGATGAGGTGCTGGCAGGTCGTGCGGACAAGCTGGCAGGTGAGATTCTGGAGGGAATCCGGAAATACGGTATTACACAGGTGGAGGGCCTGGGGTCGGTTTATGCCTATGAGACAGACGGAATGGGACATTATAATCTCATGGATGACGCGAATGTGCCCAGTCTGCTTTCCCTTCCCTGGCTGGAGGCGCCGGGAGTGGACGAGGAAATCTACCGGAATACCCGAACCTTTGTGTTGAGCAAGGGCAATCCCTATTATTATGAAGGAACAGCGGCGAGAGGTATCGGCAGTCCCCATACGCCGTCAGGATATATCTGGCATATCGCGCTGACCATGCAGGGGCTCACTTCTCCGGATTCAAAGGAGAGGGAAGAACTGCTCCAAACCCTGATGGACACGGATGCAGGTACCGGACTGATGCACGAAGGATTTGACGCGGACTGTCCGGAGCATTTTACCAGAGAGTGGTTTGCCTGGGCGAATTCCCTG
>CAQUWW010000028.1:5216-29054 GCA_948896875.1 uncultured Acetatifactor sp. | reverse complement strand
TCTTGCTCCTCTGCATCAGCCGTTGTCGTCATCGGCAACTTTGATAGAATATCACGGTTTCTGCTTTTTGTCAACGACTTTTTTCAATATTTTCCCAATATTTTTCAATTTTCCAGAATTATAAAACACCTCATCATTCCAACCCTGAAATCTCCCCAAATACAATTGCTTCCTCCACCAGATTCGCGGCTTCAAAAATGGTATTTCCCAGAATTTCACCCCTTTAGTATAAAAGCATCTCTCCTCAATTCAAGATAAACTGCGCATAAATCATATATTGATCGAAGTCTCCGGTTGCGCGGAAATCATCCACATCCTTTCCTATCCGGTATTCCCCCGGAGCCAGCTTCCCATACAGCCATTCCCAGTCCAGTTCCTGTTCTCTTGTCTCCCCGGCTGGAAGCATATAAGCAATGGCATTAAATGCATAATTCTCCACAATAGCAGGAACCGCCTCCCACTGCCCGTCCTTCTTATGCTGCAGTACAAAAGCATCCCCGCACTGTAATTCTCCCGTAGCAGCCTCCGGGTCATAATGGTCCCATACAAGAGTAGCACCGACTGCGGATACATTCTTCAGGGAAAAATACAGCCCTATTTCCGTTAACTCCGACTGCTCACTATAAACATATGCGCCGCCTTCTCTCACTTCCGGTTCAAAAGACAATGTGTCCAGGATGTCGAAAACCTGATCTCCATATTCTTTCCACCAGTCATCCACCGAAAAATTCAATACGACAACGCCTTCGTATTCCCCCTGAAAAGTGATGAAATTCCAGGCTTCCCCATTGTCATAGGTCCCGACATGGACGCTTCTGCCAGCAAGCGTCCTCTCTTCCGATTGCAATCCCGTTCCGCAGACACCGAAAGAGTCCGCATAGCATACCTCAATATAACCTTCGCCGGCTCCCTCCGGATAAAAATGGATTCCATATAAGCCGGTTCTCAGCTCCTCGCTTTCTATGGGATATGCTTCATAAGCCCACCCTTCCGGCAGGGACAGAGAAAGTCTGCCGTAAGGTCCGCCCTGGACTGCCTCTCTGATGGAATCTCCATTCTGCGATTCTTGAGATACAACTTCCGCTCCGGATATAGCTGCCGCCTCCGGCACGTCGCTCTCCTGAGATTCCATAGCTTCCGCTCCCTGGATATCCCCGCCGGACTTCTCAGGATCTCCGTTAACCGCACAACCGCACAGCATTGCTCCTGCTAATAATATCGATAATATCTTCCATTTTTTCATTCCTATTTCCTCCAGGCATTTGCTTTTCCCTAAGTCTCTATTCTATAGACGAAAAAGTCCTGGAAAAGTTTCCGGAATCAGGCTATTCTCAGCCCTTTCATATCGGACCTGCATTGTTTAAACCGGCGTTCCTGTCCTGTCCGGCTTCAATCTCCCTACAGCAGCAACTCCAGCGGCACAAAGCTGAACTGCTCCAACAGTCGTTCTATTCCATAGGCCAGATAATTATGTTTGTAAAGCCACAGCAGGACAGAGCTTTCTTCCGTATAAGACAAAATCAGCTGTCCTATAGTTCCCATATTCATCATCATGATAAAAGCATAAAGGGTCCAGAGCACCAGAACCACTTCAAAAGCACCGAACACGATACCCAGCAGCTTATCCAGGAAGTGAATCACCGGCAGCTTTGAGATCAGTTTTGCCGGAAAAAGTACCAGACCAAGCAGATGATGCGCCGCCACAATCAGGCAAAACAGGATAATTGCCACAATGACGTTAAAAGCCTTGCCATCATGATAACTGTTCACACCATATGCGGCCAATGCTGCGATCAGGCAGAGCACCAGCATTGTGATCAGAGATATAATCTCCTTCACAATTCCTTTTTTATAGCCGTCCAGCAATTTAAAGATACCTGCAATAACAACAATTACAAGCAATATATTGATCTTGATTCCGTCCATTCCGTTTTCTCCCTTTCTCCTTTGCTTTCCCTTTCTATTTTAGTTGTATGGTATCTATGGTGTCATCTGTCACTAACAGATATTTATATGTATTTCCCACCGGAAGCATCAGGCGGACCGTTTTCCCGAAATTTCCATGATACTTCTCTGTTCCGTCCATAGTAAATATCTGGCACTCCGTTTCGTTATAAATTACCAGATTGTCCTTTCCGAAAAAAATATCCGTATAGTCTACATCAAAGTAAAAATGTTTTTCTCCTGCCGTGGCATTCTGGGTATCATACACATCTATCTGATATCGGTTCTCATTATTATCCGCATTAAATACCAGTCCGATATATCTGTCACTGTAAAATACGGAGCGTACCTCTCGATCAAATAAATGCTCCGCCAGCGGGGCCGGTTTATGACCTCCGGCGTAAATCATCAATCTGCTGTCTCCCACCGCAAATGCGGTAGTATCATTCACAAATTGTACATAAGGAACCAGCAAATCTGTATAAGACCAGGTACTGGCAAGGAAATCGCTGACATTGTCTCCTACCGGGCTGAAATCATAGAAGGCCACATTGGTCTTCAATACACCGGTATCCACATACACATAAGCCACACAGAGAAGTTCTCCATTGGGGGAGAAGCTGAGTGCCATAGGATAGCCGGAATCATCCATATGGGTTCTTCCTTCTTTCTTCTGCTTACCGGTACTGTCATAGATATTCAGCCAGGTAACGTCCACATCGGCAAGCACCGCTGCCACGTCTCCACTGGCGGAAACGGCCACATCCCGAATGGGCATTGTGGTGGTAATCTCTCCCAGAAGTTTTTCCGAGTCCGCTATGTAAATCTGTCTTCCATTATAATCCCCTATTGCCACAGTGTCTCCGCAGACAGATAACCTGATATCCTGAATTTCAAAGGTCTGATTCCACTTTATATTTCCTCTTGTATCCGTACAATGCGCGCCATCCTTACTATAAGTCAGAAAGGAGTCATTCAGGCGGGTATCTGTGGCAGAACCTGCATTTTCTCTTTCCACAGACGCAATAATATCATAATCCGTATAAACATGCCTTTTATATTGTATCACAAAAAAAACAATAATTGCAACCAAAGCAAGAATCACTGCCAGGAGTTTGTAAAAAGCAGCAAGCTTATGTAGTACAATTTTTTTCTTATACTCCTCTTTGTTCCTCTCCCTTTTCTCTTTTTCTTTTATGAAACTTCTGATATCCGCCATGTACTTCCTCCGTAAAAATTCAGAGCATGCCCGAATCCTTTCCGCAAATTACGGTAATAAAATCCTCGCGCCCTCCTTGATGTCATCCGGATTATGAATGTTATTCAGGGAACATATCTCCGCCACCCTGGCATCACTGCCATACTTTTGGATACAGATACCAATCAGTGTGTCCCCTTTCTGTACCGTATAAGATGTAGGTTCTGCAACAGGCGCTTCCGTTTCCTCCGGCTGCGCGGTGGGTTCCGGAGTCGGTTGTTGCGTGGGAGCAGGGTCCGGAGTTGCTGCCGGCGGCTGCGTGGAAACAGGTTCTGTTGACTGTTCTGTCCCGGCGGGTGTCTGGTCGCCCGGCACTGTTCCCGACGGCTGTATCTCGCTCTGCTGTCCTTCTTCTGACATCCCGGAAGTCGCCGCGGCATTTTCTTTGAGGATGGCGTCCGTAAGCTTGTCCTCCGCCACAATGACACCTGGCTGTACAGAATTGTTGACCACCTCCACTGCATCTGGCAGCCGCTTTTCTGTCATGCCCTCCAGAAGCTGTCTGGCTGCCGTCTTCCAATCATCTGCCTTTTCGCCGTTTGACATAATCGCCAGTCCGACCACCCCCAGCATCACGAATGAAGCTGCTGCCGTCAGCTGCATATTTCTCAGCCTTACCTTTGACGTACCCGACTGCTTTTTCCGGGATTCTCTGCGCCTGTATCTGACAATCTGACCACCTTTGTTTTCCGCAGAAGCCCGTCGCTCTTCCTGCCGTTTCTTTACCACATCATATTTCTGTCTGTCCAGCTCTTCCGGCGGTGCCTCCCCCTGACGCTCGTCCAACATGAAGGAGAGCATGCTGTCGTTTTTCTCATAAAACTGTGCATATCCTTCCACATATCTGCATACACCCTGCTCGCAAATGTGAAATCCTTCCACCATTTCTCCGTCCAGCAGGCGATACCCCAGAAAAGAATACTCCGAGAAATATCGTTTCCTCTGCTTTTCCACTTCCTGCAAAACCGCCTGAGACAGATGACGACATTCTCTCTGCAAAAAGTTCAGTTTGCATGCCCCATATAAAAATAGATAATCAATTCCGGCTTCTTCCTTCCGTATCCCATATACTGCCACCGCCAGCTGCTTGTCTCCGGCATGTCGGTTCAGCTGCTTTATGTACGAGATAACATAATCCTCCACATATATCTTACAGTGAGGATTTACCTCTCCGATTTGTGTAACATTTTTTGGTAATTCCATATAAAAACACCTCCCATACCGTTTTTAATAATAATATCATCGGTATGCGAGGCATTTTAGCATTCTTTGTCGGGGTCCGAAAAGAACTCTTCGACAAACTTTGCAGAACTTAAAAATCAGTCATACCTTATATTCATTTTAACAATTCCTGCAAATTAAGAGTTATTTCTGAACAATTCCTAAAATGTACCGAAACGGTACACGGTCACGGAATCATACTCCCTGTCTCCGCCAAAGATACAATCCGGAAACTGCGGCTTATTCACGGAATCCGGAAAATACTGAGTCTCCAAACATAATCCCTGCCGCAGACCGTAAATCGTCCCCTTCTTTCCTGTCTGTTCCACGATAGAGTTGCCCGCATAAAACTGCACACCGGGCAGAGTGGTGTAAGCTTCCATCATTCTTCCGGAAACAGGTGCCTTCAATGTGGCAAAATGGCGGAGCGTTCCATCCCATCCGTCGATAACCCAGTTATGGTCATAACCTCCGGCAAACTTTAACTGTTCAAAGTCGGCTCCGATTTCATCTCCCACCTTTTTGGAGACAGTAAAGTCCATGGGAGTCCCTTTTACCTCCGCAAGTTCTCCGGTAGGAATGGAAGTCGCATCCGCGGGTGTAAACCGGGAAGCCCCAAGCCATAGCTCATGTCCCTCTATTCTGCCGCTGTCATGCCCTTCCAGATTAAAATAGGAATGATTGGTAAGATTGAGAATCGTCCTTGTATCGCTTACTCCATGATAATGAATCTTCAGCCCGTTTTCTTCGTCCAGCGAATATGTTACACTGGCCTTCTTATTCCCCGGAAAGCCCATGTTCCCCGCCTCATCTTCCAGGGTAAATGTGACACTGTTCTCCCCTGTCTGCGCCTCCCAGAAGCGTTTATGCCAGCCTTTGTCCTTATGGCTGTGCAGGTTATTTCCACCTGCGCCGGCATCTACTTTATATGTAGTTCCGTCCAGACAGAAAGAGGCGTTTCCTATCCGATTGGCACTGGGTCCGATCACTACCCCGAAGAAGCTGTCATTCTTCATGTAATCTTCCGCTTTGTCAAATCCCAGCACCACATCTGCCATCACACCCTGCCTGTCAGGAACCTGTACGCTGACCAGAGCCGCACCCACGTTTGCCAATGACACCTGCATACCATTTTCATTGGTAATGGTATACAGCAGGACTTCTTTTCCTCCCGGATAGGCTCCGAAAGACGTTGTTGTAATTGCCATGATTTTGTTCTCCTTATTGTAGTTCCGCAGCTGCCTCTCGATGCACTCATATAGATACATTTCCGGCTGCAAAGTAATGCATCCGTAAATGTATCTGTGCATCTTCGTGGCAGACTGCTGTTTTTAGTTCCGCAACACTCCAGAAGATGCACCTGTATAGATTCGTTTCCGGCTGCAAGTGCATGCATCCGTAAACGAATCTGTGCATCTTCCGAAGTATTGCTGTTTGTAGTTCCGCAGTATCTATTACAGTTCCACCCGTCCTTCCAGGGCGCGGAGGAGCGTCACTTCATCAATGTATTCCAGGTCGCCTCCTACCGGGACACCGCTGGCGATTCTTGTCACCCGAATGCCTGTCGGTTTGATCAGCTTTGCAATATACATAGCTGTGGTCTCCCCCTCCAGGCTGGAATTGGTAGCGATGATGACTTCTTCCACTTCTCCCTGAAGACGTGCCATCAGTTCTTTCAGCCTGATGTCGCCGGGCCCGATGCCCAGCATGGGCGAAATGGCGCCGTGGAGCACATGATATACCCCTTCGTATCTGCCGGTTTTCTCGTAGGCTGCCAGGTCCCTGGTATTTTCCACCACCATAATCTGCTTATGATTGCGTTTCTGGCTGGCACACACAGGACATACTTCCCTGTCAGTCAACGTATAGCACTCCTGGCAGTAACGGACATTTTCCTTTGCCGTCACAATCGCGTCCGCCAGCCTCTGCACCCTGTCCCGGGGCATGTTAATCAGGTGAAAGGCCAGCCTCTGCGCCGATTTGCTGCCAATTCCCGGAAGAGACGCCAGCTCTTCTATTAGTTTATTGATATATCCGCTGTACAACTCCATCAGAAGGGCATGCCTCCCAGCCCTCCTGTCATTTTACCCATAAGCGCGGAGCTGGCTTCATCCGCCTTGCGCATTGCCTCATTGACGGCTGCCACAATCAAGTCCTGAAGCATTTCGATGTCTTCCGGATCTACAACCTCCTCTGACAGCGTCAACTTCAAAATTTCCTTTTTACCGCTCACTGTCGCCTCCACTGCACCTCCGCCGGCCGCCGCAGTGAATTCTTTGGTTTCCAACTCCTTTTGCCCTTCCTCCATCTGACGCTGCATTCTCTGAGCCTGCTTCATCAGATTGGCCATATTTCCGGGCATTGCTCCACCGGGAAACCCTCCACGTTTTGCCATTTTAAGTCCTCCATTCCAGTTTTGCAGACTGCTGATTCCAGTTCCGCATTATTTTATTCTTCTTCCTCGATTTCCATCTGGACCAGTTTGGAAATGTCCACATAGTTCTCTTCAAATTCCTGTTGTCCGCTGACTGTCTGGATATTAACTTCTATTTCTTTTCCCGAAAAGTCAGATAGAAGCTCCTCCAGCCGCGTCTTATTCTCCGGATGCTGGGTGAAATAGTCTGAGGCCATGCCGTCCTCCACCACCATCAACAGCTTATTGTCGCCGCCCAGGCTTAAATTCGCGGCTTTCAT
This sequence comes from uncultured Acetatifactor sp., assembly GCA_948896875.1. Taxonomy (GTDB): domain Bacteria; phylum Bacillota; class Clostridia; order Lachnospirales; family Lachnospiraceae; genus Acetatifactor. Next base: position 21,937 of record CAQUWW010000028.1, on the reverse strand, counting down.
ATAAATCCGCATGGGATTTTCCGCACTTCCCACAATTGCCGGCCACCTGGCCACGATTTGCTTTACGTCATCCGGAATTGCTTTGGGCAGCTCCGGCTTTGCCTTCGACACAACGTCTGAATTGCCAATATTTCCGCCGGCACTGGAAACGTTCCCATCCGCCCTTACAGCCACAACACCGTTCTCCAGCTTCTCCTCCAACTGACGGATACGATCAAGAACCGCATCCTGGTTCACTTCCATTTCCGGTCTGCAAAGCTTAATCAGAGCGATCTCCACCAAAACTCGCTTCTGAGCAGACTGCCGAATCTGTGTTGACAATTCCGAAAAAATTCTGATAAAGCGGATAATTCTATCCATATCCACCATTTCGGATTCTTCCTTCAGACGGTTCAAATTCTCTGTGGACATGTCAATGACATCTTCCAGATGATCAGAGGCCTGTACCAGCATCAGATTGCGCAGATACCAGGTAAATTCCGTCACAAACTGGCTCAATTCCCGGCCCTGTATCACAATCTCCTCCAACAGCTCCACACAACCCTTCACATTCCGTTCCAGGACATTGCGCAGCAGTCGGCTGAACACCTCCGTATCTACTGCTCCCAGCACATCAAGAACTTTGTCATAGGTCAGCTCGTGTCCCAGGTGAAAAGCGATACACTGATCCAGCAGACTCAGCGCATCTCTCATGGAACCGTCGGCCGTCTTTGCAATATAGCGCAGAGCCTTTTCCTCCACCTGCACATTTTCCAGCACTATCAGGTCCCGCAATCTGGCGGCGATAGTATCTATGGAAATTCGTTTGAAATCATATCGCTGGCATCGGGACAAAATGGTAACCGGCAGCCGGTGCACTTCCGTAGTAGCCAAAATAAATATCACATAGGACGGCGGTTCCTCCAACGTCTTCAGCAATGCATTAAAAGCCCCTGTGGAAAGCATATGCACTTCATCAATAATATAAACCTTGTATTTTCCTTCCGCAGGAGAATAGGAAACCTCCTCCACGATCTCACGGATATTATCCACACCGTTATTGGAGGCCGCATCAATTTCAATTACGTTCATGCTGGCCCCTGCGGCTATGGCCCGGCAGATATGGCATTCCCCACAGGGACCCTCCGGCCCCGGATTCTCACAATTCACTGTCCTGGCAAATATTTTTGCCACGGTAGTCTTGCCGGTTCCTCTGGTGCCGGTAAACAAATAGGCATGGCCGATGCGATTCGCCCGAAGCTGATTTTTCAAAGTGGTGACTATGTGATCCTGTCCCTTCACATCTTCGAAGGTATCCGGCCGAAACTTCCGGTACAGTGCCGTGTACGACATTTTTTATTCCTCGCTCTCCGAAATCTGCCCCTTAGTCTCCAAAACTGATCCCCAGAAGCTTTGCCTCTTTCACGATACTTGCATCCGGAGATATGGATTTCAGTTTGCCCGCCACATCCTCCAATGGCACGCGAACAATTTCACGATTCTTATAGCCTACCATAAAACCATACTGCCCCTTCAGAATCAGCTTGCCTGCCTCCGCACCCAGGCGGCTGGCAAACACACGGTCATAAGGGCAGGGGCTTCCGCCTCTCTGCATATGTCCGGGAACCGTGACACGCACTTCCCGGCCCGTCCTCTCCTGAATGGCCGCCGCAAGTTCATAGGATACGGAAGGATGGGGCATTTTTTCCAGTTTCTTCTTATACTCTTTTTTGGAAAGCTTTGCATCTTCCTTGGAAATAGCACCTTCAGCCACTGCAATGATTGTAAATCCGCTTCCCCTCTCATCTCTCTCCTCGATCTTGTCGATTACCTTGTCCAGGTCATAGGGGATCTCAGGTATCAGGATGATATCCGCACCGCTGGCCATGCCTGCATTCAATGTAAGCCAGCCCACCTTATGTCCCATTACTTCCACAATGAATACTCTGCGGTGAGATGCCGCCGTCGTATGAATGTAATCGATGGCATCTGTCGCGATATCCACCGCACTCTGGAAGCCAAAGGTCATATCTGTTCCCCACAGGTCATTGTCAATGGTTTTGGGAAGCGTAATGACATTCAGCCCTTCCTTGCTCAACAGATTCGCCGTTTTGTGCGTACCGTTGCCGCCCAAAATGACAAGGCAGTCCAGCTGCAGCTTGTAGTAATTCTGCTTCATGGCTTCCACTTTGTTCAGGCCATTTTCATCAGGATCCTGAATGGTCTTAAAGGGAGTGCGGGATGTTCCGAGGATCGTGCCGCCTTTTGTGAGAATACCGGAGAAATCCTTGCCTGTCAGCATCTGGAACTTACTGTAGATCAGTCCCTTATAGCCGTTCTGAAATCCATAGATTTCCACCTGCTCTTTGCTGTTGTACAGCGTCTTCACCACGCCTCTCATAGCCGCATTCAAAGCCTGGCAGTCTCCTCCGCTGGTCAGCATTCCGATTCTTTTCATGTACATATCCTCCTTTTCTTTTTATAATTGCATACCTGCCAATATTTTCTTTTTCATACTTCATCTAAAATATTACCCTTTTCCGGATCATTTTGCAACCTTTCTGGAAAAAATCGTTTCTGACTCTTGCAAAAAAATGGTGAATGCTATAGAATAGGGAAGTGGCAGAAATGCCGGTCAGTAAATTGGAGTCGTATCGAAGCGGTCATAACGGGGCGCACTCGAAATGCGTTAGCCCTCCGGGGCTCGCGGGTTCGAATCCCGCCGACTCCGCCAGACGATTACGTCCACAAACGTTTTTACCGTTTGTGGACTTTTATCATAGAAAAGTTCTTCGCCGGCGTTACTCTTGCGGCACTTTTATATGCGCGGGCCCGCATATGAAATCCTTTACATCATGTTGCTCTCAATTTCCGCCCAGTCGATCTTTCGATCCTTATAATAATATTCTCTGTCATGTTCGTTGATCTCCCGCATTACCCTGCAGGGATTCCCCACCGCCACCACATTGGCCGGAATATCCTTCGTCACGATGCTCCCCGCACCGATTACCGTATTGTCCCCTATGGTAACCCCGGGCATGATAATTGCACCGGCCCCGATCCAGCAGTTTCTGCCAATGTGAACCGGCATATTATACTGATAAATCTGTTCCCGAAGCTCCGGCCATATGGGATGTCCCGCCGTGGCAATTGTTACGTTAGGGCCAAACATAGTGTAATCTCCTACATAAATATGGGTATCATCCACACAGGTGAGATGATAATTGGCATAGACCCATTTCCCGAAATGGCAGTGACGACCGCCGAAATTAGAGTAAAACGGAGCCTCGATATAAACTCCTTCCCCGCAGTCTCCCAGCATCCGCTTCAGCATTTCCGCTCTTTTCTCTGCCTCCGAGGGCTTCGTCTGATTATATTCGCACAGCAGATCCTGATAAGCCGCCTGCTCTTTCATGATTTCCGGATCTCCCGGAAGATACAGTTCACCTGTATGTAATTTCTCTTTCATTCTACTCATATCCCTGCTCCCACAAAATTTATTCCCCGGCGCGCATTCCCCGAAGGGTTTTATCATATAGCGCGCACTTTCCCTATTGATAACATAATCGGCGACAATTCAGTTTTCACCTGCCTGCCGCCGAATTCTGTCAGCAATCCGGATAAACAATCACAGAGTTCCCATCTCCGAAGGGATGCTGCTTTGCCTTTCCCCCGAACCAGGAATACTTGCTGTCATTCTCCGTTTTGCCCTCGCACAGTGTCTGCAGTCCTTCCCGAAGCTCTTCAATCAGAGAAATAGGCTCAAATCCTTTGGCATGGCCATGCAGAATGTAGTCCGCTTTCTCCTCCAGATACCTGACTTTATCAATCTCCTTCAGCACTTCCTCGGGTGTCAGACAGCCCGGAAGCTGCAGCCAGAGATGCCGGTTAATGCCATCTCCGGTGAACAGGATTCGGTCCTCTCTCAGAAGCAGCAGAATGCCGCCCTTCGTATGTCCCGGAAAGTCGATGACTTCCACACTCAGACCGCCCAGCTCAATGACAGTGCCGCCCCGTATCTCCCGAAATGGCGGCATGGAAAGCCCCCGAGCCGTTATTTCCCTGACAAAATCCGGAAATTTTCCATGCTCATTTGCAAGCTCCAAATCCGCCGGATGCAAGTATGCTTCTTCAAAATAAATATTGCCGTGAATGTGGTCGCAATGCCCGTGTGTATTTACCACCATCAGCGGCAAATCTGTGACTGTCCGCACCACAGCCTTTACATCCTCGCTGCCGTTCATGGTATCAATCACCAGAGCCTCCTTCTCTCCCACCACCACGTATCCTGTGGCCTCTCCATTGTCATCCATCAGATAAACATGCGGATTCAATTGTTTTATGCTTATTTTACTCATAGGCGCCCTCCTTGTCCTTTTTTCCATCTTACCATGGCCCGAGATGGAACACAATCCTTTCCTTGATTTGAAACCATTTAAAAATGAGTTACAAAAGATTCTAAAAACTCATAAAATACTTGTACGGTACGAAAAATTATGTTATAATCCGTAGGCTTTTCGCCACTTATTCAATCAGGAACTGAAAATCAAATAAGGGCAGGCAGAGAAAAGAGCCGAAGAACAGCAGAAATTATTGGAAGCAGAACGGCAAAAGAATAAGGAAATCGAAGAAAAGCTCAGAGCCGCCGAAGCGTTGATAAAGCAACTGAGTGGTGACCGGCACAGCCTGGAAATTTAACCTCTCACAGTCTTCGAGAAAGGGATTCACCATGCTTATCAGACCCACCAGGTTGGAAGATTTGGAACAAATATGCCAGATATATGCCTGCGCAAGAGGCAAAATGCGCCAAACAGGGAATCCGTCTCAGTGGGGCGATGACCACCCTTATGTTTCCGTACTTATGCAGGATATCCGGAATGGCTGCAGTTATATTCTGGAAGAGCAGAGCAGACCCTGTGGTGTTTTTTCTTTTATCATTGGCGATGATCCCACGTATCAGGTAATCGAGGACGGACACTGGCTCAACGAAGCCCCTTACGGGACCATTCACCGGATTGCCGGTGATGGTTCCGTAAAGGGCATATTTGATGCATGTCTGGCTTACTGTCTGTCACACATTCCCAATATCAGAATCGACACCCACAGAGATAATCTGATTATGCAGCATCTGTTGTCTAAAAATGGATTTGTCAGATGCGGAATCATACATGTGGAAGACGGAAGCGAACGGCTTGCCTATCAGAAAGCTTTGTCCTCACTCCAGCTTTCCTTTTTCAGCAGGACCTGAAAACACAGGCATACCATGACACCGGCCACACCGCACACGCCAAACAGCATGGCGGCGCCGGAGCCTTTTCCACTGCCGAAAAGGGATGTCAGAACGCCGGCAGACTGTCCTGCCATCAATGGTTCAAATACTCTGTCCACCAGCCAGCCTCCAGCCATATAGCCCACAGGGATAGAAAAGAATTGCAATGTATTGCGACAGGCATACACTCTCCCCTGCATCTTACTTGGTATAGTACTGCGAAAAATCACGTCCATATTCGCGTTCATATACGGAACGAATATCCAGCCTAAAACCGCGCCGATACACCAGACTGTCACACCATTTCCAAATGCCAGCAAAAAATTCTCCGTACTCATGGATACGAACAGCGCAAGGCAGATTGCCCTGACCCGATTCTTCGGTTTTGGCGAGACTGTAACAAAGATACTCCCTGCCAGTGTGGCAATTCCTACAAAAGTATTGACCATTCCCAGTACTGCTTCTCCGCCGTTTTCTCTGGACAAAAGCATGGCCGGCAGCGCGGCATTGTAAACAGAGGCAACCAGATTAATACAGGCCAGAAACAGAATCAGTTTCAATATCAGCGGATTCTGCCGCAGCCAATGCAGTCCTGCCCTGGCCGACATCAAAAGTTTTTCCTTCCCTTCTCCGGCTTCTTCAGTGAAACGCTCCTGCGGAATCTCAATGAACAGCCACAATGTCAGAAATGCCACTGCAAACGTGAGTAAGTCCACCGCAATTACCGTCTCCATTCCTGCAAAAGAGAAAAGCGCCGTGGCCAGTATGGGAGTCAGTATCGAATTTAAGGACTGTGAAAAAGAACGCAGGCCGCTGGTTTTCTGATAGCATTCCCTGGGGATCAGCAGCGTCGCCGCCACTTCACCGGCCGGCTGCTGTACCGTATTCATCAGACCGCTGAGCCCGTTCAGGAAATAAAGATGCCAGGCCTGCAGGCTTTCCGTTCTGATCAGTATACAGACAATCACCGTACTGACTGCCGCGATCAGATCACAAATCAGCATGGTCCGTTTCTTATTCCATCTGTCGCTGAGCGCGCCTGCAAATATACTCATAATGATATATGGCGCATAAGAACAGACAGATAAAAGCGCCGTCTTTAACGCAGACCCGCTGCGCAGGTACAGCCACAGCACCAGAGCATATCCGGTCATTCCGCTGCCGAGAGAAGATAAAGACTGTGTACTCCAAAGCATCAAATATGGTTTCAATTGTTTATATTCATTTTTCATTTTGACTTTGCTCCTTTGATATTTTATTTCTCTTATCAAAATGCAAAGCCGAGGACTTCTGTCATCCTCCATGCGGTGTCCTCAGGCCCTGCATGGAGCGGAAGCAATGCACAATAACATTCCCGTGTTCCCCTTTTCTCAGAGTTTTCTCTCCCATTTTATCACATTTATTATTATAATCCACCCTTTTTCTTTACCAGAATGCTACAAAATCCGATTTCATGTATTCCGAAATATAATAAACCATGATATAATGACCTTATTCGAGGCATAAAACGGCCGGATGGCCATCCATCATAAATTGCAGGGCAATTTATGGTATAATGTCCTTATTCGTGGCAGAAAACGGCCGAATGGCCATCAGTACCATGTGCGGGCTGTGCACATGGTATAATATGTCCATATTACAGGAAACAGGCGGCAAATTCTGTCATCAAAACGCCGTTCCAAAGGGGGAATCATTATGACATTGAACAATCTTGTCTCAGAGTACAGAACAGTAAAAGAAATCATCGATACCGTTCCGGATTTTATGGATCAGGTGGAAGAACTGATGGCTAAGTATTCCAAGCAGATGAAAGCGGCCTTTACCGCATACTGTAACAATACCTCCAATAGTCCGTCAATCAACCTGGCCAATGGTGTCGTATCTTGCCTGAATTCCATGCATACAGCTGTGTTGCACCTGAATTCTCAGATGCGAAAATTATACAGCTGCGTCGCTCTGCTGCAAAGTCAGTGCCCGTCGCTGTCCAACTCTGTCCTGTCTCAGGAATGTTCCGCATTTATCAAATCTGCCAATACCTCTATAGATATCATGTACAATGTTATAGAGGCTCAGGCAGAAAAATCCCGGCAAATGGGCTTATACCATGATTTGTTAGACGCCTTTACCGATTTACTACAACATTATCACCATATTTTCCTATTATATGATCATATGGCCTACGTTGAATCGGCCTTGTACGAGCCCCTGCCCGATGGCATTGTAGAAAGCGAGATCAATCTTCTGGAAATCAAGTCCGAAAAGGAATGTACGGATTTGCATGCTTATTCCGAAGATATCCAAAGATTATCTCAATTTCTGACACAATTTGAGATGATTAAGAATCCGGGAAAATCCCATACGATTTTTACCAGGAAATTTGAAAACGGGTCCCTGAGAATCGTACTTGGAAGCAAAGAAATAGAGCTATCCTGTATCAGCGACATTATCAACACGCTGGTATCCGCTATCAGATCCTTCGTTTTCCTGCCTTCCGAGCTGCGGATGCGGAAACTGGAAGAGCAGGCAAAACAAATTGAAAATGACAATGCACAGACCGATCTGAACGCCAAAAAACTTACTATTATTAATTCTCAGATAGATATTCTGACCGAAAAATTAGGATTAGATATCAGTAAGGCCGAAGATAAGGAAAAAGTGCAGCGCCTTTGCATCCCGCTGGTAGATTATCTTGATCACAATCCGGTGGGCAGTGTCAACGGTGCATCCTATAATCTGACCCAGGAATTGCATTTACTGGAAAATAAATCTGCAAATTCATGATTCTAAATCACATCCCGGAAGCCAGCACCTCCGGGATATGATTTTTGCATTTGCTTTTTCATCCGTGCCATAGTGTTACATCTGCCGAAATCCACTGTCCTTCTGGCAATTTTAATCTGAATGTTCTGCAATCAGGCTCTGCCATCTCTCATTCCCCAGCAGCCACCCGCAGGCCTCCTCATCCCGGAAGCTGTTTAATAGTTTCTCTTTCAGATCACCATAAAACTCCTCTCCCAGCCTTCGGAACCCCATGTGCTCATAAAGGCGGGATTCCATATAGGAGCCGATTGTGGGAATATTTTCCAGGATCTGCTCCGCAATGTCCACCGCGGCATCGGCATCCCGCCCGCTCATGGCCGGCTCCAGCTCCCACATCAGCTCATAATATTTACCCATTTCCAGAAGTTGGGCCAGTTGCCTCTGTATCCCGACAACCAACCGGGCTTTTTCCGTATCCTGCTCTTCTGCCGCCAGCTGGTATATCCCATTTAGAACAATGCTCATCCTCTGATACCCGGAAAATAAAAGCTCCTCGTAAGCCTTGTAAGCTTCATCCCACCGGCCTGTTCTGGCACAAATCTGAGCCTGCTTTCTCTTTTTCTCCGGATCCCGGTCCGGAAAACGTGTCAGATATTCCTCCGCTTTCTCGTACTGCTCTTCTCTCACATAGAAATTGTACAGAGAATCTGCAGCCCGGTATCTGGTTTCCTCCTCCTTGCTGTCCAGTGCGCGGACATAGCAGTCAATAATCTCATCGGTATATTTTTCCGCATCCGGCACTTTATTCACCAGTCGGCCTGCATCCAGCACCACCGCCATATTCAGCATCAGATTCTCACAATTGGGAAATTGTTCCCTCTTCTTTTTCGCCCATTGAAAAACTTCTTCGTAAGACTCCCGTTTCAGCCTGTCATTCAGCTCACCAATCAGGCTGTTCATTTCCTCCTCTGTCAGGTCTTCCTGAAAGGCCAGCAATGTATCCAATGTAATGCCAAGCAATCTGGCAATGGGCGCCAGCAGCATGACATCCGGCAGAGAATTGCCGTTTTCCCACTTATTCACCGCCGGTGCCGTCACCCCCAGCGCCCTGGCCATCTCCTCCTGCGTCAGATTCTTTTCTTTCCTGTATTTGCGTATCACTTCACCTATCTGCATAAGACTGCCTCCTGTTCCGCTTTGTTGTTTTTGTAATAGAATCTAAGGGCAGATTCTATTATCTAAGGGCTATAATAGAATCAAGAGCAGATTCTATTATCTAAGACCTATTATAGGGGATAGAACAGGATCTCACAATTGAGCGGTTGTTAAGTCACAGGAAATAAAATTAACTGCAGGTTATCCCCGTAAAAGTTCCATATCATGCTCAAAACACCGACATTTTTATCTTGCATTTACAGAGACTTCATCAATCTTTTTCAGCTCTTCCTCTGAAAATCCCGGACTCTTCAGCACTTTCAGATTCTCTACAATCTGAGAAGGCTTAGAGGCTCCGATCAGAACACTGGTAACCGCCCCGTCCCGGATCACCCATTTCAGCGCCATAGCCGCCAGGCTCTCGCCCCGCTGTGAAGCTATTTTTTGCAACGCCGAAATCTGGGCCACCTTCTCAGGTGTCAGCTGTCCTTCTTTTAAGAAGCGTCCGTCCGTGCGTACTCTGGAATCCTCCGGAATTCCTTTTAAGTACCGGTCAGTCAAGGTTCCCTGGGCCAAAGGGCTGAAGGAAATAATCCCTTTCCCCAACTTTACCGCCATTTCCTTCAAACCGTTTTGCTCTATTGTGCGGTTAAAAATATTATAAGAATTTTGGTTGATGATAAAAGGACACTGATATTCTTCCAGAATCTTACAGGCCTTCTCCATGGTGGGCCCATCGTAATTGGACAATCCCACATAAAGCGCTTTCCCGCTTCTCACAGCCTGAGAAAGTGCTCCCATGGTCTCTTCCAGCGGCGTTTCCGGATCCATTCTGTGATGATAGAAAATATCCACATATTCCAGCCCCATACGCTTTAAGCTCTGGTCCAGACTTGCCAGCAGATATTTGCGGCTTCCTCCGTCTCCATAAGGGCCCTCCCACATATCATAGCCGGCCTTCGTGCTGATAATCAGTTCATCCCGATACCCTTTCAGATCCTCCCTCAGAATCCTGCCAAAATTCTCCTCGGCGCTGCCGGGCCTGGGACCGTAATTGTTGGCAAGATCAAAATGTGTGATGCCATTGTCAAATGCGGTAAGGCACATTGCCCGCATATTTTCATAATTTGCGGTATCGCCAAAGTTATGCCACAGTCCCAGAGAAATTTCTGGAAGTTTCAACCCTGACGTGCCACAGCGATGATAGGACATTGTCTGATACCTTGTCTGGTTTGCCTGATACATGATTCTGTTCTCCTTATAATGTATTGATAGAAAGAAAAAACCCCTCCCATCTGTTACTCATCATACCCCAGATTTTTCCATAAATCAACTCAAAAAGACTCCGGTCAGGTAACCTGAACCGGAGCCTTCCAAAGTCCTTTTTTTCCCGTTGAGACAGCAGAGGCCCCGGCGGCAAAAGCCGCCTGAATTTCCTCTGCCGTCTCAATCAGACCACCGGCAATCACCGGGGTTCTTCCCGAGACCGCCAATTCCGCAATCGCTTTCGGCAACAGTCCCGGCATCACTTCCACCATATCCGCCTTCGTACTTTTCAACGCTTCCTTCGCCGTCCGCATGGACTGTGAGTCAATTATAAAGAATCGTTGTACCGTCAGCAGTCCTGCTTCCTTTGCATCCCGTACCATGCCGGCCCTTGTGCTGATAATGCCATCCGCTCCCTGCTCCCGCACATATTCCAGCCCTGCCCCATCCTTGCCGATGCCTTCCGCCAAATCCATGTGCAGAAACAATCTCTTACCGGCCTGATGGGTTCGATCCGCCCATTCCTTTACCTTCCGAATATGGGGCGTCAAATCAAAGATCAGCCCACAGCCACTGGCCAACGCAGCCACAAAATCTGCTTCCGACCGCACTGCCGCGATCACAGCCGGGTGCTTAAAGCGTATCATGTCATTTCCCTCTTTCCAGATTTTTAGCCGCGACCAGGTTCGCCTCTGTCCCGGCAATATGTTCTATTATAACGGTTCCGATGGAAATTGGCAAGCGCACGGTAACTCGGTTCACCTCCGCCATACAGTCAAATAACATCTCCTTCGGCACGGTGCGGTCAGTCCTCACGGGAAGCACACCGCCGCCTTCCACCGCCACTGTGGAAGTCAGGACACGCTCCGGATGCGTACATTCCTGCTCCGCATATTTCGCCCCCCGGGGACAGGTATTCCCAGTGACATTTACCACCTGCCCGTCCTCTATTTCTGCCTCCAGGGCACAGCCCATGGGGCAGACGATACAAGTCAGTTCCCGTTTCATCTCAACAACCATCCCTTTCTCATACCTGCAAATCTATACATTTTTACCCATGCATTTCACAGATGTCTACTCTCTCCCGAAGATGAGCCTTACACTTTCAAAGCAAATTCTATCTGTTCTCCCTGGCAATCTGCCAGCTGCTCTTTCTTCAGCGTCAGTGATTCCATTTCCCCGGGCGTTACCACGGCTTTCTTTCTGGAAAGAACAACCCTGTCGCCGCAGGTAACCTGGATTTCCACTTTTTTATAAATATTATCCACCCGGAAATAGACTTTCACATCCTCCTGCCTGCCCACAATTCGCTGTGGAACCGTGTAACGGATTCTACCGTCCGGCTTCAGCTCCAGAGGACTTTCCTCAGCCGTTTCGCCGCCGATATACTCCGCCGCGCTTTTCCCCGCCAGCGCCGCCTCCTCTGACACAAAATCCACCAGGTCATGGACATGCAGCACATTGCCGCAGGCAAAAACTCCCGGACAGGAGGTCTGCCTTTTTTCATCCACCACAGCCCCGCCGGTTACCGGATCCAGGCGAATACCTGCTCCCTTGGACAATTCATTCTCCGGAATCAGTCCCACGGACAAAAGCAGGGTATCGCAGGAAATTTCCTCCTCTGTCCCCGGAATGGGACGCCTCTGTTCATCCACCTGTGACACCGTAACCCCTGTCAGACGATCCTTGCCGTGGATTGCCGTCACCGTGTGACTGAGCTTCAGCGGGATGTCAAAATCTCTGAGGCATTGCTGAATGTTCCTGGCCAGGCCGCCGGAATAAGGCATCAGTTCACATACCGCCTTTACTTTAGCCCCCTCCAGCGTCATACGGCGCGCCATGATCAGGCCAATATCGCCTGAACCCAGAATCACGACTTCCTTCCCGGGAAGATACCCCATGCAGTTCACATATTTCTGTGCCGTTCCCGCCGAGAATATACCTGCCGGACGGCTGCCCGGAATATTCAACGCCCCCCTGCTCCGCTCTCTGCAGCCCATGGCGAAAATAACCGCCTTTGCTTCTATCTGTGTAACGCCCTCCGGGCTTACCACTGTCAACACCTTGTCCGGCGACACATTCAGTACCATACTACCACAGCGTATGGGAATCTTCCGCTCCGCCGCCATCTTCTCATATTCCCACGCATATTCCGGGCCGGTCAGCTCCTTTTGAAAGCGATGCAGTCCAAAGCCGTTGTGAATACACTGCTGCAGAATGCCGCCCGAATGAGAATCCCGCTCCAGTACCAGCAAATCCCTCACGCCGCTGTCATATGCGGCCACCGCTGCCGCCAGCCCTGCCGGTCCTCCGCCTATGATTGCCAGATCTATCTGTTCCCGCTTCATGCCTGCTCGCCTCCTTTGGTCTTCCCAATGTTCAAATAGGATCCCTTTCCGCTCTTCGTCACCTGCTCCAGCGAAATTCCCTGTTCCCTGGCCAGAAGCTCCACAATACGCGGAGAACAGAAGCCTCCCTGGCACCGTCCCATTCCGCTGCGTGTCCGACGCTTGATGCTGTCCACATCCAGTGCTTTGGGCTCCCGCCTCATAGCCTCCAGAATCTCCCCTTCGCTGACAGATTCACAGCGGCAGACCATCTTCCCATAGTCCGGATGTTCCTGAATATAGGCATCTTTTTCTTCCAGGGAAAGCTCCCGGAACCAGTGGGCCGGTTTCCGCCTGGGATTGAAATCTTCTCTGGAATTCAGCTCCAGTCCCAGGCCCTGCAACAGCTCTGCCACATATTCCGCTATGGCAGGTGATGCCGACAATCCCGGGGATTCAATCCCCGCCGCATGTACCGTCCGTTTCCCCCAGGTCCGAATGATAAAGTCCCCTGTGTTGCCGGCTGCGCGAAGCCCTGCAAAGGAAGTAATCACCTGTCTGACCGGGATCCCCTCCGCCTCGCTGCCGCTCTGGCTGATGATTTGAGCCAGACCGGCCGCCGTTGTCTCCACACTTTCCCTGTCCTCCTGCTCCTGGGCCGTAGGCCCCAGCAGCAGATTTCCGTCCACAGTGGGGGAGACCAGAATCCCCTTCCCCTTTTCCGTGGGTGTCCGAAACAGCGTATGTCGTACCAGCCCGCCGCACTCCTTGTCCAGCAGCAGGTATTCGCCCCGGCGAGGATGAATGGAAAAGCTGTCATCCCCCAGCATCTGTGCAATTTTGTCAGCAAAAGTACCCGCCGCATTTACCACAAATCTGGCCTCTACCTGCCGCCCGTCTGCAGCCTCCAGCACCACCGCCTCTTCCGTCTCTCTGATACCTGTCACCTCAAATCCCCGCAGGAACTGAGCTCCATGATCCATAGCATTGCCCAATGCGGCGATAGTAAGCTCGTAGGGACAGATAATGGCCCCTGTGGGCGCATGCAGGGCACACACTGCTTGACGGGATACGCCGGGCTCTATCTCCCGCAGTTTCTCCTGGTCCAGCAATTCCAGCCGTCTGACTCCATTCTCCTGTCCCTGGCGATACAGGTTCTCCAGAATAGTTTTATCCTTTTCATCATACCCCAGCACCAGGGAACCGTTTCGTTTGTAGGGTACTCCAAGTTCTCCTGCAATCTGTTCCATTTTTTCCGACCCTGCCACATTGAGACGCGCTTTCAGCGTCCCTGGCTTCGCATCAAAGCCGGCGTGCACAATCCCGCTGTTGGCCCGGGATGCCCCGGCCGCCCCATCATTTGCACGCTCCACCACACAGACAGACAATCTGTTTCTGCAAAGCTGTCTTGCTGTCATCGCTCCGATGACCCCCGCCCCGATAATCACTACATCTACCATTTTTTCTCTCCTGTCTCATCCACCCAAAAGCTTCCCACAGTGCCGTTTTCCCTGTAACCATTTTGAATGCAGCAATAAAATCCACGCTTTGCAAACGTTCTATTGGTATGAAAAAAGACACACCAAAACAAAAGCCGAAGCTCTCGTTTTGATGCGTCTCCTCATCTCTGCATCTTATGTACCATTTGTAACACATTCATGCCCTTTTGTCAAGCATCCTTTTGCCTTACATTTTTTCAGTAATATATGTTTCTATCCGGCCGATAGCCGCATCCATCTCAGCAATATTTTTTCTTAACTGACGATGAAACTCCTGATTGATCTCCACCTCTTCTCCATTGACGTGAATTGTCTTTTCACCGAATCTCACATGCCCCAGACGATTCCGGTAAACGCCGATCCTATCAATATAATATTGCTTGAAATCATCCTGGTGGGCTCCTTCCGGCATCTGATAAGCGGAGCTCAGAACAGGCAGTACCTCTTGAAGGACGTCCAGGCGGTCCGCCACTCCCAGCAGATAATCGTTATTATTGACATAGGCGAATACATCCTTCTGCTTTCTTGCCTTCTCCACCTGACTTTTGGTCCGCGCTGTCTTCCCATCCAGCAGCTTATTGACAACATCTGTCAGAACACATTTATACTCTTCATCGAATTTCTGCCAGCAGATATTCAGAATCTCTCTTAAACGCAGTTCAAAATCACTGGTATTATCCAGAACAAATCCTCTCAGGTTTACAATGTCCTCGGACCGTCTCACAATTTTGGAGATCAGCTTCTCCGCTTTCTCTGTGAACACATTGGTATCCCGTTTCGTCAGATATACGCCGTCGATGGGAGGCATTCCTTTGGAAAGCGCCGCCAGCATATTCTGTTCCTCGGAAGAATAGAATAAAATATCTGTCAGAATATCATTCTCCCGAATAGCCGACACAATGGTATCCCCTGTGGCACCCTCCGCCAGCTTATAATCCATAATGATCAGGTCATATTCGTTTCCCTGCAGCTCTTCCACAGCGAAATCCGCCCCGTCCCTTCTGGCGATCTCCGGTATCAGATAATGTTCTTCCAGGATCCGGTTTATTCTCCTCTGTTCCATACGATACCAGGCAATTTCATCTTCAAACCATAAAATCTTAAACTTCGTATTCATCGTCTCAGTTTCACCACCAACCTGAAGCCATCCCGGTATGTAGTGTCAATGGCAACAGTCCCTTTCATTTCTTCTATCAGCTGTCTCACATGCGGCAATCCGATTCCAAATCCCTTTTTGCGGATATTTTGGGAGACGCCCCACTCAAACAGCATATCCGGATCCATATCACTGTCCAGCCCTATGCCGTCATCCGTAAAAGAAACCTCCAGGTATTTCGGAAATTCCCTTAAATGTATCTGCAGCTTCCGGGCGCCCGCCTTGATAGAATTTGTGGCTGCATTGTCCAGAATAATCCCCATGGCGGAAGCATCAAATTTGCAGAAAAAAGTTCTGTTCTCCGGCTTCAGTTCATACTGAATTCCTTTCACCGCCAGACCTTCGTCAATATACTGGCGAAGGAAATCCGAAAGGCTGTTCGCCCCTTCCTGCTTCAAATTCTGGTTCCCGTGAATGGCCAGATCCGCCAGTTTCCGGGCCTTTTCATTGGCCTGATAAATATCCCCCAAAGCCTCCAGAATCACCTCCTGGTCCGCCTCTTTTCCCTTTGCCACTTCCTCCCATATCTGCTCCATATTTCCCTTGATGGCATCGGTTAAGGTGTACACCGTATGAAACCCGCCGATTAAGTTTGTCACATTCTGATTGGCGGCGCCGGACAAAAAATACACCTGCTTTTTCCGCACTTCGCTTTCCTGCCTGACCTGCTGCAGTTCCCTGCCTATCTCCTCATTCACTTCCTCCAGCTTTCTGTTGTCGGACAAAATGGCTTCCGTCCTCTTTTTCACAGTCTGGGTCAACTGCAGCAGCGCGGCATCCCGGGTCTTCTCCGCCACGGTCTCCAGCCTTTGCAGGGACAGGGTAATGCCGTCGGATTGTTTTCCGGCCCCCTCCGTCTTCAGGATATCCGGATTGCATTCCACATGGATAATATCCTCCACATTCATATTGGTAATAAACTGGGCTACAATTTCCTCTCCGATTTCCTCCGGAGATATGACATGGTTCGGATCCGATTTCAGCGGCTCTCCCCAGTTGATGAGACGAACCACATATTTTTCCAGCACCTTCAGGACATATTCGTGGAACAAATCCTCCAGCATGTCCACCCCCGGCGTCCGGATAAAGCCATGAGCCCGGCTGGTAGTCTCCACAAACTGCTCATTATCCCCCTTTATGGAGATGCGGCCTATGATATCTCTTGTACCAATGTGCCGATTCCACCCCTGGGCTTTCCTCTGGTCTATCCCGAAGAAATCCTGCCCCGGTTCCCCGTATGGATTGATGCGGAATCCGTTTTTGTAGATGAAAACGGAACCGTAATTTTTGGGCTGGACGCCTCCCATCTG
>CAQUWW010000028.1:4917-5206 GCA_948896875.1 uncultured Acetatifactor sp. | reverse complement strand
TTATCTTCGCGCTCTGGTTCAAATAGAAGACTGAGATATGTATGTTTTTCAGCAGTCCATATTTCCGGTTTTTTTCCGTCACGGTAAAAATATACTGCCCCTTATCGGACAGTTTGCTTGTGATGCTGCGGCCGTCCTCCGACACCCATACCTCCATATTGGTGGTTTTCAGATTCAGTTTCTCAAAAATATCGTTCTTAATCTTTCCATTTACGATATCTCTGTCCGGATTGATTCTTTTTTTCCTGTATTCCTTTTGGGCCAGGGTCCGCTTATATTCCTCCAGCAG
>CAQUWW010000028.1:0-4907 GCA_948896875.1 uncultured Acetatifactor sp. | reverse complement strand
TCTACCGGTGAAAATGTCGTCACCTTCTATACCTGCACAGAGGACGGAGAGCGGGGCGCCCCGGTCCTGCGCATCGCCGCCGTCACCGGCACCAACCGGGAGGCCCGCGCCGCCCGGGGGAACCGTTTCCTCCTCCGACGGCACTTCCATCTCAATGTCAAAGGGCAGGTCGCCTTTGTCCGCATCCGGGCTGATCAGCTTCATCAGGGAACGCTTCAGCTTCAGCAAAGATTCCCGATCCCATTCTTCCCGCAAATCGTCTACGATCAGCGTGGTCCCCTTTTCGAAATGGCCGGGAAATCTGTCTGTCTCGGAATATTCCACCGGAATCTCTACGAACTCCTTCTTGTCATCCAGCTCAAACTGGTTCCAGTTCACATGCACCCTGTGTACGACATTGTCCCCCTCCGTCTTTGTGATCATGCGCAGAGAAGTGCCCAGTCTGTCACAGGAAAAACGTCCCACGCCCTTCGCTCCCGCGGCCTCCCGCCTGATTTCATCCCGGTAAGATGTCTTTGGCCGATTCTGGGGCTTTTTGTCCGAATAAGCCACAAACAACCATTTCTGAATGATATCCTCATACGTCATTCCGCTTCCGTTGTCAGAGACAATGAGCCTGCCCCTGCCGTTTTCCTGGATACGGTATGACAGCCTTACCTTGCTGGCCCCGGCATCATAGGAATTCTTCACCAACTCAAATACTGCAATATATTTATCACTGATCAAATCCCGTCCTATAACGTTTTTCAACCCGGCGCTTACCCGAAACGACAATGTAGTATTCGTTGCTTTTCCCATTTCCTACTCTTTTCTTCATAAAATCACTCATTTTTGGTCATTACTACACATAGTGATTATAAACCCAACCTGTCGGCAAGTCAATTGGAGGACATTTTATGAATACCGCCTATTTTGTAAAAACATCAGAAAATTTATCCTGGAATACTCTGAAAGAAAAAATCCGCCTTCAACAGGAGGCAGGCTGCAGGCCATTACCCTTTGTTATCTCTGACAAAGTCTGCGTTTCCTCACAGGAATTCGATTCTATCGCCGAGAATCTCGGAAAACCCCATTCCTGTTATGCCTCCAATGCCGCACAGTCCCTGCCGGATTCCCATGGCGTATGGCACTGTATTCTGATTGAAGCGCCTGAGAATTCCAGGAATCTGCTCCTTTATACGGCAGGAAGACCCTGGCCGTTATATGCCTCTATTCTTACCGCTTCCTGCTGCGGTTCCAGATAGTCTGACTATATCCCCGTCAGATATCCAGTTCTCTGACTCTCTTCCGGATCCGCATCACCATGGAAGGCGCAACCGAAAGCTCGTCAACCCCCATGCGGACAAATTCCTCCGTAAGCTCCGGATCCGCCCCCAGCTCCCCGCAGATGCCCGCCCATTTTCCGTGCCTGTGGGCGTTCTTCACCACTATCTCAATCATCCGCAGAACAGCTTTATGCCGGGGATTGTAAAAGTCCGCCAGCCTCTCATTCTGTCTGTCAACAGCCAGCGTATATTGGGTAAGATCATTGGTTCCGATACTGAAAAAATCCACCAGCTGTGCCAGCTCGTCACTGATCACCGCCGCCGCAGGTGTCTCAATCATGATCCCCTGTTCCGGGCATCGGTATGGAATCCCTTCCGCTTCCAGTTCATCCCGTACCTCCTTCACAATTCCAAAGATCTGCAGAACCTCCTCCACAGCCGTAATCATGGGATACATAACCGAAATATTTCCATACATGGCCGCACGCAGTATAGCCCGTAGCTGCACCTTAAAAATCTCCGGCTGCTTCAGGCAGATGCGGATACCTCGATACCCAAGAGCCGGGTTCTCCTCTTTTCCCAGGTTGAAATAATCCGCCTGCTTGTCCGCTCCCATATCCAGAGTGCGGATAATCACCTTTTTCTCTGCCATCCTCTGTGCTGCCTGCCTGAATGCCTGAAACTGTTCTTCCTCCGTTGGAAAGCTTTCTCTGCCCAAATACAGGAACTCACTGCGGAAGAGGCCGATTCCCTCCGCATCATTTTCCAGTGCCTCTTCCACATCGCTTATATTTCCCACATTGGCATACAGGTGAATACGCTTTCCGCCTAAGGTTACACTATCCTGTCCCTTCAATTCTTGCAGAAACCACATCTGCTCCCGTTCTTCCTCCATTTTTTCCTTTGCCAGGCGGCAGGTCTCCTCATCCGGCTCAAATATGACTTCACCTCTGAAACCATCTACCACAGCTGTCATGCCCGTATGGATCTCCTCCAGATTTACAGGCACTCCAATCAGAGCCGGAATGTTCATCATCCGGGCCAGGATTGCTGTATGGGAATTCACAGAGCCATGCACTGTCACAAGACCGAGAATTTTTTCCTTATCCATCTGTATGGTTTCACTGGGAGTCAAGTCATCCGCCACAATCACAGAAGGTTCCCTGATGACGGCATCCTCCTCCGAATCTCCTTCCAGAATCCTGATCAGACGGTTGGAAATATCCTTCACGTCCGCTGCTCTCGCCTTCATGGAATCATCCCCCATTCCTTCAAATATTTCCGCGAAATGCTCCCCTGTCACCGCCACCGCATAAGAGGCGTTCATCTGCTCCCTGCGGATTCTGTCACAGATAGAACCCATATATTCCTCATCCTCAAGCAGCATCCTGTGGGCTTCGAATACAGCGGCACCGGATTCTCCCACTTCCTTCAGAGCCTTGTCATACAACTCCTGCAGCTCTTCTATAGCCCGGGCTGCAGCTGCCCGCACTGCGTCCATTTCGGCTTCCACATCGCTTATCTCAATCCGCCGCATTCGTATATCCTGTATTCGAATGTCACTCTTTCGCAGCACTGTGACCGGTCCCAATGCAAGCCCTTTATATACAGATTTTCCCGTAAACCCCATCATGTTCTATATCTCCTTCCCACACAGGATATTCAGGGTCTTATTCCCTGTGCAATTTGATACGCCTCTTCCCGCCGAAAGCTTTCCCTATACACAATTCTCCGATGAAATCCGGTTTATGCTCAATCCCTTTCATCAGCATCCACCTGTCTCTCAAAATCAACCGATCATAGTAAATCTGTTGAAAACGGCAAAATCTTTTTCTATAATACTGACTATGAAAAAGCTTTTTCCTCTTTCTATCATACAACGCAAAAAGGTGGTGGTCAAATGCGGGTTGAAATTATCCTGGACAGTTCCTGTACGGAACCTGAGATTACAATCAGAACGGCTTCCATGACAGAGGAAGTCAGTCGTATAGCCGAAAAACTGACAGAAAGTACGCCCCAGGTAATTACAGGCAGCAGAAACGACAAAATCGAAGTGTTGGAACAGTCAGAGCTGATTCGAATTTACGCCAATAACGGGAAAGTTTTTGCCGTGACAGACAACGGCGAATATACCTGCCGCCTCAGGCTTTACGAGTTCGAACAGCGACTGGATACCGACAGCTTTGTCCGTATCTCCAATTCGGAGATTATCAATCTGAAAAAAGTCAGTCATTTTGATTTGAGTTTTACCGGCACAATATGTGTCAGACTCCAGAACGGAACGGTAACTTATGTATCCCGGCGATATGTTTCCAGAATCAAGAAAATATTAGGAATATGAGGTGACAAATCATGAAGAAAAAAATAAGAAAAAAAGTCATATTACGCAGTATTGTGGGAATTCCCATGGGCATTACCATAGGGTATCTCATTTCCATTGCGGGCTCCCTGATATGGGGAGAGGGGTATTATTCTCCCTGTGTGCCCGAGCTGGTCACCGCCATGGACAGCGAAATCGGCGCGGTGGTTCTGCAGACAGCGCTCTGCGCCCTGCTGGGGCTCAGCTTTTCGGCCACGTCGGTCATATGGGAACTGGAGCACTGGAATCTTGTAAAGCAGACCGGCATCTATTTTCTGATTAATTCCATCGTCATGCTGCCGGTAGCCTGGCTTACCCGCTGGATGGAGCACAGCTTTATGGGTTTCCTGCGCTATTTCGGAATGTTTGCCGCCATTTTCATTCTGATCTGGGCCGTGGAATGCGTCATCGGCAGACGCAGCATTGCCAGAATGAATGAAAAGCTGCAGGAATCGCAACAGGACGAAAAAAGATAGCACAGGAAGGCTTGTCGCATTAAGCAAAGTCCTAATGCGACAGCCCCTGCCCCCATGCCAAACAAGGCCGGCGCGGCATTCACTTTATCCATTCGAACAAGTACATTCCCTTATTATCCCATGGGTGGAATCTGTATGCAAACCTGCTTCCGCCGAATTTACAGTTTTATGGTCAGATTCTCTCCTTTGTAATCAAACTCACCATATCTGCTGCCCGTCTTCGTATACAGAGTATACTTCCACCTGACAGGATACGCATAATTTCCCTCTACAGCGCCCAGAGTCAGCTCGCTGCCTTCTTCCTTCCACTGCAGCCTGACCGCCGCATATTCTCCCTGCTGGTAGCCGTAACCGTTGCCGCTGTCCAGATAACAGGTAAAGCCTGCGTCCTTTCCCGCATATATCTCAAGCTCCATCTCTTCCACATGCTGCTCATGGTATAAATCTGTCATTTCCCTGCTGTCCACAGGAAGAATGCTGCCCGCTCTCACATACAAAGGCATCCTCTCCACCGGTGCTTCCGCCGAAATCTCACAGCCTCCATCCAGATATTCCTTCGTATGGTAATCATACCAGCCATCGCCTGCAGGAAGATATACGTTCCTCTTTTTCTCCGCACTGACAGGCACGCTTCCCGGCCCGTATTCCATGGGGAAAGTGACAGGGCACACCAGGAAATCGCCGAAGAGATATTCATCCTCCGCCTTCGCGGCCTTTTCGTCCTCTCTGTAATCAAACAGCAGACTCCTCATGGTCATAGCATCCTCTTTCCACACCTGATAGGCCAGGCTGTAGAAATAGGGCAAC
>CAQUWW010000027.1 GCA_948896875.1 uncultured Acetatifactor sp. | reverse complement strand
AAATCCCGGTGAGTATCTTCTGGGTTGTAGACTTTCCGGAGCCGTTCGGCCCCAGAAAGCCGAAAATCTCCCCGTCCTCCACGGTGAAGTCCAAACCGTGGAGGGCCTGCTTGTCTTTGCTGTAGGAGAATGTCAGGTTCTTGACCTCGATCATTCCTCATCACCCCACTTTCCATGCTGACCCTTCTTCTGCTCCTGCTGGCGCTTGCTCCACCACTTCATAAACTTGACCTTGAAGGGAATGGAGATGATCAGCACCGCCACGATTACCAGCCACCAGTACCATGCTAAACCTAAAAACATAAAAAAACCTCCTTATTTGTCGCCTCAAATCTTTCTTCCTGTTCCAGCCTCTATGGGGCGGAAACATAGATCGATTTGAAAGCCTGTGATAAGGAGAGTTTAGAGATGCGGTGTGAAATTGGTGTGAGGCCGCTGTGAAATCCCTGTGAAATTTACTGCAAATTTTATTGGCGTGCAACTTATTTTGTGACAGGGATGGAAAAATAAAAGCGGACTCCGTCTGTTAGATTTTCTGCGCCATAAGGCAAACTTTGCATGGTCAGGATTTGCGCCACAATGGACAGCCCCAGCCCGGAACCGCTGTATTCCACGCCGCTGTCACGATAGAATTTTGTCCAGATTTTAGGCAGGTCATTTTCTGGAATGGGCCGGCCTTGATTGAAGATGGAGAAATGCAGGGTTCCATCGTCCACTGTCAGCTCCAGCCGCAGGACACCCCCGGAATACACATTTTTCCTGGCATTGACGATCAGGTTGTCCAAAACCTGCTCCATACGCCGCCTGTCTGTTCTCACAAAAACCTTTTTCTCCGGAAGCTCATATTGCAGTTCAAAATTGGTATCAGGAGTATCAATCAGGAGCCGCCCTGCCACCGTTTCCACCAATTCTACAAAGTCAAAGCGGGTGACGTTCAGGCTTGTGGCGCCGCTTTCCAATGCCGACAAATCCAGCAGAGTCACGATCAGGCTATTCATGCGCTCCACTTCGGAAACGATGACCTGGGCGTATTTCTTCTTTTGGGCTTCATCTGTTTCATCCTGCAAGCCCTCGGCATAAGCTCTGATGATGCCCAGCGGGGTCTTCATCTCATGGGAAAGACTGTCCACCAACTCTTTTCGCTCGGCCAGAAGAAGCCGTTCCTTTTCCACATCCCTTTCAAGCTGAGTGTTTGCGTCCTCCAGACGGGCAAGGGCTTTCTTAAGATTTTCAGCCATCATATTCAGGCTGGCGGACAGTTCTCCAAATTCATCAGTTGAAGCAAGACCGCAGGAGGCGGATAAGTCCAGTCCTGCCATGCGTTTTGCAGAGGCGTTCAGCCTGGAAATAGGTTTTGTAATAAAGCGATGCATAAAAAAGTCGATGCCCCAAATCAACAACAGGACAAATCCCAGCCAAATCAGAAGGGAGACATCCCTGCTGACAGGCAGGCCGGTTGACAGGATATAAGAGAAGATCAGCGCAATTCCCGCCAGCTTGGAGAGCATTAAAATCTTTTTCCGAACGGTACGGAGTGAAAATAATTCTTTCATACTGCCACCTCAAATTTATAGCCGGAGCGGATCAGCGTGACAATATGCCTGCCCTCGTCCCCCAGCTTTTGACGCAGGGTTTTGATGTGGGTGTCCACAGTGCGGGTTGTTCCCTCGAAATCATAGCCCCAGACACGGTTTAAGAGCTGTTCCCGGTTAAAAATCTGTCCGGAATTTGTCATGAGAAAGGCAAGCAGTTCATATTCCTTATGGGTCAAAGTTATCTCCTGGCCGTCCAGATAAACCTTGTGGGCATTGGGATGGAGCATGATTTTTCCTGCGGTGATTGCTCCGGCAGAAGCTGGGGAGGAACGGCGCAACAGGGCGTTCACCTTTGCCAGCAGAACCTTTGGACTGAACGGCTTAGTCATATAGTCATCTGCGCCGTAGTCGTAGCCTTTCAGCTTATCGTTCTCCGCACTTTTGGCGGTGAGCATGATGATGGGCATATTGCTCATCTCCCGCGCCATCCTGCAGACAGAAAAACCGTCCAGATGGGGCATCATCACATCCAGGATTATCAAATCCATTGGATGGTTTTTCAGTATGACAAGAGCATCTACACCATCATCAGCGGTACGGCAGGTATGCCCGCCCTTTCGCATATAGTCCGCAATAATGTCCTGCATGGCCTTTTCATCTTCAACGATTAGTATGTTTGCCATAGTGTTCTCCTCTATTTCAACGTATTGGCCTGTGTTCTCTGTTACATTCTACCTGACCACCGTCAAACCGGCCTCTCCCTGCACAATAAAGCCGATATTTTCCACACTCTTTCCCTTACCAATGTCTCCGTTATACTCTAATGAGGATATGGTAAGGGCATTTTGTTCTGCCTGATAGCTTCCGTTCCAGCTATCCTGGAGAGTATAATCTCCACTGAATTCCAGACGCACGGTCCACCCCTTTATGTCTTCCTCAGTAAGGTTGTTAATGGTGAGTGTATATTGATAATATGTTTTATTTTCCTGTTCCCATGAATTTATAATCGTCGCCGTCACTTCCAAGCCTTCGGATATCTGTCCGTCGTCTCCTGCAGTCCCGGCTTTCTGTCCGCCTCCCAAAGCTTCTTCCGTCGACATCTCTCCCTCTCCGGCCTTTGCCCCTTTTTCTCCAGCGCCTCCAGTCCCGTTTCCCTGTTCTCCTGCGAAAGCCACTTTCACGGAGACGGAATCATCCTTCTTCCTCAGCATCTCATAAAGCCACTTCCCGGAATCGCTTAAATCCTCCGTTGCAAATCCTGATATTTTGTCACAGCTGCTTTTAAGAATTGCCGAGGTTTCCGCCTTATTCGACAGATTCCAGGCCACATAACTTATATCATAAGAATCCATAAGGGCTATCCACTTATCTGCCTGCTCCGTATTGATGGCTCCATTGCCCGAAGCATCGCAGATGCCATATTCCGATACAAAAATTGGAAGGCCTGCTTCCACAGCTTTCACCATGGTATCCCGCAGAGCATCCGTATGCGTGGCCGCGTAGAAGTGCAGAGTGTACATAATATTATCATATCCCTGAATGGGATCTGCCGCCGCCTGATCCACATATTGGGACCAGTTCGGTGTTCCCACCAGAATGACACCCTCCTTGTCATTTCCCCGGATCACTTCAATAACCTGTTCCGCATAGCTCTTTATCTCACTCCAAGATACATTTCCATTAGGTTCATTGCAGATCTCATAGAGCACATTGGTATAGTCTGCATAAGCTTCCGACATTTCTCTGAAAAAATCCAGCGATTCCTCAAGATATTGATTGGGATTCCCATCTGACAAAATGTGCCAGTCTATAATGACATACATGTCATTATTTGTCCCATACTCCACGCCTGCCTTTACCAGAGACTTTAACTCCTCTCTGTCTCCGCCCGTGCAGTAGCCGCCGTTCTCCCCGGTATACATAGCCAGCCGGATCACGTTGGCTCCCCATTCTTCTTTCAGCTGGCGGAAACAGACCTCGTTCACATATGCCGGATACCAGGCCAGACCATGGGTACTGATTCCCCGCAGTTGCACAGGATTGCCATCGGCATCTACCAGTTTTGTCCCCTCCACAGACAGCCGGCCCGCCGCCTGCTTTCTTCCCTGTGAGTTTTCCCCATTCCCGGAAATCGCCTCCTCATGTCCTTTCGAAGCTACTCCCATGGAATATTCCTCATTCATTTCATCTTCCGAACCGTTTCCTTCTCCGGTTTCTTCTTCCGGAGCGCTTTCCTCCGCACTGTTTTCCGCTTTACTGTCTTCACCCGGATTTCCTGTCAGCAGGTTCTCTTCTGGCAGATTCTCTTTACTATCTTCAATCTCTGTGGAACCAAATACACCAGCGTTCGCTTCTTCCTCTACAGCCCCTTTCTCAACAGTCGCTGTCCCGCAGCCGGAAATGCAGAATATCCCTGCTAATAATACAGAAAAAGCAATCCATTTCCTCATTTTTCTACTCCAACCTCAATCTAGTTATCTCCAAACAGTGTCTTTTATTCCAAAAAAATAAGGACGCAAAAATGTAAATTATTTTTGCCAATCCTAATTATACATGTTACCACAAATTAAAATACAAGTCTATTCTTTTTTTTCAAAAATGATAACATTACATATGCAACAGCATAACCGTTCACGGCTTTACAGGCCAATGATCAACATCAGGATAAGGAGGTGTGACACAATGATAGAATTTTCAGGTGTCAGCAAAACATACCGTGTGGCCAGGCGGCAGGCGGGCATGGGAAATGCGTTGAAGTCCTTTTTTTCCAGAGAATACACTCTGGTCCATGCTCTGACAGATGTCAGCTTCACTATCAACGACGGAGAGATGGTGGGATACATCGGCCCCAACGGGGCCGGAAAAAGTACCACAATCAAGATTATGTGCGGAGTGCTTACTCCGGACAGCGGAACCTGCATTATAAATGGAAGAATTCCCTGCAAAGAAAGGATTGCTCACGTCCGGGACATTGGTGTGGTGTTCGGCCAGCGAAGCCAGCTGTGGTGGGATGTACCTGTGGCAGACAGCTTCGATCTGATTCGCGATATTTACAGAGTAAAGGAAAATGACTATCGGAAGAATGTAAATGACCTGACAGAACTCCTGGATTTGGGAGAGATCCTGCAGACACCGGTCCGCAATCTGAGCCTCGGCCAGCGAATGCGCTGTGAAATAGCAGCTTCTCTGCTTCATAACCCCAAAGTGCTTTTCCTGGACGAACCCACAATCGGGCTGGATGCCGTCTCCAAAATTGCCGTAAGGAAATTCATTCAGCGTCTGAATACCGAAAAAGGTACCACGATTTTGCTGACCACTCATGATATGCAGGATATCGAAGCTCTGACACAGCGGGTGCTTCTGATTGGCAGGGGAAAAGTCCTGGTAGACGGAACACTCGCCGGACTAAAAAAGCATATTACCTCCCGCAAAACCATGACAATAGAATATCGAGGGCAGCCGCCGGCACTGTGGGAAGGCATGCTGCCTGTTCAGTCTGACGACGGAAGGCTTGTCATAAGCTTCGATCCTTCCGAAATTCCGGTATCCCAGGCAATTACCCGTCTTGCACAGACCACAGAACTGGTGGACGTTTCTGTCTCAGATATTTCCACGGAAGAAATGGTTGCAAAATTATATAAGGAGTACAGTCTATGAAAGTAAATGTAAAAATGTATCTTTCTCTGTTCCGCATCCGCTTTCATCGGAATCTCCAGTACCGGGCCGTGGTGCTGGGCGCCATTATCAAAGGATTTTTCTGGAGCCTGATGGAAGTTCTGGGATACATTGCTCTGTACCACGCAAATCTCACCGGGTTTCCAATGGAGCTGTCCCAGACAGTTTCCTATGTGTGGGCCCACCAATCCTTTATTGTATTGTTTACAGTTGTATTTGCGGACGGAGAGATTTATTCGTCCATACGTTCCGGCACCGTTGCTTACGAGCTGGTGCGGCCGTCGAAGCTTTACGGTAGATGGTTTTGCCAGTCGGCTTCCAATCGGCTGTCTTTCGCCCTTGTGAACTGCCTGCCGGTTCTGCTTCTGGGCTTGCTTCTTCCAAAGCCTTACAGCCTGACACTTCCGTCGTCCCAGGCACAGCTTATCCTGTTTACAGTATCCGCACTGCTTGCCTTATGTGTCACGGTAGCGTTTGCCATGCTGATGTACATATCCCTTTTTTACCTGGTCTCTCAGCGTGGAATACAAATGATGGTACGGGTTACCACCATTTTCTTTTCCGGAGGTATTATACCGCTTCCCTTCTTCCCGGACCCGGTGCTTCGGATTGTACAATGGCTTCCTTTTGCCGCTATGCAGAATATGCCTCTACAGATTTTCTGCGGCAGCATAATGGGAACCGTCGCAGCAAAAGGAATTTGTTTTCAGATTTTCTGGCTGACTATACTGGTGCTGACAGGCAGGGCTGCCATGGAACAGGCCACGAAAAAAGTGATTATAAATGGAGGCTGATATGCGATTATACTGGAATTATTTTTTGATGGAGCTGAAAAGCCAAATGCAGTACAAGATTTCGTTCTTACTGACGACTTTGGGGCAGTTTCTCACTGCTTTCACATCCTTTTTTGGTATCAAATTCATCTTTTCAAGGATCAGCGGCATAGATGATTTTACCTATGGTCAAGTATTGCTTTGTTTTTCGGTCATTATGCTGTCTTTTTCCATAGGAGAAATGATTGGAGGCGGCCTGGCAGTGTTCCCGAACCTGCTGAGAGAGGGCGAACTGGACCGCATCCTGGTAAGGCCGCGGCGCATTATTCCGCAGCTTATTGTGCCCAACATGGATTTCTCCCGCCTGGGCCTTCTCCTTCAGGCCGTTATCGTACTTTGTATTGCCGTTCCCGTCAGCGGTATTCAATGGACTCCCCAAAAAGCTTTGGTTTTCGGTATGATGATCATTTGCGGCAGTGTGATATTTTTCTGTCTCTTTCTGATGATTGCGGCATTTGCTTTTTTTATTATTGGGTCTCTGGATTTTCTGAATATTTTCACCTACGGAATGCGCCAGTTTGGCAGATATCCTTTTTCCGTCTATGGGGACACGATACTGAGATTTTTTACCTTTGTGGTACCCCTGGCTCTGGTACAGTATTATCCACTGTTATATCTGCTGGACCGGGAAGACAGCTTTCTGTACATGATATCACCTCTGCTCTCATTGCTTTTCCTGCTGCCGACCCTCCTGCTGTACCGGATCGGGCTGCGGAATTATAAGTCCACAGGGTCATAAGCATATATAAATTCTGAATAACAGGGCTGTTGACTTTATACGCCCCCTGTTTTAAAATAGAGTAAGAATTTTTCTGAAATTATAAGAAATGAAAAGGAAAACGCATATGCAGAAACGAATTTTGATAGTGGATGATGACGCGATGAATTTGAGAAGGACCGCACTGATTCTGGTGAAGCATTATGAAATAGTGTCTGTGGAATCAGGAGAGGCAGCTCTCTATAAGCTTGCAGAAGAAAAATTTGATCTCATCCTTCTGGACATTGCCATGCCGGGCATGAGCGGCCTCGAAACATTTGAGCGCATGAAAGAGAAGAAAATTGAGACTCCCGTGATTTTCCTGACCGCATCCGGTTACGAGGATGATGTGATGAGTGCTATCAAGCTGGGGGCAGTGAACTATCTGAAAAAGCCCTTTATGCCTAATGACCTTCTGGCGCGGGTAGAAAAGGAGCTTGATCAGTAATGAGAACGGAAGCACAGACAAGTATGCATTTGCTGATGGCGGCTACCCTCAGTATTTTGAGTGTGATACTGAGCCTGATTACCCTGAGTATGACGTGGGAGCTGTGGATGATTCCTTTGATTATCATCGGCTGTCTGGTGGTATGGTGGCTCCATATCGGAAGAATTGGTTCGGAATTATTTTATGAAAATATATGTACGGGCCTTCTTTTTGCTGAATTCTTTTTCTTTGGAGTACATCATACCGCTCTGTTTGATATTCCTCTGGTGGCCTGTATAGTACTTTTGCTTCTGTCCCTGCTGAATCGGAAACGGCTGCTGTATATGGCAGCCGTTCTGTATATATTTCTTCTGCTGTATCATGGTCTGGTTCTGCATAGCATCAGCGCAGATCTGACAGAGCGTGAAATACTGCGGCTTTTGATGGGTGGAACTGCAGTGGCTGGTGCGGTGACAGTAGGAAGATATCGCATCAACAGAAGAAGCAGAGAATATGAAAAATATACTGCCATGCAAGAGCAGCTGGCAACAGCGGTTCAGCAGAACGCCGATTTTCTGTCGAATGTGTCTCATGAACTTCGGACCCCGGTTAATATGGTAATCGGAATCAGCGAGGTGACTCTGGGAAAGGACATTTCTCCCGAGGTCCGGGATAACATACAATCCATAAAGCTGGCCGGCAAACGTCTGTCAGGCCAGATTAATAATATTCTTGACTATACGGAAATCGTGGAGAATACGCTGTCCGCGTTAAAAGAATCCTATAAAATCACTTCCGTAATCAATGACGTAATTACCACAACTGCGTTGCAGAACAGCCGCCATCATCTGGAACTGGTATTCGACATAGATCCCAGAATACCGTCAACAATGGTGGGGGATGCGGAAAAAATTTCTCATGTGCTGAATATTCTCCTGGAAAATTCTCTTAAATTTACTGAAGAGGGCGGTATAGACGTCCGAGTCGGCTTCCGGCGGGAAAGTTATGGAGTCAACCTGCTTATTGATATCTCTGATACCGGTATCGGCATGAAGTCTGATCAGCTTGACAGGATGATCGACGACTTCTATCAGGCAGATTCCGGAAGTCGTCGTTATGTAGGGGGATTGGGATTGGGAATTCCCATTGCCAGAGGACTGCTTCATGCTATGGGTGGTTTTATTCACTTTGAGAGTAAGGAACAGCAGGGGCTGAAGGTACATATCACGATTCCGCAGGGTGTGGAGGATGACACTCCCTGTATTGCGATACCGGATGCTCCGAAGCTGTGTATTGCCTGCTTTTTCAAGCCGGAACGATACAGCCGCGACGAGGTCAGAAAATATTATGATGATATGATTCTGCACATAGTGGAGGGATTGGGTATTGAAGGATATCAGGCCCATAACTTTGAAGGCTTGTTAAAGCTGCAGAGAGATCATAAGCTGACCCATATCTTCATTGCTCAGACTGAGTATATGGCCAATCCTCCCTATTATGAAGAACTTGCAAATACAATACCGGTGGCGGTAATTGCTGAAAAATCTTTTGTCCTGGATGAGGACAGCAAGTTAAAGGTGCTTCGGAAACCATTTTTTGTCCTGTCTATTGTAAACCTGCTTGGTGTCACAGAACAGGAGGTCTGTTTTGAAGAAGCCCTGACTGCAGGACGCAGACCCTTTACCTGCACAGGGGTCAGGGTCTTAGCTGTAGATGACGAAGAAATGAATCTCCTGGTAGCCAGAGGTGTGTTGGGAAGCTATGGCATCCAGGTGGATACATGCCTCAGTGGAAAGGCTGCAATAGAGAAATGTCTTGAAACTACTTATGATGTAATCTTTCTGGATCACATGATGCCTGGCTTTGACGGAGTGGAAACGCTGCGCCGCATTCGGGAAATGAATAATGGAATGTATAAAGACCTTCCTGTGATTGCCCTGACGGCAAATACCATCAGCGGTGCAAGAGAAATGTTTCGAAGTGAAGGCTTTACGGAATTTATTCCAAAGCCCATTGAACGCTCTGTCCTGGAGAGGGTCCTGCGCCGGGTTCTGCCTGAAAGCTGTATGGTATATGACACAATATCTCCGGATACAAAGTCAGAACCTGAAAGCCTGGAAACCAGCACTGCTGTCAATTTGGCAGAAGAAGAGAGCTCCCATGACGAAGAGGCAGTATCGGAAAACCCGAAAGCTGAGACAATGGCGGAAGAATCTTCCCCGTCTTACGGCGCACTTGTTCGGGCCGGAATTAATGTGGGCCTGGGGCTGGATTACTGTAGCGGAGAGGAAGAATTTTATCTGGAAATGCTGAAAATGTTCCATGACCAGGAGGAAGAGAAACGTGCGGAGCTTATTTCTCTCTATGACGCCTCCAACTGGAAGGATTATGCCATCAAGGTCCACGCACTGAAAAGCACCTCCCTGACTATCGGCGCCGAGACGCTTTCCCTGCAGGCCAAGGCTCTGGAGCAGGCGGGCAAGGAGGAAAATGTGGACTATATCCGGGAAAATCACCCTCTGTTGCTGCAAATGTACCATGAAACCTGTGAAAGCATTTCCACAGTTATTATGATTTAGGCTGCCGCAAATCGGCAATATGGAGGTCAGCGTGATAAAAAAGTGGTTGGAAATAATATTTGACCATAAAATCAGCCTGCGGGAACGTATGTTTCGACTGGTCACAGGAATCAGTATGATTGCCTTGATATTCATACTGGTACTGGGCAGGTATGCGGGGAACCTGCTTCTGCTGGCAGGAAGCCTTATCTATATGTACACGGTTACCAGGATCAGTATTCGGAAGGAAGCCATTAATGCGGGAGCCACCGCTATTGTCATACTTCTGCTTCTGTTGTTTCCAGTGGTTTTTTTCACCGGAGGCGGAATTTATGGTGGAGTGCCTGAGTGGTTTGTGCTTTGCTTTATCTATATCAGTGTCACACTGGAGGGCAAACGCAAGCCTCTGTTCTTCCTGCTCTGTACCGTAGAGACACTGGTCTGCTATTACATTGCCTATCATTATCCGGAACTGCTCATACCCAATACCACGGCACAGGCCTATTTTGATTCCGTTCGTTCCGTGATTCTGGCCGGCGTCCTGACCAGTGTGTTGCTTTTGTTCCAGAATCATCTCTATGAAGTGGAGAATAAGCTCACCATACAGCAGAAAAAAGAGATTGAGGAACTGAATCAGGCTGAGAACCACTTCTTCTCCAGCATGAGCCACGAGATCCGCACCCCCATCAACACCATTATCGGCCTGAACGAAATGATTCTGCGGGGGGATATCTCCGAGGATATTGCCGAAAATGCCAGAAATATTCAGGGTGCCAGCAAAATGCTGCTGACACTCATTAATGATATTCTGGATCTGTCCAAAATCAAGTCCGGCAAAATGGAAATTGTAAACGCATCCTATGAAACGGGAGAGCTTTTCTCGGAAATCGTGAATATGATCTGGATTAAGGCCCGGGAAAAAGGGTTGGAATTCCGTCTGCAGGTGGATCCTTCCATGCCGAGTATGCTCTGCGGAGACGAAGTACGTATCAAACAGGTACTGGTTAATCTCCTGAACAATGCGGTAAAATACACAAAGGAGGGTTCTGTCACTCTTTCCGTCCGCTGTGAACGCGTGGGAGTGAACCGGGTACGGGTCTGGTATTCCGTGGAGGATACCGGAATGGGCGTGAAAAAGGAGAATATCCCTTATATTTTTGATGCCTTTAAGCGTGTGGATGAGAAGAAGAATCGTCATATCGAAGGTACGGGCCTGGGGCTGAGCATTGTCAAACAGCTGGTGGAGCTGATGGGTGGAGAGATCAGTGTCAACAGTGTCTATATGAACGGTTCCACTTTCCTGGTTGCACTGGAACAGGATATCATGAGCGAAAGGGAGCTGGGAACCTTCACTCTGGCCTCCCGCACAAAAGTTCATGAGGGAGAGCAGTACCAGCATACCTTCGAGGCACCGAATGCCCATCTTCTGGTGGTTGATGATAATGAGATGAATCTGCTGGTAGTAAGCAAATTGCTTTCAGATACGAAGATACATATTGATACGGCTTCCGGCGCCGCCGAATGTCTCCGGCTGACCCAATATCAGCATTATGACTGTATTCTGATGGATCATCTGATGCCTGAAATGGATGGTATCGAATGTCTTCACGCTCTCCATGCCCAGCCCGGAGGTCTGTGTCAGAATGTACCCGTAATCGCGCTGACTGCCAATGCGGGAAGCGACAATCAGCAGCTTTATCGGAAAGAAGGCTTCAGTGGTTACCTGGCAAAACCCATCAGCGGTGCATTGCTGGAGGCTGCTGTACTGAGCATTCTTCCCAGAGAGCTTGTGAGCCTCAGCGAGGTGGCCAGCCAATCTGAAATCGGAAAAGATGTCCTGATTTTCGAACAGGCTAAGAGAATATCCCTGATGGTTACCACAGACAGCGTATGCGATCTGCCTGAATCCCTGAAAAAGGAATTCGGCATTAAAGTATGTCCCTATTATATCTGTACAGAACAGGGAAGGTTTCTGGACAA
This sequence comes from uncultured Acetatifactor sp., assembly GCA_948896875.1. Classification (GTDB taxonomy): domain Bacteria; phylum Bacillota; class Clostridia; order Lachnospirales; family Lachnospiraceae; genus Acetatifactor. The sequence continues at coordinate 18,526 of CAQUWW010000027.1, read as the reverse complement.
TTCAGAATTGATGGCGGACGAACTCCTGTCCCATATAGCGGAGGGCAAAGAGGGCAGTTCCCGCCCGCCGGAAGTAGAAGATTATGAGAAATTTTTTGCCAGGAGACTGAATGAGGCCCAGAATGTGATACATATCACCATGGCAAAGCATGTCAGTGATGGTTACCGCAATGCGTTGGAGGCGGCAAAATCCTTTGAAAATGTTACAGTAGTTGATTCGGGACATCTCTCCAGCAGCATGGGACTGGCGGTGTTGTATGCGGCATACCTGGCGGAACACCACGCATCGAGAGAAGAGATTATTAGTACCGTAAAGAAGCTGCGACACTATATCTCCTCTGCTTTTATCATTGACAGCACCCATATGATGTGCCGGGCCGGGCAGATATCCAGGAAGGTACAGGTCATGTGCGATGCACTGCTGCTTCATCCGGTTATTGTGCTGCGTAAGAGCCGGATGGCAGTAGGCAGTATGGAAATGGGCAATTTCAATCATGTGATAAAGGGTTATATCAGAAAAGTCCTCTCACGTGCCGGAACAATCGACAGGAGAATCCTGTTCATCACATATGCCGGAATGGATGAAAAAAGTCTGCAGTATATTCAGGAAGTAGTACGGCAGTATTGTCCTTTTGAACGTATCTACCTGCAGAAGGCGTCCTCTGCCATTGCCTGCAACTGTGGCCCCGGTTCCTTCGGCCTGTTATTCATGAGGAAAAATGAAGCGATTATTTCCTTCTCTGATATAGAAAAGTAAGATTTAAAAATATAATCAAACAGTTCCGCAGAGTGGCATTGCCGCCTGCGGGCAAAAAGGAGGCAGTATTATGTTATTCGTAAAAAACGGAATGATTCACGATGCCATTCATCCGGATGCATTCAAAGGCAGCATTTTGGTTGAAAATGGGAAAATCAAGGCCATTGGTGAGAACCTGGATATTCCCGCCGGCGCAGAGGTAGTGGATGCGGAAGGTCTGCAGATCTACCCCGGGTTCGTGGAGGCCCACGGACACATTGGTCTGGATGGTTACGGTATCGGCTACGAGGGAATGGATTACAATGAGATGAACGATATCCTGAGCCCTCAGATGAGGGGAATCGACGGTGTGAAATCCCTTGATCCCGCCCTTCCCAAGGCCGCGGCGGCAGGAGTCACCTGCGTATGCGTGGGACCGGGCAGCGCCAATGTGCTGGGAGGAACCTTCACCACCATCAAGACCGTGGGCAAAAGGGTGGATGACATGGTGGTACGGGACGGCGTGGCTATGAAATGCGCTTTCGGAGAGAATCCCAAGAGAGTCTATCGGGACAAGAAGGATTCCAGCCGTATGACCACAGCCGCTCTGCTGCGGGAAATCCTGTTCAAGGCCCGGGAATACATGGAGAAAAAGGAAGCCGCCGGGGACGATATCTCCAAACGGCCTGCCTTTGACATTAAGCTGGAAGCGCTGATTCCGGTATTGAAGAGGGAGATTCCCCTGAAAGCTCACGCCCATGCGGCGGAAGATCTGTTCACCGCCCTTCGGATTGCAAAGGAATTTGATTTGAAGATTACTTTGGAGCATGTGACGGAGGGACATCTGATTGTGGAGGAACTGGCCAAAGAAAATGTGCCTCTGGCGGTAGGTCCTACCTTAACCAGCGCCTCCAAATTCGAGCTTCGCAACAAGAGCTGGACTACTCCCGGCCTGTTGGCCGCGGCAGGCTGCCAGGTATCCATCATCACGGATTCCCCTGTGATTCCTCAGGAATATCTGCCTCTCTGTGCGGGTCTGGCAGTGCAGGCGGGAATGGATCCTTTCGCGGCACTGCAGGCCATCACCATCAATCCCGCGAAGCATGCGGGCATTGCGGACAGGGTGGGTTCCCTGGAAGCCGGCAAGGATGCGGATATCGTCATCACCGACGGCTGTCCTTTCGAAGTGTCCACAACGGTAAAGCATGTGTTTATCGATGGGAAGGCCGTTCCCACAGACTGTTCTTTATAGTTTGTACGACAGTTTTCCTGTAAACAGTTGATGTGATTTATATCTGCAGAAACAAGAATTTTATAGTTCCTTCCGCAGGGGCGCCGCCTGGGCCATTTTGGACAGGGGCGCCCTGTAAAACAGTAGAGAAAGCAGATACTGCAGCAATCCTCCGGCTGCCAGCATTGCAAATCCGGAGAATGCTGCCAACGCCAGCGCAAGTCCGCCACGCCCAAAGGGATTTCCGATTCTGTTCATTCTTGACATTCCTGACAATCCCATGTTCATAAAAATCGGCAGAACCAGGCACAGAAACAGCGAGGAAACAGCAAAATATTTATAAGCACTTCCCAGATAAGCCATTATGAGAACCATCAGTATCGCAAGGATAAGCAGCTCCGTTCCGGCACTGTCCCGCACGGTTCCCTGTATCAGCGCTACAATCCCATATATCAGCACATTCATCAGATATAGCAGCATCATATTCCCACAGGTAAGCGACGCCGGAACGGAGGTCTGGATTTTTTTCCTGTAAGTGGTAGTCAGCACCATATTGGAGGCGCTCAGAGAATAGATCATCTGTGTGGGCAGCATACCCACGCACATCAGCATATATCCTCCCAGCAGCTGATTGTCCGACATAACCCCCGCGATAACGACAGGTATATTCAGAAGCAGCATCACGATACCTACAATAATATTCATTTTAATTCCATGCGCATAACGCAGAATCTTTATTCCCAGCTTCCAATTATTGATCATAGCTTCCTCCTTCCGCCTTTTTCATGGCCACCCTCACGGCCAGGACACTGACTCCTAAAGAAATCATACAGAAAAACACATCAATAACAACAATGTAATTCAGGAATATCAGCAGTAACATACAGAGACTGGCAAACTGCATTGCACCATACCCGATCACCATGCTCATCCAAAGTGTACCGCTATACCTGGAAAAAAATGTTCCCAGTACCGAGGTCAGGTACGAAAACAGTACAAAATACAGCAAAACCGCTCCTTCCTCCCAGGCACTCGTACCTATCATGCCCACTCTTGAGAAGGAAATGTCTATTTCATCCCACGCTCTTCCTGCCCGCAAAAACAGATAACAGACAAGTATTGTACCCAGCGCAGTGAAAAATTTCCTGATCAGGTCCACGATTAAAGCAGTGCGAAGCATCTTCATCCCCTGTCCGGAAGTCTTCAGATAATTCAGCTTTACAGCATCTTTGTTCTGAATCCCTCCCAGAAACCAGCCGTCAGAGAGAATCTCAGCCGCAGGCAGAAGCACTGCGGTAAACATCACTCCCATCTCCCCAAAAGTGCCGCCCGCCCAGAGGCCGATTCCCACCATTCCCGCCGGCACCAGCAGATATACTGCTATTCTGTACAGAGGGGACGTGAATGCCAGATAGCTTTTTATCTTTTTTCCCATTTTTAAACCATCCTTTCAACACTTTCAGGGCATTCATAACTTCAGCCTAGTGTTCGCCTTCATCACCGCCACGCTGATCTGGGACAAGGTAGGCGTCTCTGTAGCAATGTCCATTCCGGCCAGCCGGTCCAGATTCCGGGCAAGGCAGATTCCCTCGAATCCGTAAGCACTTCTGCTGATGGAGAACAGAATCTCCCTCGCCTTCTCCGCGTCTTCCGCCTCTCCTTTTACCAGAATATATTTTTCCTTCAGATCTTCTACAAATCCCGCCTCCACAATGTTGCCATGCTCCAGAATGATCGCATAATCTGTCACATTCTCCATGTCGGCTATATTGTGGGTGGAGAAGAAAACGGAACGCTCTCCCGCACCCTGCTCCAGATATTCCCGGATCATGTCGCAGAGCTTATCCCGCATCAGCGGGTCCAGCGGCGATGCAGGCTCATCCAGAATCAGAAGCTCCGTATTCCTGGCCAGGACAGCCGCCAACATCAGCTTCATTCGATTGCCGTCGGACAGCTTTTTCACTGTCTCAGTTACCTTCCTGTCAATCCCCAGGTCCTCGCAGAGCGTACGAAATGCCTCTCTGTGAAAATTGGTGAATAGCAGGGAACTGATCTCTTCCACCTGTCCTATGGTCCAGTGAGGCAGGAAATAACATCCCGGTCCCGTATAGCCGATTCTCTCCTGCACGCTGTCACTCATCTTCTCCTGCTGTTCGAAATAGCTGATTTCACCCTTGAAGTCCAGCCGGATACCGGTTAACAGATTCAACAGAGTCGTCTTTCCTGCCCCATTTTCTCCGATCAGCGCTGTGGCAAAGCCTTTTGGAACCTCTAACTGCGGAACCGACAGTTCAAAGCCTTTATACTTTTTCTGTAAATTCCTGGCCCGGATCGCCTGGCTTCCCGCTCTGCCCGGCCATTCCTTCTCTAAGCGCTTCCCATCAGCCCATTTTGTATCTTCACAGGCATTCTCTGCCTGCGTTATATTTTTTGATTTCCTGCTCTCGCTCATAAATCCTCCTGACTTTCCTTCATATCCAATAATGTCCCCAGCATTTCCCTAAGCTCCGCATCTGTCATTCCCGCAATCTCCGCCGCATGAATGGCCTCCAGCAGAGAATCCTCCACCTTGCGCAGGTGCTGTTCCCTGAGCATCTCGCTGTCCTGAGCGTTGACATAGAATCCCTTGCCCTGAGAGGCTGTCACCAGCCCTTCCGCCTCCAGCTGTTCATACGCCTTCATCGTGGTAATGACACTGATTTTCAAGTCCTTAGCAAGTCCCCTGATAGACGGAAGATACTCTCCCTCCTTCAGCCGCCCTGCCAGAATGTCTGTTTTCAGCTGTTCGGCAATCTGCTGATAAATTGGTACCCCTGAATTCTGCAACAGTTTCACCACATCACCATCCCTTCAACTGTTTATATGTTATATATACACCATAATCAGTTATGTGTCAATCCTGTTTTTTAAAATTTATTTCTTCCTCTACTCGTGCACCGGGCACCCATCAGCCTCTGCTGACATATTTCCAGGCGCTTTGGGTTCCTGTGTGCATAAAAATTCAGGGGATGCCGTTATTGAAAAATCCCGGCATCCCCTGTCCTGGACTGTCTATTTCCCTGACAGTATCTTTTCTCAAATACTTCTTCTATCTACTTTTCTTCCGTCAGATACCAGTCATACCAGACTTCCCTCCGGAATTGTCCTCATCCCTCCATCACCTTATTCAGCAGCGTCTGAAAGCTGTCCACCACTTCATAGGCCACGCTGTCGCCGCAGATCGCCTGGAAGTGTTCCCTGGCACAGTGAATTTTGCTTTCTTCTATCATCCGAAGCTGCATGGACACTCCGCTTCCCTTCGTCTCCGCTATGAGAAACCTGTGCTTCGCCATTCCCGGCCGGAAAATGATAGCCCAGTCCGGACTATAGCGCCCTACCGGCGTAGAGATGGTAAAGCTCTTCGGCAGCTTTACGTACATGAGCACCTGGTCGTCGGCCTCCAGCTCGGCGGCAAAGTTCCTCTCGTTTGTGGAGTCATATAACACATGATCATACAGATGCTTCTCGGCCTTCATGGCATTGACTCCAAGCCTGCCCTTCCCCCTGTACGCGGTAAGTACAGACTCCTTATACCGTCTGTCCAGCTTCCTGTAAGTAATATGCCTGATAATCGCGGACGCCTTCTCTTCATTTATCAAAGCCGCCGCCCTGATCAGAAATTCTTCCGGATTCTCCTTAAACTGGTCGAACACCTTTTTCTCGATACCGGTCAGGATAGAAATCACCGCCCTCCTGGTGAGACCGGTTTCCTCCACCAGTTTGCCTACCAGATCATACTTTACACTGCCGTTCACCGGAATCCGGTCCTTTGCGCCATAGGTGGAAGATTTCTTTTTCTCAAAGGAGACCCCTTCCTTCAGCTGGTCTTTCGACCCGATTTCCTCCATCTCTCCGGCTTCCACCCGGAAAAATACCCTCGGCACCCGCAGTCTGCTGTTCAAGGCAGCGATGGCCTGCCGGACCAGCTCGTCCGTGTCAAAGTCCACTCTGTACACCGATTTCAGGCTGATTTTCTCCCACAGCTCCTTAAATTCAGGTGACTGAAATTTCTCCTCATTCAGCCTGAGATCCACATTGCCTTTGCGGGCATCTTCGGGAGCCATCCTCTTCTCATCATAAACCGCATCCAAAATTGCGCAAATCGCCTCCGCGCTGTCGGCCACCTCCTCGGCAATCAATACCGCTCCGTTGGCCTTCGCTTCATAATATCGGTCAGTCAGCCCGCCCTTTTTATCCACATAGCCGTTGACCACCAGGTCAAAATAAATAGCCTGTGCGGTCTCGGCATCGATTACCTGTTCATTGCCTTTCGCATCCCGAATCACTTTCCCCTTGAAAAGGTCTGCGTTCACCACTCTGGGCCGGTCTCTCACCGCCTCGGCAAGCTCGGACTGCAGCCCCTTTGCAAAGCTGTCATAACTCTCGCTGGCAATGACAGTCAGCACGTTCACATTCTGGACCTCATCTCCCAGCAGGCTTACGTCCATGCGCTCCCCGTCCTGATTGACACAGAGGCGAAGTCCACGGCCCACCTCCTGCCGCTTACGTACCTCGCTGCTGCTCTGCTTCAAGGTACAGATCTGGAATACATTGGGATTGTCCCAGCCTTCCCGAAGAGCGGAATGAGAAAAAATAAATCGAACCGGCGAAACCCTGGGATTCCTTTCCAGGAGCAGTTCCTTATTCTTCATAATCAAATCATAGGCGTCCGCATCATCCGAAGTCCGTTCTTTCCTGTCAAACAGTCTGCTGTCTGTCATTTTTCCCTTTTTATCCACCGAAAAATAACCTGCATGGGTACGCTCCGGCTGAATCGCAGACAGATATTCCCGGTAGGCCTCGTCCCCCAGCTCCAGCTGCAGATTCTCTGTAATATCCCTGTACTCCTCCTCAAACATATCAGCAAAAATGCCATTGGAAGGATTCCCCGCCTGGTCATACTGCCTGTAATGGGCAACCTCGTCAATGAAAAAGAGGGACAGTACCTTAATCCCCTTGTGGAACAGCCGACGTTCCCGCTCTATATGGGACAATATAGTCTCCCGAATCTGGATACGGCGAATCTGTTCCTCGCTGACCCTGCCGATGACATCTCCGGCATACAGTCTGATTCCGTTCAGGAATTCCACGGAATCGTCTCTTCCGTCAATGGCACTGACCACAAATCCGTCCCTGTACTCTTCCATCCGACCCGAATTCTCATACAGATTATACCCGATGTTCACCTTTCTGGTGACCTTACGAAGACCGGATGCTCCCCGGCAGTCAAATTGAAGCGTGGCTGTTGGGTCCTTCTGGGACAGATGAATCCCTTCCAGATAGACGAAGCTGTTGGTGGCGGTGGTTCCGGATTCGGTAATCCCTTTTACCGCTATTTTTTTCACCAGCTTCTTATTATAGGCCTCCATGGCATCCAGCCTGTAAATCATATTATAAATGCTGTCCGCCCTGTGGGTGGCGGAATAGCGGAGAGTGAACAGAGGATTGAACTCTTTCAGCCGCTCTTTCGTCTGTTTCCCTTCCACGGACTGGGGCTCGTCGATAATCAGTATAGGGTTGGTCCTGGCAATCAGGTCAATGGGTCTGCGGGAGCGGAAACCGTCCAGTTTCATATAAATGCGCCTTGCGTCCTTCCCCCTGGCATTGAACGCCTGCGCATTGATGATCATCACATGAATGGCATTATCTGAGACAAATCGGTCAATCTCCGTCAGCTGTGCGGAATTATAGATAAAAAAGCGAATTTTCTGGTTATATTCCTCCGCAAAATGCTCCTGGGTTACCTGAAAAGACTGGTATACCCCTTCCCGAATGGCCACGCTGGGAACTACCACGATAAATTTACTCCAGCCGTAATGCCGATTCAACTCATACATGGTTTTAATATAGGTATACGTCTTCCCCACACCTGTTTCCATCTCAATGGTCAGATTATATTTCCCCTCCAGCTTCGATGAGAAAGCAATCTGATTGGTTCTCTGCACTTTGTGAATATGTTCCAGAATCACGCCGTCGGTCAGCTCCGGCACAAGAGGCTGATTCCTCCAGCCGATTTCTTCCTTCTCCTCGTCTATAGTATGTTGAATGTATCCTTCTCCTCTGTCTATAGTATAAAAAGAGGTCAGATAAGGCTGCCCGGCAAAGACATCCACCACGGCTTTCGCCGCATCCGCCTGGAATTTCTGATGTCTGAACTGCAGTTTCATCCTTTCTTCGCCTCCTCTTAAATCACTTTTACTCTGGTGTCGGGTGCCAGAATTTTAAAAATCTCACCCGCGTTGATTTTCGCCTGGCTTCCCTGGAATCCAAAATCCCGAAATACGGCCCTCCTGGGTTTACGGGCGGCAATTTCTCTCAAAACACTCTCAGGGACAGCTTCATCAAAGCACGCAATCAGCTCCCCTTCGTTATAAGTATGAACCGTGCAGTTCTCCAGCTTTTCACTCCGGTAGACAGAAGTCAGGGGCAGTCCCCAGTCCAGCAGACAGCCGAACAGCAGATCCAGATCCGTGCGATCCGCCCTGATATTGGATTCCAGCTGCAAAAGCATGGACTGACTGTACTCCTCCGCACTGTAATAGATATCGCTCATATTGGACTCATCCAGCTTAAAGACCCGGAACCCCACATCCGGGATACTTCCGGAGCACACACCGGCCTTTATCTTCTCCCCTGACCGGCGGATACGCTCCTTCCCAATGTCGCAGATAGTCCGAAATCCTGCCTTACCGGCTTCCGTATCTTTCCCGCATACCTCCGGCAGCTGCACCATGATAAATCTGCGCCTTCCTCCATCCTCCGCATTCAGCTGCATTACCGCCTGAGCCGTTGTGGCCGATCCCGAAAAGAAATCCAGGACGATGTCTTCCTCCCGGGTGGTATATTCTGCCAGCGCTTTTGGCAGCGATACCGGTTTGGAATAGTCAAAAACGCCGGTCTCAAAATATTTCAGCATATTTTTCTTTGCATTGTCATTGGAATATTCATTATTCACAAATTCCAGCGTCGATATAGCTTTTGTGCGCTCCGCATATTCAATGGCAAATCCGGACTCTGTCCTCACAATTCTGGCCTTCTGATAGGTTTTGGTATAGATTCTGGAACGTTTCCCTTTCTTCCTGACCACAATGAATCCATTTTTATATCCAAATTCAAACAGCTCCCTGCTCCAACGCCAGGCCCAGTCGGCTCTGGCATGTCTGCCGGCCTTCCGCTCCAGATACTTTTCATAGGAGGGCCCGGGGTAAAAGGTCTCTCCCTCCAGCTCAATGGGATAATCCAGGCTGGGGCTGTACTGGAGACTGTCATAGTCCAATGTCTGATTCAGCTTGTATTTTCCCCGCCGCTTCTCATATTCATCAGAAAAACGATACCCTTCGTCAGTGTGAGAAGGCAGATAAAATCCGGTCTCCGACGACTTGCCGAAGGCCAGCACATAATCATGGTTCCGGGCAATGGCCTCCGTGGTCTTCCCCGCTTTTTTGGTCACCCGTGGAAAACATGCCAGAAAATTGTCCTCTCCAAAGACTTCACAGCAGATTTTCTGCAGGTTGAACAGTTCGGTATCATTGATGGACAGGAAGATAACGCCATCCCCCCGCAGCAGATTCCTGGCCAGTATCAGGCGCGGATAAATCATACTGCACCAGTCGGAATGGTATCTGCCAGCAAATTTACCGTTTTTCCGGTGAAAATTCACATTCCCTTCTTCATCATAATACCCTGTTCCCTCATTATAATCCTCGCTGTCCATCAGAAACAAATCCGGATACACGAAATCATGTCCTGTATTATATGGCGGATCGATATAAATCATCTTCACACTGCCCAGATAACTTTCCTGCAGGAGCTTCAATATCTCCAGATTCTCCCCCTCCAGGTACAGATTTCCGGTCGTGTCCCAGTCCCTGCTCTCTTCCGGACAGGGACGCAGCGTTTTCCTGGTAAGGCGCCTGCTTTCCGCAACGGCGGCTTTTTTTCCCACCCATGTAAATTCATAAGCTTCATCGGTCTTCTCTGTCTCATCCGAAAGCATCTGTCTCAGAAGGTCAAAATGAATTGTTTTTTTAATACCGCCGTTCCCATCCGGGGTCTCTGTGATACAGTTCGGGAATAATGCGCCGATTTTTTCAATATTTTGCGCCGTCATGTCCTTCGACTCCATGCGCATTTTATCCATTGTCTTCCCTCCCTGCTCCCGGTATCAGGCTGATTGTTTTTCTCGTACAAAAAACACCTGAAACAAATTATAACATGAAATGAACGGAACAGAAAGAACAGATTTAAAGTTGGAATAAAAATTTATGTTATCCAAAGATCAACCTGACTATGGCGAAATTCGGCAGCTTATGATAAAATGAGGCTGTCACTGAGACTGTTAAACTTAAGTCAGCCGAAGAGTTGGAAAGTGAGTCAGATTATGTATACGCTGGTAATCATTGATGATGAAGAAAAAATTGTGGAAGGTATCGCTCATCTGTTTCCCTGGGAAGAAATCGGCTTTCAGGTGGTCGGAAGCTTTACCCACGCTGCTCCTGCTCTGGATTACATCCTGAATCATCCGGTGGATGTGGTGCTCAGCGACATTGAGATGCCGGGAATGAACGGTCTGCAGCTATGCGAAGCGCTTCAGGCAAAAGCAGGAATCCACATCGTGTTTTTCAGCAGTTATCAGAATTATGAATATTTTCGTTCCGCAATCCGTCTTTCCGTTGATGATTATCTGTTGAAGCCCATTAATTATACAGAATTGCTGACCTGTTTCGCCAGGGTAAAATCCCGGTTGGATGAAGAACATAAGCAGGTGGAAGAACTCTCCGGCGGCTATTATGAACAGATTGTGGCCAGGACCATACAGTATCTGAAAGAGCATTACCGACAGGCTTCCCTGGAAGAGGCGGCTGAGCAGGTCAACTTAAGTCCCGCCTACTTGTCCAAAATTTTCAAGGAGAAAAACGGCACAGGTTTTTCCGATACTCTGTCCTCCATCCGCATGAACAAGGCCAAAGAGATGCTGGACGATCCCCAGTATAAAAGTTATGATATCGCTTATTATCTTGGATATGACAACCCGAAAAATTTTTCCAGAGCTTTCAAGGCCTATTTCGGCATGAGCCCTTCCGAATACCGCAGCAGAACTACGGAGGAATAGCTCATGATGAGAAAATATTTTTTGAAAAGGGTGCAGAAATTTTTCCTATATATGATACTTCCCACACTTCTCGTGTTCAGTCTGTCACTGTTCCTTCTGATACGGACAAGTCATGAAAAAATGACGGGCGAAGGACGGCAGACTGTGGAAGCGATACGGGCCGGTCTGGAACCGGTTATTAACAATGCTTTGAACCAGAATGCTCTGTTCTCCACTACTACACGAATGTCCCTGGCCATCCGCAATCTGCTGACCGGCGGTCAGCTCTCCTATTCGGATTCCGTCTTCATCAGCAGTATGCGTTCCATGCTGCACAGCATTATTATCACTCATGATTATATTTCCGCCATTTATTTCTATCTGGATGATGGATCACGGTTTTACTCCACAGACGGAGGCATTCTGAGTGTCGCCAACAGCAGTGACAATACCTGGCTGCAATATTATCAGGAAATGCCGGAAAATCAGCAAAGTCTTGTGGTGGCCCGCAGCTCTAACCGTTATGTGGCCGAAAAGAACACCATGACAATCTATCAGCGGCTGCTGCTCCAAAAAGGCTGTATTGCAGTCAACATTAATATCAACCGCTTTAAAGATATGCTTGCAGCCATGAATCCTGACAAAAACGAAACGGTCTATATTCTGAATGGAAAAAAGGAGATTCTGGTATGGCAGAACCAGGACAGGCAAACCCTTGAGCTCCCGGCAGACTTCTTTTTCCGACTGGCGGCAGAGCATGAGGAAACTGTCAACACAGCGTTTGAATCCTCAGGAAATTTTACTACCTGGGTAAACAACCGTCGCTATCTGGTGAATGTGGAACATTATACAGGACAGAATTTGTATGTGGTTTCCATGATCGATACCAGAGCCGGAAATGACCTGATCGGCGAAATGCTCTGGGTTTATGCGCTGATTTTTATCTGTAATTGTATCGTCATTCTGATCATTTCTTACTGGACCACCAAACGAATCTTTGACCAGATTCAATATATGATAGATGTATTTGACGATGCGGAAAAAGGCATCTTTCACACCCAGGAAGAACGGCATCCTCTAAACGATGAATACAGCCTGGTCATGAACAATGTCATGCATACCTTCCTGAACAGCTCCTACTTGAATATGCAGCTCAAGGAGCGGGAAGCTCTGCTGGAAAGTGCCGAGTTAAAAGCGCTGCAGCTACAGATCAATCCCCATTTCCTTTTCAATACGCTGCAATCAGTAGAATTTCAGGCCCGTAAAATCCTGGGACGGGAAAATGATATGAGTCGAATCCTTCAAAATGTGTCCAATATTCTGAAATATTCTCTGCAAAGCGCTAAGCGGACCGTGACAGTAGAAACAGAGATCCGGTATCTGAAAAAATATGTGGACATTCAGAGATTTCGCTTTGGGGAGACATTTATCGTCTACTATGAAGTGGATGAGAAGGCACTGCAGGGGCAGGTTATTAAGCTGATGCTGCAGCCCCTGGTAGAAAACAGCATCCTTCACGGCGTACGCAATCTGGAGCGGACCGGTTATATCAAGGTGAAAATCCTGCGGCGCGGTGAGAAATTGGTCTGTTCCGTAACTGACAATGGCAAAGGATTCAGCAAAGAAAGAATCCGCGAACTTTACGAACGGATACATGATGAGCAAAGTGAAAGCATCGGGCTTACCAACGTAAACCGCCGCCTGAAGCTGACGTACGGCGAATGCAGCGAATTGAGAATCCGTTCAAAAGAAGGAATGGGAACCGATATTCTGTTCCGGATCCCCTGGCAGGAATAAAGAATCTTAAAGGGTGTCATCTTTTATTATTCACAGTAAAAGATGACACTTTTTTGTGAAAAGAAAGTAAAGAATGAAGAAATATTGAATGCATGCTGCCTGTTAATAATAGCTGAAATCTGACATAATAAAGAAACAAATAAACCATAGGAGGTTATAGTTTATGAAAAAGAAATTATTGTCCGGAATTCTTGCCGCGGCTATGGTGACCGGTCTATTGGCCGGCTGCGGAAACTCTGACAATCCGTCATCTCAGGCATCGGGAAATGCTGACGAAAGTTCTTCTGCATCATCCGAAACGCCTGCGGAAAGTACCACACCTGATACCCCCCCGGCATCCAGCGATGAGCAGATTACTCTTCGTTTCTCCTGGTGGGGCGGTGATGAGAGACTTGCCGCAACCCTGGCTGTCATCGATCAGTTCCAGGATCTGCATCCCAATATCACCATTGAAGCCGAGTACGGCAGCTCCGACGGTTACCATGACAAGCTGGCAACGCAGCTGCAGGGCGGTACGGCACCTGACATTATCCAGGTAGACCCCGAGACCTTCCCCCAGTATGTAACCGGTGGCGCAGATTATTTCGTTGATCTGAACGATCTGGGTTTTGACTTCTCCAATTTTGAAGAGTCCTATATCGGACAGCAGGTGAATGGACGCTATGACGGACATCAGTTTGGTATCCCCACCGGATTGGCCGGCGGCGCAGTGCTGGTAAATCAGGATCTGGCTGACCAGTTCAATATTGACTTCTCCAAGCAGTTCAACTGGGATCAGCTGCTGGAGTGGGGCCGTCAGGTACATGAGGCAGATGAAAGCGTATATCTGCTCTGCACAAACCAGGCTTACATCACCAACCTGATCTTCTTCAATATGGCAAAGCAGCTCAGCGGAAAGACGCTGATTGATCAGGAAAGCGTTGAGTTTACTTTATCAGAAGAGCAGCTGGTTCAGATTTATTCCTATATCAAGGCTCTGTATGATAATAACGTTGTTCCTCCCGCATCCTACATGGCACAGTATGAAGGCGACAACCTGCAGTCCGATCCCAACTGGATGAGCGGCAAATATGTATGCACTCTGTCTTACATTTCCACCATCGAAGTTATGACCGCTGCCAACGCCAATGCCAACTACAGTGTAGGCATGCTGCCTAAGCTGGATGACAGCAAGAGCGACGGCTACATTGTAAACTGCCCTCAGGTTCTGGGCATTGCCAAGAGCTGCGAGCATCCGGAAGAAGCCGCTATGTTCCTGGATTACTTCTTCAATAATGATACTGCCATGGAGACTCTGGGAACCACACGTTCCGTACCGCCTACCGAGAAGGCTCGTAACATCTGTGCTGACAAGGGTATCCTGAATCCTCTGGTTGCTACCGCAGCCGACATCGCTTCTTCTTATACTACTGGTCTGGCCAATGACAAGTACTCCTCTCTGCAGGAGCCTAAGCAGATTCTGAATGATCAGATTGAGGCTGTTGGTTATGCACAGTCTACACCTGAAGATGCTGCGAAGGAAACTCTGAACCTGATGAACAACTACATCGGTAATATTCAGCAGTAATGATCAGAAATAAATCTTAAAAGAAAGGGCTGTACGAGGCTACAGCCCTTTTTACATAGTCGGCACGACACGCCGGAAAGGAGTCTCATGAAAGCAAAGACAAAAGTCCGTACTTCCGCATACCGCAAAAGAGATTATCAGGCATTTCTCTATCTCCTGCCCTGGCTTCTGGGATTTTCTCTCTTGCAGCTTTATCCATTTGTAAGCTCCCTGTATTATTCCTTTACAGACTATCAGATTACAAGCGAACCGGTCTGGGCCGGATTGAAAAACTATATCAGTCTGTTTACTACCGATACAGAGTTTACCAACTCTCTGAAGGTTACCATCACCTATACGCTGTATACCGTACCCGGAAAGCTGATTATGGCCCTGGCCGTGGCAGTATTTCTGAATCGGAATATCAAGGGAATCAATTTGATTCGTACCCTTTACTATATACCTTCTCTGTTTGGTGGAAGTGTGGCTACCGCTATTTTGTGGAAGCTGCTTTTCCTGGACAATGGCGTTATCAATGCATTACTGTCAGCGCTGCATTTGCCAAATATACAGTTCTGGGGAAATCCCAAAACTGCTCTGCCTACCATCTGTGCTCTGGAAATCTGGCAGTTTGGTTCTTCCATGGTCATGTTCCTTGCCGCATTGAAGAATGTGCCTGCCGATCTGTATGAAGCGGCGGCTATCGACGGAGCAAAGCCGGTACAGCAGTTTTTCAAGATTACCATCCCGCAGATTACGCCCATTATCTTCTTCAACCTGATCAACCAGACCATAACGGCGCTTCAAAACTTCACCTCCGCCTTCGTCATTACCAACGGCGGTCCCCTGAAGTCCACTTATGTGCTGGGCATGAAGCTTTATAAAGAAGGTTTCTCCTACTTTAAGATGGGCTACGCCAGTGCTATATCCTGGGTAATGTTTGTCATCATTATGGTAGTGACACTGTTACTGTTCCGCTCATCGTCAATGTGGGTTCACTATGCGGACGAGTGATATGGGAAAGGAGCGTATAAATTATGACTTTAAAAAGTAAAAGAAAACATAATATGTTCTTCACCTATCTTGTCATTGTCCTGATAGGAATTATACTGTTATATCCCATCGTTTGGATGTTTTTCGCCACCTTTAAAACCAACGATGAAATTTTCAACAGTATCAAACTGCTGCCAAAAAGCTTCAGCTTCCAGAATTTCATTGATGGCTGGAACGGCAGCGGCAAGGTAACTTATGCCACTTATTTTATCAATACCTTTTTGCTGGTACTGCCTACCGTAATCTTCACTATTGTATCCAGCTGTCTGGTGGCTTATGGCTTTGCCCGCTTTAAATTTCCGGGGAAGAATATTTTATTTGCCCTGCTGATCTCCACCCTGATGCTGCCCAACGCCATCATCATTGTGCCAAGATACACAATGTTCAGCAAGCTGGGCTGGATTAACAATTACATGCCTTTTTACGCACCGGCCATCCTGGCCTGTTATCCTTTCTTTGTCTACATGCTGATTCAGTTCCTGCGCGGTATCCCCAGAGATCTGGATGAGTCTGCTTACATCGACGGCTGCGGCACCTTCCGTACTCTGGTGTCCATCCTGCTTCCGCTGATGAAACCGGCTTTGTTCTCCGCAGCGCTGTTCCAGTTCCTGTGGACTTACAATGATTACTTTAACTCCCTGATCTTCATTAATTCAGGGTCCCGTTACACCATTTCCCTGGCTCTGCGTCTGTCTCTGGACTCTGAATCTGTGGTAAACTGGGGAAAACTGATGGCAATTTCCTTTATCTCCGTGACCCCGCTGTTCATTCTCTTCTTCGCGGCACAGAAGTATTTCGTGGAAGGCATTGCCACTTCCGGATTAAAGGGATAAGATTAAGAAGACTTGATTGAAAGGACAAATATATATGGAATATGGAATTTCTGTTTTCAAGACAATTCCGGAGGATTCGAAAGCCCTGGTATTCACACCGGAGGCTTTCGGTGCTTTTCCGGACGGAATCGGTGATAATACTCAGGCGCTGCAACGCGCTATCGACGAAGTAGAACGACGCTTCACCATCGGAATTCTCTTTATTCCGGAAGGGAAATATAAGCTCTGTGGCAGCATCAATCTATGGCGGGGAATCCGGCTCATCGGTGTGGGCGAGAAACGTCCCGTCTTCTTCCTGGAAGATCATGCGGAAGGCTTCGAGGGACCGCTGTCTTCCTGGCTGTTCTTCTGCCGGA
The DNA here is from genome assembly GCA_948896875.1 of uncultured Acetatifactor sp. Classification (GTDB taxonomy): domain Bacteria; phylum Bacillota; class Clostridia; order Lachnospirales; family Lachnospiraceae; genus Acetatifactor. Next base: position 1,844 of record CAQUWW010000027.1, on the reverse strand, counting down.
ATGTGAAGCCTGCAGAAGGAGAATTCCTGCGGGATGCCAACGAATGTTCCTTTTTCACTGCTCTGCGTAACCTGGATATCGACCTGGGCGTTGGAAATGCCGGCGCGGTGGCAGTGCGGTATCACATTGCCCAGCTCTGTTCTCTGGAAGACTGTGACTTTTACATTGGAGACGGTAAGGCGGCCGTAGAATATGTGGGAAACGAGGTCGAACGCTGTCGCTTTTTCGGTGGGACCTATGGGATCATCGGTTATTATACCGCGCCGGGATGGCAGTTCTATGTGGGGGACTGCGTCTTTGAAGGCCAGCGCCGGGCCGGTATCATGAGCGGACGTACCGGACTGACGCTGGTGAGGAATCTGTTCCGGAATATGCCCTGGGCTGTCTATGTGCCCAATAAGGAATTGTATGATGTTCCCATGAATGAAACGGAGCGGCTATATATGGAAGATTGTCGGGCGGAGGATATCTCCACTGCAGTCGTCAGCATGGGCTGGGTCCGCAATGTGAATAACTGGCTCCACGTCACGGGAACTATATGCCGGAATGCTCCCATGTTCCTGGAATGCTTTGGCTACCAGTTTGTCTATTTCTTCATGGAACCGCCAATCCGCTCCGAGTATCCCTGTTATTCCGTTCAGACCCGCATAGGCTTTGGTGTAAAGGCGGACAACCGGGAGCTTCGCCGTAAATTTCAGTACGAATTTGAGATAAAGGAAGCAGCATGGACAGCTGTGCCGGAACCGGATTATCGGGCAGAACCAGACCCGTCAGAATGGACAAATGTATGCTCCTTTGGTGCGGTAGGAGACGGCGTCACAGATGATACGGAAGCCATTCTCACCGCTGTGGAAAGTGCTGATACCATTTATTTTCCACAGGGTATTTATCGTATCAGCCGAACCGTGAAATTACGGGAAAACACATCCCTGGTAGCCCTGCATCCCGGCACTACTACTTTCTTCCTGCCTGATCATGTGGCGGGCTTTGACAGTGAGGCTCGGCCAGTGTCCCTATTTGTCATCCCTGAAGGCGGGCACAATCACATCAGCGGCTTCTCCTTCCAGACCGGACATAATCCGGGTGCGGTCACCATGGAATGGATGGGCGCGCTGGATTCGCTGTTAGAGGATTGTATGTTCTGCTGTGACGCAGAAGAATTTTCCCGAAAAGAAAGCGTGGATGCTGAAAAGCCGGAGCTTTCCATAGAGATCGGAAAAAAAGAACTCCGCAAGGGTTTCCTGCGTCATCATACCCTGTGGGTTCACGGCGGAAGCGGCATATTCAAAAACAGCTGGTCTCATGACCGCTATTCCCGTACCGGCCTGTACATTTCAGATACGGTAAACCCCGGAAAAATCTATCTGATGAGTGTGGAACATCATGGGGATCATGAAGTGATTCTGGAAAGAGCGGCGAACTGGAAACTGATTTCTCTGCAGACTGAGGAAGCCTATGAAGATGAATATACCTTGTCTTTACTCTGTCAGGACTGTATGGACATCACATTCGCCAATCTGTATCAATATCGGATGCAGAGCTTTGAGGTCAATTATCCTTATGCCACATATATAAAGAATTGCCGGCGGATGGAATTTCTGGGAGTACATGCATTTTCCAACGGGCCCAACGGATGGGAAAATGCAATGCGAGTGGATGACCTGCAGACGCTGGCCGATCGGGAGATCGGTATGCTGACTGTGAACTGCTGACACTGGGAAAGAGCCGCAAACCCTTGATTTTACAGGAAAATCTCGGAGTCTGCGGCTCTTTTGGCTTAGTTTGTTAAATGGAGCATATGGGATTCGAACCCACGGCCTCAACAATGCGAATGTTGCGCGCTC
>CAQUWW010000026.1:3728-30464 GCA_948896875.1 uncultured Acetatifactor sp. | reverse complement strand
CCGCATAAATGTGAAAAACCATATATGCAAGTTTTTCACATGGAAGTTTGCCGCTAAGGCGGCATGCGGGCCGCGCGGCAAGTAGGGGAGAAAAGCATTCCCCTATTCGATTAGCAGATTTTCTCATTCGGTTCAGATTTGTTTATATGCCAGGAAGATTCAGCGACACAGAAAGGAAAAATACTTTATGGAACAGACTTTTATGAAGGAAAAGAAGATATTGCCCCTTGTGCTGTCCATGTCCACGCCAATGGTAATATCCATGGCGGTGAATGCGCTCTATAACATTGTGGACAGCTATTTTGTGGCGCAATTAAATGAAGAAGCCATGACGGCTCTGGCCCTGGTCTACCCTGTGCAGAATATTATAAATGCAATCGCCATCGGCTTTGCCATTGGAATCAATGCTGTCATCGCACTGTACCTGGGGGCCGGAGACCAGGAAAATGCGGATAAAGCCGCGACACAGGGATTGCTGCTTAATCTTTTTCACGGGATTGTATTGACCCTGGCATGTACGGCGGCCATGCCTGGATTTCTGTATTTGTTTTCCTCAGATGAGAATGTGATTTCCATGTCGCTGGAATATTCCAGGCGGGTTTTCCTGTTTGCGCCGGTTATCACATCCGGTCTGGTATTTGAAAAGCTTTTTCAGGCAGTGGGGAAAATGAAGATATCCATGTTCAGTATGATGTGCGGTTGTGTGGCAAATATTATTCTGGATCCTCTGATGATTTTCGGCGCAGGTGTATTTCCGGCTATGGGAATTGCGGGAGCCGCCTATGCCACCGGCATCGGGCAGGTGATAACCCTTGCCGTATATCTGATCTTCTACAAAACGGCTTCCATTCCAGTAAAGATAAAGAGGAATGCCTTCCGTCCCAATCGAAGCATAGCGGCAAAACTATATTCCATCGGTATCTCGGCGACGCTGAATCTGGCACTGCCGTCACTGCTGATTTCAGTACTAAACGGGATACTGGCAGAATTTTCTGACAAATATGTTCTTGTGCTGGGCGTCTACTATAAGCTGCAGACCTTTATCTACCTGACAGCCAACGGCATCATCCAGGGGATTCGGCCGTTGATGGGATACAATTACGGGGCAGGAGAAAAATTAAGAGTGCGAAAAATCTTCCATACCACTCTGGCGCTCACAGCCGGTGTCATGGCGGTGGGAATGGTACTTTCCTGGACTGTTCCGGCATGGCTGATGGGACTGTTTACCAACCAGCCGGAGACACTCGCCAATGGTGTGAAGGCGTTGCGTATTATCAGCCTTGGCTTCGTAATATCAGCAGTATCGGTTACCTGTTCCGGTGCTTTGGAGGGACTGGGAAAAGGGGTCTCGTCTCTTTGCATTTCCCTTCTGCGTTATCTTATAATCATTATACCGTTATCCTTTCTGCTGAGCAGAGCGTTGGAAGCAGAAGGTGTCTGGTGGGCATTTTGCATCACAGAATTTATAACGGCCGGAATTTCATACTTGATTTATTGTAAAAATGAGAGGTTGCCTGTTCCCGGATGTTCAGACCTGCAGCGCAGCGTTAAAAGCTGACATACTCCCGCCTTTCCTTCACAGATTCAGCTCATACTTTAAGCTGTTGGGTATCCCTCTGGGCCCGCGCACCGCATAAATGCCGAACTCCTTTTTCAGTCTGTCAAAGGTAAACTTTCCGGAATCATATTTTTTAAAAAGTTTAATTTTCATCAGTTTACTGATTGTCAGATTTTTATCCTGATACCTGTAAGGGATATCTGTCTCCATCACCTTGCACTGATAGAGAATCGCCGATACCGGAGCCGCCACATACAGGAAAACCGTATCGCCGGTCTTCATACCGCTGCCCTGCTTCCAATCGATTACCTCCGCTTTGTCAAAAGCGTGTATAATATCATAGAACTTTGGATTCGCCGGAACAATCCAATCCTTAGGCGGGCGGATTTTTTCCTTCTTTTTCTTCGACGCGGTGGCGGCATAGCTCATATCGATCAGGTCGCAGACTTTATCTTTTTCCACTGTGCCGTCCAGAAGCACTGTAATCCAATGCTGCTTATTCATGTGGTACGCAGGAAAAATTCCCTGTTCCTGTGTCAGTATATCCCGCAGCATCATATCGTCTATTTTCAGGTTGAGCGCATCCACATCTCCTTCTTCGGAAAGTCCCAGTTTATTCCTGCCTACACACATGGCCAGCGCAAACCACTTTTTGTTGTCACTGTGACGGAAGACAGCACTGGTATTGTCCTTTGCCCAGGGGTACTCCGGCGTGGTTTTGTATTTCTTTTTTATATAGCTAAAAGCCTCTTCACGCATTCTTTGGTCCTCCTGCTTCCCGCCGCCTCGCCAGCAGCCAGGCCATAATGTGTACCGCCTGCTGGAATTCACCCTGCTCAATCATTTTCTCTATCTCGTCCACAGAGTATCTCCTGACATGCAGAAACTCTGTCTCATCCAGACTCTGCTCCGCGGCCCTGCGGCATTTTCCCGCCATGAAAATATATGCATAATTATCCGCCAGTGTGGCATTGGACGGTACTGTCAGCAGCTGTGTCCAATGATCCGATACATATCCTGTCTCTTCCAGCAGCTCCCTTTGGGCTGCCTCCAGTGCATCCTCGGCCTTCCCGTCCTTCCGTTCAATACCGCCTGCGGGAAATTCCGTCGTCACCTCACGGATTCCCTGCCGGAACTGCCTGACACAGAGGTATTTCCCTTCCTCATCCGATGCCACAATCACCACATAATCCCGGCGGCTATAGCTGTAAAATGGCTCAAACACACTTCCGTCCGGAAATCGATAAGAGGACCGTCGAAAGTCAATCCACTCGTCCTGTACGATGTGCTCCGTATGAATTTCCTCCCACGCCAGGTTTTTTTCATCTTCACTGGCTGATATTTCTTTGCTGATATTCATGTGTTTTTCTCCTGTTTTCCGTTATAAAATTTTGATAATAGAATCCTGTTTTGGATTCCATTATAGCTCTTCAATAAACAATAAAAATCTTCAACCTTGTCTGTGCGGCTAACTCCACTGAAAATTAATCCTCTGCCATGCCAGCCGCAAATGATGTATGAAACTTTAACATACTCTTACGCGCGATCTTCATGGCTTCCACAGATTCTTCCGCTTTCTTGATCTTCTCCATTAGCTTCTTTTTCTCATCGCCTTTAGCAACATCGGCCTGAAGCTTCAGTTCTACAAGCCCCTTCTCAATTTCCATAATATTTTCCAGATACTTTTCATAGACACTGTTCGAAAATGCAAGGTCGTGTTCATCGTTTAAAAAGATTTCTCTCACGGAAACGAGCAGTTTTGCCGACTGCATAATGATGTTCTTTTTCCCGGACAAGCTGGCAACTCCCACGGCACCGCCAACCCCGGCTCCCATTCCCAAACCAAGCATTGCCCCGCCGCCTACAATTACCATTGTTCCTCCCGCCATTCCGGCACCGCCGACCGCTATGGCCCCGCCGCCGAGATAGGCAAGACAGGCATTGGTCAACGCAGCGCCGCTTAAACCGGCAAAATTCGACCCTACTAACGTTGTGGCAATCGCTGGTGCGAAGGCACCTGCCGTAGCAACGACTATTATAGCAATTACGGCCGTAACAGACAGCGATGTGATTACCGTTTTTGTCACTTCATTCAGTTCTCTCATACACTTATCATAACACTTACGAAGTCTCTTCACATATCCCGGCTCACAAAACATGCCGGCAAAAACAGTATCCAGATACTTATCACCCTCACTTTTCTGGAAGCCATTCAACACATTCTGCAACTTCTGGTACTTTCTGCCGGGTATATCATTTCCCTTTTTGTCTTTTTCCAGGCTCAACGGATAATACGGCTCAAAAATCATGGCTTCCAGCAACGCCAGTCGAAACCAGGTCCCTTTGGGTTCACACTCCGTTATCTTTCTAATTAAATCATACTGTGTATACCAGTGTAATTCAGCGCCCTCTATCTGCAAAAACCCCGCAAACCCTCTGGACATATACTGCTTCCATTCTTCGAGCCACTCCTGCTTTAATTCTTTGATGAAATCATTCCTAATCAGTACTTTTGTACAATTAATGTCATTTAACGTCTTATAATATTCCATATTATAAAGAATTTCCGTCTGTTCCTGTGTCAATCCCATTTTATCTATATCCATATCCTTACCAACTCTTTCATAAATGTCATTATCCATTTTTCTATATATATTCTGTCTGATGTTTTCATACATATTTTTAATTTTCTTAACATTCCGGGCTTTCAGACAACAGCCTATATCTTCCCCGATTGCAACGGCAAATCTCCCTATCCCTACGTAATTAATAGAAACCCAATACTTCTGAGATACCACCGCTTCCCCTATGTCAAGACCGGTAAAGACTCCTGTGGCAACGGTAAGCATCCGGGAAATGGTGGGATTATCTGCCTGTTTCACAGCCTCCCAGTCAATAGATTTCATATCCTCCAGAGACCGGATTTGATTTCTCCTCATCTCCATGGCCAGACGGCGAATAAAATAGAATCCCCGTACAATGCATTCATTTGCCGCAACCGGCACCGCCTGTCTGGCCAGTTCCACGCCTAAACCTAATTCCCCGCGCAAATCCATCTTCAAAACGGAATCTTTTATCATTTTTCCGTTCTTATCACGTTTCGCCAGCAACGTGCCATTAAACAACTTTGACAAAAATATGGAAAATGAATCTCCCTTTACCTTAACGTTTTTAAATATAGGAATGGCAGATATTTCTTTAGCCAACGCCAACAACGGTCCTGGAATGCCTGTCCCTCCTGATAAACCTGCTGTTGCCCCGGAACCTGCCATATCACTCACCAGGTGGAAAAACCAAACAATGGTTCCCATGAATATCTTTTCCGGGATATCTTTCCCTATAATAATCTTACTTTCTTCCGGAACATTGACTATCAGAAACACACCATTCACATCCGTTCCGTAAGACTTGCCTGAAAACTGCGTAAGCAGTGAGAAAATCAGCCCTACAATTGTAGGATGATGTGCAAAATCTCTCAGATGATGTTGTAATCCACCTCCAAAATCCGGTGTATTTCCGTCACTCGCAAGGGGAAATTTTTTCTCCAGAAATTTAACGGCCGTACTCAAATCATCTGAGTTCTTACATCCCAACATTTTTGCTGTTTTCTTTACAAAATTATCCACCTTATCGCTGGCAATTTCCCGACCACGCTTTAAATCAAAATCGCCGATCCACAGAATATCCATCATTCCGCACACAATTCCGCTTGCTATGGCAACGATGTAGTCAAGCCGGTCTGCCTGACTTGACAGCATATCAATTTTACTATTTAAATCGAAAATAATCCTGTCAATATCGTACTCTCCGGCATTATTTAATTCATTATAAGGTTTTAATTCGAGTTCTATCTCTTCTGGCTTCTCTATGTATTTGATATTCATTCTTCCTCTTCCATTCACACATTAGTGTCAACACACGCCGAACCTTTTTCATTATACCTTAAAATCTCTTCCCTTGCCAGAATACAAATACAAGAAACCACCAAAAATGCCTTATATATTTCCCACAAAATTCAACATTCGAAATTGTATATAATGCATAATTAGTCAAAAACAACATACCGAAAAAAAGAAATATTTACAAAAAGCCCACAATAATCTATGGTTTATACACACTACTTCTGCTATCCTCCAAAAAATGAGAAATCACGGAAGATATCACAGAACGGTTACGCAGAGCCAAAAGTGGAAAGTGCCGCTCACGCGGCGGAATGAGAGGAAATATGCAAAATCCGGAAAAAAAGTACAAAGCGCTGGTATTTGACTATGATATGACCATTGCGGACACAGGCCCTATTATCGTATCCCTTCTGAATCAGACGGCAAAGCATTTTGGATATCCTGAAAAGCCTTATGAACAGGTCGTTACCATGATTGGACACACACAGGTGGACATGCTCCGTTTTCTCACGGAGGAAACTGATATGGATAAGATTCTCACCATAAGAGAATACTACCGCGCCGTCTGCAGACAGGAAATGTGCAAAAGGACCACCTTTTTCCCAGGTCTGGAGGAAAGCCTGAGACAGATGAAGGAAAAAGGGATGAAGCTGGGGATTCTCTCTTTGAAGCTTAAGGACCTGATACTGGCCTCTCTGGATAAGTATAACCTGACCCAATATTTTGATGTGATTTTTGGCGCGGATGAAATGCCGGCGCCTAAGCCGGATCCCCAGGGTTTATTCTCCATCCTGGAGAAGCTGGGGTTGACGGTGGCAGACGTGCTGTATGTGGGAGACAGTCTGGTGGACCAGGAAACTGCCCGGAATGCAGGCGCAGATTTCTGTGCCATGCTGTCCGGAGCTACTCTGAGAGAGCAGTTTGAGGAAGATTTCGTAAAGCTCTTCTGTTCCACTCCCGGGGAGCTGGCAGATGCCATATGTAATGAAATTTCCCGGTACGTATCTCCTTTATGAGACGATCTTCTTGGTATAGGGCATATAAACACCCGAGAAAATAAATACCAAAAATCTCTGGCAATACCATATAATCATGGCAAAAATTATATGAGTTTTTGTGCAAATAGCACAATTTGTCAAAAATAGCCTACCTGAAAAAATGAAATATTTACAAAAAAAGCACAATAAACTATGGTTAATGTACGCATTGACCAAATCGAAACAGGAGGAAAAAGATGGCAAAGACAAAAGGCGGTACAGCCGTCGCAAAGAAAAAAGGCATGTCATTCGGACAGGGAATACGTCACAGCTGGCAGTTATATGTACTTCTGCTTCCGGCACTGATTTATCTGTTTGTATTTGACTATATGCCATTATATGGAATGCAGATTGCTTTTAAAGACTTTCTGCCGGGGCTGGGATTCTCCGGGAGCCCCTGGGTGGGTCTGAAACACTTTAAGTATTTTGTGACCTCACCGCAATTTTCCGTTCTTATCAGAAATACTCTGATGCTGAATGTATTGCGGCTGGTGTTCTGTTTTCCTTTTCCTATTTTCCTTGCACTGCTCCTGAATGAAGCACGCAATGCATCCTTTCAGAAGATAATACAGAATCTGACATATGCGCCCCACTTCATCTCCACCGTTGTGCTGTGCGGTATGATTATCAGCTTCACCTCTCCGTCCACAGGCGTTATCAATACCCTGATTCAGGCGCTGGGAGGCCAGCCCATCGATTTCATGGGGCAGGAAAGCTGGTTCCGACCGGTGTACATCATTTCGGAAATCTGGAAAACCACCGGATGGTCCTCCATCATCTATCTGGCGGCCCTGGCAGGAATTGACCCTTCCCTGCATGAAGCGGCCCGCGTGGACGGTGCTTCCCGGTTCAAGAGAATCATACATATTAACATCCCGGGTATCGCTCCTACCATTATTATTCTGTTGATTATGGAAGTAGGCAAGATGATGAGCCTGGGCTTTGAGAAGGTATACCTCCTTCAGAATTCCCTGAACCTGCCTGTGTCGGAAGTCATTTCCACATATGTGTACAAGACAGGTCTGCTGGGAGCGAAATTCAGCTATACCACTTCCATTGACATATTTAATTCCGTTATCAACTGTATTCTGCTGCTGATCGTGAACAAGATTTCCAGCGCCGTCAGCGAGACAAGTTTGTTCTAGGAAATATTCAGGAGGAACATGAATGAAAGAAAAGACACAGCCTTCAAAAATCCGGGAAAGAGGCATGGAAAGGGTGTTCAACTGGGCAATTAACATTCTGCTGCTGTTTTTCGGTCTGATTGCCCTGTACCCGCTGCTCTTTGTGCTCTCCGCCTCCATCAGCGATCCTACGGCGGTCAACAGCGGAAAAGTGCTTCTGTTTCCCAAGGGCTTCAACCTGGAAGGTTATAAGCAGATATTAAAAAACAGCTGGGTGCTGATCGGCTACCGCAACAGTCTCTTCTATGCGGTGGTGGGAACCATTCTGAATCTGGTGGTCACCATGATGGCAGGCTATGCGCTGTCCCGAAAGGATTTATATGGGAAAAAGCTCATTACTCTGTATATGATGTTCACCATGTGGTTCAGCGGCGGCATGATCACTAAATTTATCGTGGTCAACAACATCGGTTTATACGACAAGTGGTATACTCTGCTGGTGCTGGGACTGGTATCCATGTACAATGTCATCATCACCCGTTCCTTTATCGCAGGAAGTATCCCCGGGGAACTGCAGGAATCCGCCAGAATCGACGGCTGTGATGACTTCGGAACCTTTTTCCGGATTATAGTACCGCTGTCCAAGCCGGTTATCGCGATTCTCAGCCTTTATTACGGGCTGGGGCACTGGAACAGTTATTTCAACGCACTGATTTATCTGAAGGACAAAAACAAACAGCCCCTTCAGATTTTCCTGAGAGAGATTTTGGTGCTGAATCAGGCTATCGACGTGAACAGCGATGAGCTGGAATCCATGATAGAACGGGCAAGAATGGCTCAGAGTATGAAATACGGGCTTATTGTAGTGGCTTCCCTGCCCATGTTGATCATCTATCCTTTCCTGCAGAAGTTCTTTGTAAAGGGTGTCATGATCGGTTCCGTGAAGGGGTAACAGCCGGGAACAGGAACTATGATAGTAACAGGTTTTACCCGGGCATAATATATATCATCAGTCCGGTTAGCAACTATACACATTTTAGCATAAGTAGGAGGTAGTTTTATGAAGAAAAAATTGTTGGCGGCACTTCTGGCGGGGTCAATGATTCTGTCCATGGCAGCCTGCGGGAACAACGATTCCGGCAGTTCAACCCCGGCAGACGGAAACGGCTCTGTAGAAAGCAATTCCGGCAGCTCCGAGAGCAGCTCTGCAGAAGAAAGCAGCGAAGCAGAAGACGCTGCGTCCGATGAAGTAGTTGAAGTCACCATGATGGTGGCCACCAAATCCGGTCAGGGCGACTGGAATGATTACTGGCTGATGGACAAAATCGAGGAAACCTGCGGTATTCGATTTAAGGTAGACCAGATTATAAAGGATGCATGGTCAGAAAAGGAAAGTCTGGCATTTGCCACAGGCGACCTTCCTATGGTATTCTTAAATGACCTGACAGATACGGAGCTTGCTACTTACGGAGCACAGGGTCTACTTCTTCCTCTGGAAGATTATATCTCCAAGGAAACCATGCCCAATCTGTATGCCGCAATGGAGAATGATAATGTAGACCTGTTGGCAGGTATGACTTTCCCTGACGGACATATTTATTCTTTGAGAGGCTACACAGCCAATCCTCGTGAAATGGCGAAAAACCGCTGGTTTATCAACAAGACCTGGATGGAAAGACTGGGAATTGAGAAAATGCCCGAGACTCTGGATGAGTTCTATGATTACCTGGTGGCAGTGCGTGACGGCGACCCCAATCAGAATGGTGATACCACCGACGAGATTCCCCTGGGTGGTTCCTACAAGGAAGAAGACTCTTTCTACTACAGTGCCTTTATTCCTATTCTGGCAGGCTTCGGCTTCCTGGGTGATGCCAAGGGAGCAGACTATCAGGTAGACGAGAATGGAAAAGTATTCTATATTCCGGCACATGAAAACTATAAGGAATTCCTGAAATACATGCACAAGCTGTATTCCGAGAAACTCCTGGATCAGGAATACTTCACTCAGACCGCAGAGCAGAGGAAAGCAAAACAGGCGGAAGACAAGTATGGTGCTTTCACAGATTACGCTTCCTGGATGAATATTCCGGATATCAATGTGTCCATACAGTTCCGGGGTCTTGAGCCCTTCACCAGCGAATTTAACAGTGAGAAAATGTGGCCTTCCAAGGATATGCAGTTCAACGGCGGACTGGTCATCACCAACAAGGTAACAGACGAAGCTGTCATCAAAAAGCTGATTGCCATGGCCGACTGGTTCTATTCCGAAGAAGGAACGTACACAATTGTCCGCGGCGTGCCTAAGGGTGAATTTACGGCAAATCCCGAATACGGCTGGTGGCTGGGTGAAGTCGACAGATTTGGTACCGTAAAAGTAGAAAATGAGTGGGATAAGGAGAAGTACGAAAAAGTAGGGCAGTGGAGAGATGCCGAGGTTACCCCGGGCAACAATTACTTCCCTATGGGTCAGACACTTGCATTGACTTCCACCACCATTTATAAAGAAGAGGATTACGTACTTACAGAAGATGAAGCCGTTACAAACAACAGCCGCCTCACCACAGATATTATGACGAATCTGTATGATTATTTGAAGGTAGGCTGGCCTGGAACCGTTAAGTTTACACAGGAAGAAAATGATGAAATCAGTCTTCTGGAAACAGACCTTCGGAACTACAAGGAGACTATGGAGTCCAAAATGATCAACGGAGATCTGGATATCGATGCCACATGGGACGAGTATATCAAAGGACTCAATGACAGAAAGCTTGATCGGTATGTGGAGCTTCTCCAGACAGCATATGACCGCTGGGCTGCTTCAAAATAAGAGGATTGAAATTTTACAGAATCAGTAACACAACAATAGAATTCCCGCTTTGCGAGAATTCTATTGTCATGAATTGCAGGAAGACGCGGGGTATCATCCCACTCTTCCTGTATGTATTGCAGGAAAATGACAGGAGGAAATCATGCTCGGCAGAAAAATCAGGAACAGGCAGTCCAGGATACTCATTTCATATATTGCATCTCTTGTGGCGTTTATCCTTGTGCCCCTTCTTCTGCTGACAGGAATCTTTCTGTCTAACGGACTTCGGCAGATGGAATCAGCTTATGCGGTTTCCCAGGAATATACTCTCCGTCAGGCCATACAGAACATGGATGACGACATGAAAAGCTTCCGACAGGTAGCGATTCAGATTGCCACAGATCCTGATGTAACACCATATGTTCTGAATGCCAATAATTATGATACCATCCTCGCCATTCGAAAGCTGGCCATTTATCATGCTCAGGTAAGCTTTTTCGATGAAATGTATCTGCATATTAACAGTGAGGATAATCTATATTCCGGAACCGGGGTTATCTCTGTGGAAAATTTCAAGAATGCCGGCTACCGTCCACAGGGGAATGAGAACAGAGAGGATTTCGACCGATATATCACAGAAGGCCGCCCTTTTGCTCTCAGTGTCAATGGAAACGGAGGGTACCTGGTCAAAAAATATGATGCAAAGGAATACATTGCCATTACTTACCCGTGGGTAACTTCCGGAGTGCATCCCCTGGGTTCTGTGATAGGGTTGGTAGAATCCAATTATTTCACCAACATGCTTGATATCTCAGACAAACAGTACCATGAAAACATATATCTTTTTGACAGCGGCGGGCAGCTGCAATTCGGTCTGGAAAAGGGTCCAGCCTTTTCCGCCGAAACGCTGAAACTGCTGACAGATAATTATAAAGAGCCGGGAATTCATACAGGAAAAGTCAACGGTATTTCCTGCTTTATCATTATGGGAAAAGCCCCGACTACAGGGTGGAAATATATTGCCGTAATCCCCAGACCACAGTTTTTTCTGAAATATGTGCGAAGCGAGAACAAAGTAGTTGCCATTATTACCGTACTCCTGGTCTTATGTATCCTGTTTGGTATCGTGTTGGCCTTCAGGATGTATCGACCCATCAGAAAATTATGGAGCATTCTGGAACCTGTCTCTTATGAAAAGCAGAATATTCCGGATGGTATGGGATTGAAAATGGGTAGAAAAAGAGAGTGGGAGCATCTCCATATCTCAGTTACCAGAATTGCAGAAATGAATAAAAGTATTACAAGAGAGCTGGAAGAAAATAAGGAAATGTATTCTAAGAGTGTCCTGAAAGCGTTGCTGCTGGGAGCGGTAAGCGCAGAACATGCTCAGGAGACACTGGCAGTTCAGGGAATTGAATTTCATGAAGCCTGCTCTTTGGTTATGGTGCTGTATTGTATGTCACCCACAAGAACAAATCAGGCGGAAATGGCAAAATCGCTCATAGAGGAGCAGGATCTTCCAGGATTATATGTATTAATACTCCCTGAAAATAATGGCTGCCTGACTCTGCTGTGGAATACTGCCCTGGAGATGCCCCCCCTGGAAGAGAAAATCACAGCCCTGTATAGTGTCATAACCGGTAAAACAGATCTGGATTGGCTGCTTGCCGTAGGCAGTTGTTGCGAGGATTTAAATGGTATCAGCACATCTTATCTGGAGGCTCTCGCCGTAGGAGACAGCATGCAGGAAAAGAGCCGCTCCGGTATCTATCATTATGAAGAATTCCGAAAGGTTCAGGAAAGCAATGAACTTTATCAGGATATTTTGGCCTATGTGGATGCTCATTATGATGATAATGATATCAGCCTCTCCGGACTGGCAGAGAAGTTCAGCTTGTCTTCCTCTTATTTGAGTCGATTTTTCCGCAAATGTTCCGGCATGAATTTCCTGGAATATGTCACCAAACGACGGATTAAGAAAGCCTGCTGCCTTTTGCGGGACACCGACTTGAAGATTAAGGACATTGTGGAACAGGTGGGGTATTTCGATGTGGCCAGTTTCACCAAAAAATTCAGGAACACCATGGGAGTCAGCCCTGCTAAATACAGGGAACAAGTACGGCAGGATGACGACAACATAGATAAAGAAACCGAATAAAACGGTTCGATGCAGCCACATAAAAAGATAAAGGGAGTAAACAGACATGCAAACAACATTATATATGCTTCAGGAACAAAGTCATACACAGATGATGTCCTATGTTCTACAAAGTACGGAGGGAAAACTTGTTGTCATCGACGGCGGGACCGCCAAGGATGCCGGGCATCTGCTGGACACCCTGATTCGTCTGGGAGGTCCCGAACCCACCGTGGATCTATGGCTGCTGACACATCCCCATTCCGACCATGTGAACGCACTATTGGAGATTTTCTCCAGACCAAATCCCCTGAAGGTTAAAAAAATCTACAGCAAATTCCTGTCATATGAGTTCTATGAAAAATATGACGAGACCGGCGCCCGTGGTGCAAAAGTTACAGGTGCATTTAATGAATTTAAAGAAGCTCACAGCGAAATTTGCCTGCCCTTTGAAACCGGGCAAAAATTCACCATTGATTCCATAGAAATCAAGGTGCTATATGTGCCGGATGAATCCATCAGGGAAAATACCATCAACAATTCTTCCGTGGTATTCAGGGTGGACGCGGAGGGACAGCGGATTCTCTTTATCGGTGACCTGGGAGAGGAAGCCGGGGACAGGGTGCTGGCCCTGGTGCCCCACGGAGAGTTGCGGGCCGATTTCGTACAGATGGCTCATCACGGACAGAGTGGCGTGAAAAAAAGCTTTTATGAAGTAGTATCTCCGAAAGCCTGCCTGTGGAATACCCCTCAGTGGCTCTGGGATAATCAGCGGCAAGGTGAGCCCTACAATTCCGGCCCCTGGAAAACGGTAGAGGTACAGGGCTGGATGAAGGAACTTGGAGTGCGATACCATTTCATTACAAAGGACAGAGAATATGTACTGCCCCTGCCTTATCCCGTGGGGTAATCTGCTTCTGAAAGGACAACAATCAAAAATGCGCAAACTTATCTTCTTCGACATCGACGGAACTCTAATCAGCAAAGGAAATCAGGTTCTGGAGGAAAGTACAAAGGAAGCTCTCCGCAAAGCGAGAGCAAAGGGACATATCTGCATCGTCAATACGGGCAGAACCTGGCGAATGGTAGGAAA
The DNA here is from genome assembly GCA_948896875.1 of uncultured Acetatifactor sp. Lineage (GTDB taxonomy): Bacteria > Bacillota > Clostridia > Lachnospirales > Lachnospiraceae > Acetatifactor. Next base: position 16,807 of record CAQUWW010000026.1, on the reverse strand, counting down.
CTGGCTTCCGCAGCAGGCAGAATTTGACGGCTATCTGCTGGGCTGTGGTACTATGGTGAGATACGGAGAGGAGATTCTGCTGCACAGAACTTTTTCTCCGGAGGATGCCCGCAGGATTATGACTGCTCTGGACAAATGCGGGATAGATGCCCTTCTGGAAGGCGCTGACAATAACTATGCAAAGAATGTGACAGAATTCCAGTCAGAAAGGTTTCGGGATCATATGCGGAGAAGGCATCCGTCAGATTGTCTCCCCTGGGAAGAGGCGGCCGGAAATTTTGATAAATTCTTTGTCAACGAAGTGGAAACACGGCGAATGGAGCTCTTTCAGCAACAATTCAGGGAAGAATTGAGCTTTATCGACAGAGACCGGGGCTTCTGGGAAATTGCTCCCAAAGGCTGCTCCAAAGGAAGCGCCATAACTTTTCTGGCGGATTGGCTGCAGATTCCCATGGCCGACACGGTAGCCGTAGGTGACAGCAATAATGATTTGGAAATGTTCCGGTGCGCCGGAACGCGCATCGCTATGGGGAATGCTGTGGAGAATATTAAGAATCTGGCAGATTTTGTCACCACAAATGTACTACAGGACGGCATTTTGAATGCACTCAAATGGCTGGAAGCTATATAAATTAGAGTCACAGTTCAGATGTCACATATGTAATAAGTTAGGAGAAAAATAATGCAACAGCTACATAAAGATGTGGTCGTTATCGGAGCCGGTCCCGGAGGACTGGCGGCGGCAGTTGCAGCTGCCAGAGAAGGCGCGAAAGTACTTCTGGCAGAGCGAAACGGATACCCCGGCGGCCAGCTGTGCAGCGGTCTGCCTTTCCTTGCCTTTCTCGACAGAAAGAAACGGCAGGTAATCGGCGGCATCGCTCAGGAATTTGTAGACAGGCTGAAAGCAATGGGCGGAACTGAAGGACATGTTTATTGTCCTTTTCACTTATCTACCACCATGATTCATCCTTTCTATGCCCGCATTATCGCATTCCAGATGCTGGCGGAAGCGGGTGTGGAGCTGCTGCTTCACTGCGAGCTTACCGCAGTCCGGAAAACCGACGGTAAGATTACGTCGGTGGAAGTCACAGGAAAAGGGGGTACCCTGGAGCTGTCTGCAGGTATCTTTATCGATGCCACAGGAGACGGTGATCTGGGATACATGGCCGGTGCGGTCTGCGACAAGGGACAGGAAGGCAGCCATACATTGCAGCCGCCCACACTGATGTTCAACCTGGGCGGTGTGGACTTCAACCGTTTCTGCGATTTCATTGAGCAGCATCCGGAAGAACTCCCTTATGGCCTGAATATGCACAATCTGAGAGAAGGATATGATGCAGCATTTTTCAGGAGTAATCCCAGTTTTATCTTCTTCGGAATGCAGCATCTGGTAGAGCGGCTGCAGAGAGAGGGGAAATGCCCCATTGCCAGAGACACCATTATCTTCATCCGCCAGCCCATTCCCGGAGAGGTAGCAGTAAATACCATCCGGCTTCTGAATTTTGACGGCTCGGATATCCGTGACTTAAGCAGAGGTGAGATGGAAGCTCATCTGCAGATTCTGCCGCTGATTGATATGTTCCGGGAACATGTGCCCGGCTTTGAAAACTGTTATCTGACCTCCATAAATGCAGGAATCGGCGTGCGGGAAAGCCGCAGAATCCGTGGCAGGAAGACACTGCATTATCCGGATTGTCTCAGAGGAAATGTACCGGAGGATACTATAGCTCTGTGCAGTTACTTTCTGGACATCCACAGCGGTACCGGAAGCGGCACCAGAGGTATCCCTGTGGAAGAGCCCTTCGGAATTCCCTATCTGTGCCTGGTATCCGAAGGTGTGGATAACCTGATGATGGCGGGAAGAGATATCAGCGTGGATCCGCTGGCCTTTGGCGCTACCAGAATCATGAACGTCTGCATGGCTGTGGGACAGGCGGCCGGGACAGCGGCAGCCATGGCCGCGAAGGCGCATATATTCCCTGCGGATGTAGAGACAGCTGTTCTACGGGAAAAGCTGCTGGAACAGAAGGCAATTTTAAAAATTTAGATTGCGGAAAGGAAAGAAACAATATATGAGATTATCAACTACAACAGGATTTTACAGACATCGCCCGGACGGAATTGAAATTCCCATGACCGACTGCATCAGGAAGCTGCATGCCATCGGGTATGAGGATGTGGACCTGAATTTCTGCATGACTAAAAAGGAGACTCCGGAGAAAGGAAAATGTAAGGAACTTGAGCCGGATAACTGGCACGACTGGGTTCTGGAGATGAAAGAACTGTTGGCAGAGCTGGGCATGACCGCCAGTCAGGCGCATGCTCCATTTTATAATGTGCTGGATAAGGATTACCCGGACAGAGAGCATACGGAGGAAATCGTACGCCGCTCTATTATGGCGGCCGGAGAGCTGGGCGTGAAAGCCATCGTCATCCATGCCGGATTCCACCTTTATGACAACAACTTCCGCAAATGCCTGGAAGACAATATGGAATATTACAAGCCACATCTGGAGCTGGCTGCCCGTTACGGCCTGTCTGTGGCGGTGGAAAACATGTTCGACAAGACGGATCCCTCACGGAAATGCAGGCGGGACCGCTTTGCCGCCAGAACGGAAGAAATAATGGAGCTTGTGGACAGGCTGTCGGAGCAGTATGATAATGTAGGCATCTGTTGGGATTTCGGCCATGCCAATATGATGGGCTGGAATCAGCCCCAGGCCCTGGAAATGATGGGAAAACGTCTGATTGCCACTCATGTACAGGACAATTATGCGGACAACGACCACCATCTCCTGCCCTACCACGGCACCATTGAGTGGGAGCCAATCATGAAGATGCTGAAAAAAATTGATTACAAGGGTGTATTCGCCTATGAGACTCACAAGGCAGCCGAGCGGGTTCCGGAACCGGTCATCGACGCTCTGCTGACCTACTCGCTGCAGCTGGGGAAGTATCTGGTTTCTTTGTATGATAGGGCAGAGTAACCTATATTGCAAGTCATTTGAACACGATTTCGTCCTGTATTGAAAGTTGAAAGAACCTGTTTTGTGGATAGGAACTCAAAATACGGATTCTGCAAAATGTTTTATCTTTGGAGTGTTCGAATTAACATTCGACTTTATATTGATATATGCATCGGAACGTAGGGAGGAATAATCATGATTCTCACATTTATGGGTACGGGCGCCTCGGAAGGGGTTCCCGGAGCCTTCTGCCAATGTCCGGACTGTATGGAAGCCCGAAAACTGGGCGGCAGAGAGCTCCGCAGCAGATCTCAGCTGTTGGTTAACCGCGATCTGCTCATCGATTTAGGGCCGGAGACCTACTGGAAATCCGTGCTCTATGGAATTGAATTATCCCGGGTAAAATATCTCTTCGTCACCCATTCCCACTGCGACCATCTGGAAGAGAGGCTTCTGGGATTTCGGGGTGCATGGTTTGGCAAGGAAATGATTGAGCCGGTACTGTATGCCTATGGCAATGAAAAAGTCGCACAGAAGATAAATACCCGTCTGGAGGGCTGTCAGGCAGCCGGCATAAAAGAAGCAACCTGTATGCAGGCAGTACATCCATTCGAAGTGGTACAGACAGGCAATTACAACGTCATCCCGCTGCCTGCCATTCATGCTCCGGGAGAAGAAGCTCTGATTTATCTCATAGCGGATACAGAGGGAAAATGTGTCCTCTATGCTACGGATACCGGCAAGCTTACGGAAGATACTTACGCATTTTTGAATGGAAAACATCTGAACTGCGTCATTATGGACTGTACTCTGGGAGCGAAAACCGTCACCGATACCTATCACATGGGCCTGAGAGACAATAAACTCATTCAGGAACGGCTGAATTCCATGGGAATCACAGGCGACAGTACTCGTTTCCTTTGTACTCATGTCTCACATGGCACGGGCGGATACCGATATCTGGCCGGTTGTGCGGAGGCGCTGGGGATGGAGCTGGCCTGGGATGGGATGACTGTAGAAATATAGTATAGTCGATACCATTTCTTATCCGGGGATGAAACGCTTCGTGCAACAGGATATCCATATAGATCTCCGAAAAGGGCAGAATCATAATTCATCTACTACTTCAAATACGCGCGAACACGCAGAAAGGCATAAACATGAAACAGAAAACAAATATGAAAGAAAAGCTGCGCCGGCAGGAGCTTTGCATCGGTACCCATGTTTCGCTGGGAGAGGGGCTCGTCAGCGAAATGATGGGATATCTGGACTATGATTACCTGTGGATTGATATGGAGCATTCCTGTATCAATCTGGCCCAGCTGCAGAATCACCTGATGGGAGCCAGAGCCTCCGGGATCAATGCGATAGTGCGAATTCCCTGGAACGATGCCGTACTGGCGAAACCGGTGATGGATGCCGGCGCGGACGGCATCATCTGTCCCATGATACATTCCTATGAAGAGGCACTGATGGCTGTGGAGGCCACCTCCTATCCTCCCCGGGGTGTGCGGGGCTATGGGCCCAGGCGAGCCTATATGTTCGGGGAAATCGATAATGACGAGTATCTGGCCCATGCGGACGAAAATCTCATGCGCTTTATCCAGCTGGAGCATATCGGTGCCATTCAGGATTTGGACCGTATTCTGACCATAAAAGAAATCGACGCATTCATTTTCGGCCCCAATGACCTGTCCGGCTCCCTTGGAAAGCTGGGCCATACGCAGGATGCGGATATCCGCCGGATCATTGACGATGCCATTGGGAAAATCCGCGCCGCCGGGCGGGTAGCCGGAGTTTCTCTGGGAAGTGCGGACGAAGAGACGATCAGGGACTGGTATGACAGAGGTGTCAGGATGATTTCCACAGGCTTTGATGTAAGTTATATTATGGATGGCGCCAGGGCAAATCTGGCGGCAATGAGGCGGGCCTGTCGATAACGACAGCCCGCCCTTCCGCATTCCATTCTTATCACTCAATTTTGCTAAATCTCTTTACAATTTCCCTGTATATTTCTTTTACTCATAAATACCTCCGTAAATTATGATCCACCATTATAATTTATTTCAATCAGGAACACAATTCGAAAAGTAGTATAGTATATTTACAGTCAATCCTCATACTCAAACTTGCAGAAAACGATGGTCCTGCGGTTCCAGGTATAAGTCATCAGAATCTCTGACTTCTCATTACAAATCACAGCCGGATAGCAGAAAATACCCTCCTCCGTCTCCAGGTCAGTCAAGTGTGTGAAGGTCTCCCCATTGTCCAGGGATACCAGCACGGACAGTGGGGTGCGCGGCCCTCTGTAAACACCGGGGTAATTCTCCCTGGGGTTACAGGCCAGCACAATATCTCCATTCTTCATTTTCACCAGATCGATGCCGCTGTTATTGTTGGGCAGGCCTGTATCATATGCCGTACACCAGGTACGACCGCCATCTGTGGAATCGCTGCGGAAAATGCGGGACGAAGTGCTTCTCAGAAACATATGCACATCCCCTGCTTTATCCTGCCACAAAGTGGGCTGAATGACTCCCTTCCCGAAAATGTAATGCTTATTATAAGGGCGATTCATCACCCTGGAATCCATGCTGCAACGACGTAGAGGAACTATCTGGCTCATTTCCCAGGTTGCACAGTCATCTGTGGAAATATCCACGAAAGCATCCCATGTATTCCCCTCCAGGGACCCCGGCGCCAGGATGGTACCATCAGTGAGACGGATGGGCTTATTTTTTACCGGGCCGCGACCGCCCGTTTCGTCTCCCTCCACCATTTCCCTGGGCTCTGTAAAAGTAACGCCGTTGTCATGGCTCTCAATGCACCAGGTCTTCCAGGTGGGAATCTCAGCCCCTACCTTATAAAAAAGAACAATGGTACCGTCCATTTTCTGGAACAGGACGGGATTCCACATGGCGGTTCCCCGTACATCCACCACTTTACGAGGTACCTCCCATCCGCCCTTCACCTTTCTGGAAAGCCAGATGGCCACATCCGGTGCCTTCTCCCAGCTCCCGCCGAACCAGGCAACGACAATGGTTCCATCCGCCGTCTGTACCAGAGTGGAAGCGTGAGCACTGTCAAAGGCTCTGTCTTCCTTTACGATAAACTCCCGTGTGAAATTTTTGATGCGCATGATATGCTCCTCATCTTTCCTCTGCAGTCCATCCCTCTGCAATTTACAGGTTTTGGGATCTGGCAGTATCTTTTCGTAACAGTTTGTTGTTCTTACAAAACTGATATCTGTTTTCATGTTATCATGCTGACTTGCATCAGACAACTGGTTTCCTTTTATGGACAAAATTTACATAGCTGCAAAAATGAATATGCAGCATTTCATCAGTTTCTATTTTACTCTCTCAAAAATGTATTCCATCTCTGTAGACAGTCCTTCTCTGAACACATAGCCCAATCGGTTATACTTTTTTATATCCACAGGATTCTCTATCCTCTCCTCCGCCATAAACCTTACCATATCACCTCTGGCCATTTTGGCATATGTGCCTTTTGTGACAAGCTTTCCATCCACTTTCTCGCAAAATGTAACACTTATGTATTTATCATCCCCTTCAAGATATTTCTCGATACACCTTGAATATTCTTTGGATGCAAGGTTTATGATTATTCTGCTTCCGTCCCGAACCACCTTATATAATCTGTTTCCCCACAACTCATACAGATCCTTATATTCGCCGATAGATGCCTTTGCCTGCATCTCAAGCCTGTATGGCACTACCCCATCCATCGGCTTCAGCACACCATAAAATCCGGACAGTATCCGCAAATGTTCCTGTATGTAATCATACTGTCCATTCTCAAATACCGCAGGTGCCATATATTGATAAGCGATTCCCTCATAGGACAGCACTGCGGGTGTCAGATTATGACACAGGTCCATATGCTCCAGTCGTTCAAAGTTCTGTTCTGCTATTCTGTCATTGCATTTCCAGAGATTCTTTAACGCTTCATGGGATTGTCCCTTTAGCCAGTCCAGAATTTTCTCTGCTTGATTTACAAGCTCTGGCGCCCCCAAAGGCGCCAGACTGTCTAAATCCATTTTCATTTTCTTCGCTGGTGACAATATAATTTTCATCACACTTCTCCCAACATCTTCTCCGGGTCATCCGCAGCTTTTACCTTATCGTTGCCTTTGACAATAATCCCTTTTTCATCAATCAGATATGTGGTCCGAACCACTCCCATGGACACCTTACCATAATTCATCTTCTCCTTCCAGACATCATAAGCTTCAATCACCTTCCTCTCCGGATCCGCAAGCAGAGTAAAGGCAAGACCATACTTCTCTTCGAATTTTTTGTGAGAGGCCACACTGTCCTTGCTGACGCCCAACACCACCGCCCCTTTTTCCTGAAACTGTGGGTATCTTTCGGAAAAGCCGCAGGCCTGTTTTGTACAGCCCGGGGTGTTGTCCTTCGGATAAAAATATAGAATTACTTTCTTTCCTGCATAGTCTGATAGCTTATGCATCTTTCCATTCTGGTCCGGCAGTTCAAAATCCGGTGCTTTTGTTCCAATTTCTAGCATGTTGGGTTCCTCCTGGTTTTTATAATTTATAATTTATAATTTTATTGACTTTATTTCCATATTTGTTATTATAAGCTTAACTCCTCTGACACGTTTAGACGGAGAATCCGGTTTTCGCACAGCGATTACCGGCTTTTTATTCATGACAATAGAATCCTCGCAGAGCGTGGATTCTATTGTTGCCTCCTTCTCACTCAATCAACCCGTGCCGTTTCAGCCTCGCCCGGATGCCGCCCGATGTCCTGCTGTGCAGCCTGGCAATCTCTGGTATCTTCATTCCGGACTCATACTCCTGATCCAGCCTTGCGTCTTCCTCCTCGCTCCAAGCCGCTCCTGCTCCGTCCGGCCGGTTCTTTGACCGATTATATTCCGCCCTGTCAAAAACCTTCGCTTCTTCCTTCTCTGCAGACTCTACGGAACCATCGCCAGTCTCTTCCTCTGCCCTGGGCCCCACCAGATGCTCAACAATCATCTTCTGCACCTTCGGCGGATACTTCATCAGCTTATATGGGACGCCGCTGGAGCTCACCTTGTCTTCAATCACGATTCCGTATTCCAGACCCTTTACGGTAGGCTTCTTGACAAACACACCGCCTGTGCCGTCTTCATACGTCAATCCCTGGGATACCAGATATTCCCATATCTGGCTAAGCGCTGCTTTTTTCACATCGCTTACCGTACAGATACGGTTGAGTTCGTTTTTAATGTCGCTGATATAATACAGATCCTGATACCGGAACTCTTCCACGTCCTTTTCCGCAAGATAAAATGCAGACCTTTTTTTCTTCTTTGTTCTGGAAGATTTTGAACCTGATGTTCCTGCCGCGTTCAGCTTTCCATCTTCATCCTCATTCCCACTTCCGCCATTCCCCATCTGGCTGTCCTGACTCTGCATGCTGATAACAGCACCCGGATGGGCTTCCACAAATGCCGCTATGGCATTCAGGAATCTGTCCCCATATTTCTCACTCTTGCTTTTACCCACACCGGACACCGTCAGTAAATCATCTACCGTTTCAGGTAATTTTATGCACATATCAATCAAGGTCTTATCATTAAAAATGATATATGGCGGCAGTCCTTCCTCCCGTGCCATCTCAAGCCGAAGCTTACGCAATTCCTCGAACAGATCATACCCCGCTGCCGTCAGCGCATCCGTGCTTCTCTTTCGGGAAGCTCTCCTCCTATCCGGCTCCTTTTCTTCATAAACGCGCATGATCACACGAGTATTCTCATCTCTTAACCGCGAGATATCTCCCATTTTCAGTACGCTGTACTGCTCTTCCGTCTGGTACAGGTACCCCTCTTCAATCATCTGACTGATCAGACTCCGCAGCAAAGCTTCATTCCTGTCCTTTAATACCCCGTATGACCTGTAATTCACAGTACCCAGTTCCCGCAGTCTGGCCCGATCAGCCCCCATCAGTGTTCCCAGAACGATGGTCAGGCCATACCTCCCCTTCGTCTCCGCCACACAGTTGATAATCTGCTTCGCCTCGGCGGTCATATCCTCTTCCCTGTATTCCCTGTGGCAGTTTCCACAATTATCGCAGGGTCCCACGGTTTTTTCGCCGAAATAATTCAGAATCGTATTCCGCAGACATCCGGTGGTTCTGCAGTAACCTTCCATCATCTGGAGCCGCCGCATATCCCTCTGCTTTACCAATTCCGCATCCTCCCCATCCAGGTCGGAGAAATCCTTCTTCTCCAGCAGGAATTTATTGATGATGATATCCTGTGCCGAGAAAAGCAGAATACACTGGGCCGGTTCTCCGTCCCTGCCGGCGCGCCCTGCCTCCTGATAGTAGTTCTCCATACTTTGGGGCATGTTGTAATGAATCACATATCTCACATTGGATTTGTCTATGCCCATGCCAAAAGCATTGGTGGCCACCATAATCGGCGCCCGGTCGTATATGAAATCCTCCTGATTCTTCTTCCTGGTGTCATTGTCAAGTCCCGCATGATACCTTGTTACTGGCACGCCTTTTTTATACAGCACTTCAAAAAGGTTGTCCACATTTTTCCTGGTTGCACAGTAAATAATCCCGCTTTCCCGGGGATGTTTTTCTATATAATCCGTGACAAATTCCTCTTTCCTGCGTATAGTTTCCACACTGTAATACAGATTTTCCCTGTCAAAGCCTGTCACCGTCACACTAGGATTTACAAGCCGCAGCGTGCACAGAATATCTTCTTTTACCTCTTCTGTGGCTGTGGCCGTGAAGGCGCTGACAATGGGTCTATGGGGAAGATTATTTATGAAATCAACGATTTTCAGATAGCTGGGCCTGAAATCCTGGCCCCACTGAGAAATGCAATGAGCCTCGTCCACTGTTACCATGGAGATATCCGCACCAGTGGCAAATTCCGTAAAATCATAACTTTCCAAACGCTCCGGCGCCACATAGATAATTTTGTATACGCCTGCTGCCGCCAGGCTCAAGGCTTTGCCAATCTGGGTCTCCGTGAGGGAAGAGTTGATAAATGCCGCATGAATCCCGGCCTCGTTCAGAGCCTTCACCTGGTCCTGCATCAGGGATATCAGCGGGGATATCACCAAAGTAATGCCGGGCAGCATCAGCGCCGGAACCTGATAGCAGATAGACTTGCCCGCCCCTGTGGGCATGATGGCAAGACTGTCACGCCCCGCCATGATTGCTTCGATGATACTTTCCTGTCCCGGCCGGAAGGAATCGTATCCAAAAAAGGTCTTCAGAGTTTCTCTTGCGGTCATTATTATCCCCTTTTAATTATATTATTTGAAATAGAACATCCATCTCTCCAATCCCCATTATATTTTCTTTTTCCTAAAATAGCAACAAAAATGGAATCCATTCCATCTTTTTCGCCAATTGAGCAAAAAGAGGAATGGATTCCGTTTTAATACTTTATATTCGACAGGACTTCAACCTTTTCCGCAAAATCAGAAAGCTTCCAGTCATTTCCTTCCTTTTCCACCACGTATTTGCAGCGTTGCGCCAACAGGGCCAGCGGCTCTCCAGGCTTCTGTACAAAATAAGTCTCCCTTGTTGTCACAACGCAATGGTCGGAATCAGAATATTCCACATTCTCTATCTCGTATGAATCCAGCACTTCCGCAATCCCTCTCTGCACGTATTTTTCCTGTGCCGCTGCTATGGGGCTGCCTGCTTTCAGATAAGATGCAATATAGGAATAATCCTGATTTGTCATGGCATCCGCAAAGGCCCGCATGTATGCGGCAACCACAGCCTCCGGTCCAGTCAGGAACAATCCCGCGCTGTCAACACTCACCAAAGTATGAGGCGTATACGTGTAATTCACATCTCCGCCATATTCCGCCGTATGGTAGCCGGCCACAATACTGTTCTCCGAGAACAGGTCCACAGACGAAGAATCCTCAAATTCCACAAGATACAGCTGTTTTTCCTGTCTGTATATCTGCTGATAAATATCCTGCATATTATAGACATCATAAACATAATAATAGTTTCCGCCGGTCTGCAGCGCAATCTCTCTGGCTTCCGAAAAATTATCATATCCAATTCCTATAATAAATATAGGGATATGGTATCTTTGTGCCAGCTGGATCACGTCACGGCTTGTACAGGAGCTGTAATTGTCCAATCCGTCGGTAAAGGCAATCACGCACTTTGCCCCGGAACAGGCTGCCACTTTATTAACTGCCGTATATAAAGCATCATAAAAAGCCGTCATATCCTGAGTATACAGTCCGTTAATTTTCGTTATCAGGGTATTGGCATTGTTGGTAAAAGGCTCTTCAATATACACACCGTCACTGAAAGAAATCAATTCCACCATATCTCCCGCACCAAACTGTACGCTGTTGACAAAATTGGTCATAACCGATTTTGCCGTATTTAACGGATTTCCAATCATACTCCCGCTGACATCAGCCACGATATCGATATTTAACGCTTCTGTTTCATCCAGCTGATTTACACTTTTGACCACCTGTTTGATATAGTCTCCGTTCGCGTCTTTTTTACGAATGAAAAACATACCGCCGTCCAGTCCCTGAGCCACTTCTCCTGTACTTTGGTCCATAACACTCAGATACAGGCGGATATTTGGATAAGCGGTGACATCTATCTGTTGAACCGTCATATTGAGATAATTCTGCGGTTCAATATATTTGTAATAAATATCGTCCAGCTCCGAAAAAATGTCCGGCATTGTCCCATAATCTTTTTTCTCCAGGAGTGCCTTCAACTCCTCCAGCCGGCTATTATATGTATTAATGTCCGTGGCTTCTGCAATGGAAAAATTAACATTGCCATACTCTTTGATTTTTCCGTTTACATACGTATTATTTGCCTTTACCAGTTCCTCTAATGCCTGCTCCATGCCTTCTACGCCGGCATCCAGACTGTCTACATCACGTTCTTTTATGGTAACTTCCAGCTTGCTGATCGCCGCCTCATATGCTGTATATTCTGCCTCTGACAGATTATATTTTGGTAGTTCCGCCCTGGCTGAAGCGGCTTTGTTTTCACACGCTTCAATCTGTTTCGTATACTCCTGACTTTTGGAGACAATCTGATCCAGCTCATCCAGCAACGCCTCTTTTTCCTCAGAGTCAGACAAGCCCAATTCCTGCCAGGAATCTTCCAGCGCTTCCAGTTCTTCCTGACAAATTGGAATATCAGCCTGACTTATCTGATCTGCGACTGTACTATACTGCTCCTGCAGTTTTTTATCCGTATTTCGCATCCACAGATATCCGGCAGTGGCTCCAATTGCGGCTACCACCAGAACAGCAATGGGAATCGCTATCCATTTTTTAGATTTAGAGCCTTCTTTTGGAGCAGAATTTTTGTCGTTACCACCCACCGAGACTGTCCCTGTGTCAACTTTTGCTCCACAGGCAGGACAGAATTGAACTCCTTCTCCGATTTCCTTTCCACACTGTTTGCAAAACATTCTCAAATCCTCCTCGTATCATAGTTCTGTTTTTTATTGAGTTATAAGCCATTTTCATTCCTGATTTGTCGGCATACAGGATTATTGAAATCCCAGGCCCTTTACAATTCCATCCGCATCTGCCTGCGCCCACTCTGCCGCCAGATCTTCTGTCATGGCCTGCCTTCTCACTTCTTCCACGGTGTGATATCCATGCTCCACAATCATTCCCGGTACATCCACGTTTGCCGCTCCCCGCAGCACGCCGTAGTAATCTCCGTCAGTGCCCAGCCTGTAGCAGACAGTCCCTTTTATGTTGATACTGTCGTTAAAATCACTGGTCCATTCGGTAAGAGAATCGGTACTGCATTCTTCAAATTGACCCGTAAAAGACAATCCCAGTCTGTAGCTTGCCGCTGTCACAGCCGTTCCTATCCCATTGGCAATGGAAATGGCCTTCTCACAGGAGCTTGCCGGCTGGTTGACAATAACCAGTGTCTTATTAATCTCTAATGGCTGATGCCAGGTCCCGCACCCGTTTACATTATCATTATTGGCATTTGTATGTATGGACAGGAACAGATCACTCCCCTCAGCATATTCTCCTCTGAGGCTGATATTCCCTCTGTCCAGAGCGGAATCGGTATGGCTGTCTATGGT
>CAQUWW010000026.1:0-3628 GCA_948896875.1 uncultured Acetatifactor sp. | reverse complement strand
CTCTGAGGCTGATATTCCCTCTGTCCAGAGCGGAATCGGTATGGCTGTCTATGGTGATGCTGTCCGTTTCTCTGGTCATAGTAGAATTTATCCCATGCTTCGCCAGTTCTTCCCGCAGTGCCAGACCCACTTGAAGGGTAAAAATTCCCTCTTCGTAGCCATACATAGATTTCTCGTCAGATACTATTGATGACCCTTTATAATGCCCTGGGTCAATGCATATCAATACATTGGAAGCCACCACCGTACTTTCTTCTGTACCTATGTATAAAATGCCATCCGCACTTTTCGCATCAATTCGATACTCATATTGCACCGGGTCCGACATTGTCAGAGTATCTGCAAATGTATATTCATGCTCTGTCCCGTCTTCCTCGTCTCCGGATGTTCCTGATACATAATTCATCGGGAGCAACGCCAACTCTTCCCATTTATTGGACGCTATGTTTTCGGACATACCCCTCCGCATAACAATGTACTGTCCGTCAATCTCCTCACTGTCGCTTATGCCATTCCATGTGATAAGTATCTCTGTAGAGGATATTCTTTCTGCAGTAACATCGCTGGCAGTATCCCTTTCCGTTATTTCAGCATTATCCTTTCTCTGTACTTCCGATGGTTCTTCTGGTGCTTTTCCTGATGGTTCCTCTGACGGTTCTTCCCTGTCAGTTACTTCATTTATCTCTTCCTTAACACTTTCTTTTGCGGCTTCTTCTTTTCCTGATATATCCGGACTTTCCGGTGTATTATAAACAGGAACCCCTATAACTCCCCTGCCCTGGTTCTCAGTATACTGTGCTGCCTCTTCTTCTGTGTCATCCGGACGTTGAAGCAATATGCAAATAAGTACTCCCCCTATTACAATGGGGAGTAATATCATAAAAAGCATAAATATATTTCTACGATGCTTTCTTCGTTTTATTCTATTTTGCCTTTCCATGGTTTTCCTTATATTTTCAAAACGTAAGCTGAAAGCTGATAACAAATGGCGCCAGGCCCCTCAAAGAGGCAGCATAGCGCCATATCATTACTCTCCTGCAGAAAACAAATTATTCCCTGGACAATTTCTCATCGAAAAGTCCCAGCTCCTCCAGCTGGTATATTCGGTTGTCCCCATCGGTTTCCTCAATCTTCAATGTCAGCTTCCCACTCTTTATCTTATAGCTCAGCACTGCTTCGTTAGACTTCTTCGAAATGGATCCGATTCCCGCTTTCGTAATGGTCAGCTCTATTTCACCTTCTTCTTCATTGATCTCGTAATCACCAGACCACACGAATACCTCTAAAAGATCATCCAGCTCGTCATTCAGGGCTTCCAGATATTTCTCATAGGCCTCGGCATCCTCATCATCCGTATTGTCCCTGATATCGTCTACAAGTGCCTTGTTACCTTCCATTGCTGATTTTTTCTCAAGATAAAATTCCCATGTCCCATTCTTGTGAAACTCCAAAACTCCCTCTACCTTCGGCAGAGCGGAAAAATCAACACCGGCATCTTCATGAATTCTAAAATCGTCCTCTGTTATATAGCCGGCAGCCCGCCAGAAATTCTTAAAGTCATACTCTCCATGCCATTCCCCGGTAATACCGGACGGCTTTTTGAAAAGTACTACTGCCAATACAATGATAATAATCAGCAGAACTGCCGCACCGGCACCTATAACCAAAAGTTTGTTCTTATCCAGTAATTCTCCTATACCGCCTTTTCCGGCTGCGGCTACGCTTTGCCCGCCGCCGCCCACAGGCGGAAATGCACTCTGCTGCTGGGGTCCTGCAGTCTGACCTACAGGTGCACCGCAGTAGCCGCAGAATACTGTCCCTTCCTTTACTTCTTTTCCGCATTTTTTACAGAACATTTTGGCCCTCCTCTGATTTACGCTTTTGTTTTTATCGGAGTATTATACTTTTTGTCCATATGTCATTTAATAATATTTGTATTTACAAACTTTTATTTTACACGCTGCAATGTCAAAGGAAACCGCAGATAATAGCTATCTTCTCCCTCTGTCAGTTCCTCCAAGATTATCAGCGTATCCCCATCTATGGCAAATTCATACCTCTCCACCACTGGATCCTCCCCGGACCAGGTACAGTACAGCACGCCGTTTTTCACCTCATAAGAGTAACTAACCCCCACATTATCAATCAAAAGTCCTGTCAGAAATTCCGTCAGTCTTCCCGCCAGATTCCCCAGGAAAGGTACTTTAAGAAAAACCGTACACAGTGCACTTGCGGCAGAACTCAAGGTAGACTGGGCCCCTGCAAAATATTCCTTCTCCACAGAAAACCATATGACGCCATCTCCCCCTATTTCCATTAAGATCGGTATCTGTATATTTACTCCCAGCAGGTCCCCATAGTCTTCCGGAATCAGGTCTCCCAGATTGTAATTCAAGGTCCACACACCTTCCAGACGCTTTGCTTCCTTCTGGTAGACCTCCTTCAACTTCTCCTCCAACAATTCCTCATGCGCATTAAGCACTTTCTGCCCATCTTTCAGAATTTCAATAGCATCCATGTAAGCATCCATAGCCACATAGATATCCGCACTTTTCTCATAAGCTTCCACACATTGATCATCCAAATTGATCATATTCTCACAGCATTCCAGAGCCTCCCGATACTTACCCTCCTCCAGGTATGTTTCCGCCTGTTCCAAAAGCTTCCTGCACTTGTAGCTGCTTCCGGTAAAGTACAGATACAAACCACCTGCCCCCGCAATCAACAATACAAGTACCAGGCAAAAGCCTATGTACTTTCCTTTTTTTCCTGCCTTCTTTTCTTTTTCCTGCGAAACCGCCTGAACCGATACTGTATTTTCTTCGCTTTTTTTCGCTGGTGCTCCACAATGCGGACAGAAACTTCCGCCTGCTCCTATCTCTTTTCCGCATTTCCCGCAGTACATATATTTTTCCTCCATTATTCAGCTTTTGAACCACAGGATGTGCAGAACATGCTGTCCGCATCCATGGCTGCACCGCACACTGCACACCTTCTCCCGGGAGATGTATTCGAAACGACTGCGCCGCCCTCCTGCTTTTCATCCGCCCTTTGTCCGCAAATATTGCAGAAGACACTTCCGTACGGAATGATTGCGCCACAGCTTTCACACATCATTTGACCCTGTAGACGCAGCTTATTCTTCTGAAATCCAGTGCGGTTAAGTTCCAGTTTGGAAATGGACTCTACAATGCTGGAATACTTATCTCCCTTATCCTCATCGGCTTTGTGTTCTTCATAGTACATTTGCCCGATCTGATAATACCGCTGCTGTATCTCCGCTTCCACCTGCGCAATATTCGCATCCATCCGCTCCATCTCTGTCGGTTCTTTCCCCTTATTTAAATTGTTTAGAAACTCCATTTTAATAGCCATTTTCTTTCATCCTTTCTTCACAAATTCTGCTCTTTTGGTTTTTCTTGTGTTTATATTTGGTTATGTTCCACGGAATATTTTATCCTACTTTATCTGATTATTGAGTCTGAAAAAATATAAAATGCTATATTGTAATCAAAAAGGAGACTGCATATGAAACCCTTAAAAACAAAAGTTAGCATTACCCTGGATTCTGAAATAATCGAAGCGGTTCGAGAACTGGCAGAACGGGATGACCGCTCTTTTTCCCAAT
>CAQUWW010000025.1 GCA_948896875.1 uncultured Acetatifactor sp. | reverse complement strand
CACCGGATACTTCTTCGATATCACTATATCTCTTTTCCTTCAAAAGAAGCTGTATCAACCGTCCCAGACGTGTTTCTCCTTTTTCCTCCAGCATATCAATATATTCGCACATATGTACCTCCCCTTCCTGCTGTCTTTCCAGCAATTCTTCTGCCTGTTCCATAAATCCCGTATCGCCCGTAAGCGCCGTCATCATCTCACAAAGCGCCTCTCCATGAACAATTTTCTGTTGTTTCCTCTTTTCAAAATTCCCTTCATTCAGATAATCCGCCACAAATCCCAAATCGCTGGTAAACCGTCCTCTGACCTCCGCCGACAGATGATTCATGTGAAAAAGCCTCAGTTCCACATTGTCTACCAGCTGTAGCACATCCTGTGGCACACCGCGCTTCGTAAAGAGAGCATGAAGCGTCAGCGGAATCCGGGATGTCTTCCCTGTCCAGTCCAGTACCATGCCAATCACAGGATATACCGGTTTCTTTCCCTCCAGCTGCTCCCGGTAGAATCCTCCCTGATAGGAAGCCTTACGCAATACCTGGCGTCTTCTCAGCTTTGTCTCATTCTCAATTATATACTGTGCTTCGATCTCCCCCTGCCTCACATCATAAAAGCTTCTGTCGCAGAACTGATTCCGCAGTCTCCGTTTCCCACGATAAAAGCTTTCTGTGGGCCCAGGTCGGAGATTCTCCTTTTTGAGCTTTTTCCTTCCCTCATACATCAAAGTATTTACGCAGTCCGCAAACACATCGGCATGAGACATCAGAACCTTCTCCAGAATGTCCTTTTCTGCCACTCTTTTTCCTCCCATTTACTTTTTCATGGGAGACTACCTCTGGAAACTTCGGAAACTCCCACTTGTATTGTTGAATTGAAAAGCAAGAATTTTCCTTTTGCCAGAATGTAAGCTGTGCTTATAGATTGTTTGAAGAAATTTGCTTTGATTTTACCATATCACAAATCGAAAAAATATTCAATAGTTTTTATTGATATTTATAAACGTTATTTTGATAACACAACAGTTTTATGTTCTGTCTGAATTAATACATGGTAGTTGCAAAATGACATGCATAAGCTTCCACTGCCACACGCAAAAAAAGCGACAGTACTTTCATCCGTAAAGTATCTGCCGCTTTCCCCACTTTCAGGAAAGGACTTGACAATTCCTCAGTAATTACAGCACCCAACCCTCCGCTCATTAATTTCCTTAATCCGTTCCGGGTCTACCTTGAAATTCCTGTCTATATCCATCAGGCCGTTAATCTCCTGCTGTACATCCGTCACCTGCGTGTAACAGTAACCGCACACAAACGGCAACTCTTTCACTGCTGTGGTAATGTTGTCAAACCGTTGAATAAAGTCTTCCTCCGTCTTCACCTTGTTGCCGTAGCCCCAGCCGTCATCGTCATTGTCAAAGGCAATTCCGCCGTACTCACTGATGATAATGGGCTGCCCCTTATACGCGAAGCCGTCCGCCATAGCCATCTTGTGATGATTGTGAGACACCTTCGCCGCCAGAATGTCATCCCCGAACTCCAAATATTTCGCCTTCAGAACACATCCTGCCTCCTCGTAATCATGCAGTGTGATAATATCGGACACCGTATGCTCCCAGCCGTCATTGACAATCACCGGACGATTCCGGTCCATGCTCTTGGTCAGGTGGTAAACGGCCTGGGTGAAATGCTGCTCCACACACCTCGTCTTCACCTGGGTAATTCCCCAGGATTCATTGAACGGCGTCCAGGTAATGATGCAGGGATGGTTGTAATTCTGTCTCACAATCTCCATCCACTCTGTGACAAATTCGCTGACCGCCCCATCCGAATACTGGTAGGCCGCAGCGGCCTCGCTCCAGACCAGCATCCCTTTCACATCGCACCAGTACAGGAATCTCTCATCCTCTATCTTCTGGTGCTTTCTCAGGCCGTTGTAGCCCAGTGCATGAATTTTATCAATGTCTTCTATCAGCGCTTCCTCACTGGGCGGTGTCAGATGAGAATCCTTCCAATACCCCTGATCCAGAATCAGCCTCTGATAAATGGGCCTTCCGTTCAGCAGAATGTTGGAACCGTCGATGCGGATATCTCTCATGGCAAAATAGGAACCCACCATATCCAGCACTTTCCCTTTTTCCAGCACACGGAACTCAATATCATACAGATTCGCCTCCTCCGGCGTCCAGGTCTTCACAGCCCACTCAAAGCCGTCCTTCTTCACAAACAGATCTATATTCGTCTTCACAAGTCCAGATACTACGGCAACCAGATTTTTATTTATCAATTCTCCGTCATAGGAAACGCAGGTCTCCACCAGCAGATCTCCGCCCATTCTATCTTCAGGTGTATCCACCTCAAATTCCAGCTCCAGGCTGTATTCCTCCAGATTCGGCGTCATCTTCACATAGGCCAAACTGATCTCAGGAACATACTCTGTCCAGACAGTCTTCCAGATTCCTGTGGTCTGCACATACCAGCAGCCGTAATTCTCCCCGGTCCACCGCTGCTTTCCCCTGGGCTGCCCCATGTCATAGGAATCCTCCACCTTAACCACCAGCTCATTCTCCCCGTCCTTCACCAGATCAGTGATGTCAAAGGAAAATCTGGCATAGCCGCCTCTGTGGCTTCCTGCATATTGCCCGTTCACCCACAGCTTCGTCACAAAGTCGGAGCCTTCAAAGTGAATCACATACCTGTTCTTCTCCAGCCTGCTTGCGTCCACACAGACCTTCCTGCGATACCAGACATTGTCATGGCGGGCTTCGTCCTGGATACCGCTCATTTTCGTCTCATAGGTAAAGGGGACTATTATCTTCCTGGTTCCCTGAAAAGATTCATACCATCTTTCCCGCTCCCCGCAGTTTTCGTCGTCAAATGCGAAATCCCATGTCCCGTTCAGATTCTCCCAGTCTGTCCGCACAAACTGAGGTCTCGGATAATCTTTTATGTAGCATTTCATGTTGTAAGTGTCCTCCTATTCCAGTACCGTGCTGCCCCATGTAGTACCTTTATCCGGCAGAGAACTCCCGGCCGCCCTGCGTCCGTAACTTCTCTGGGCACTACCTGGGCCATCACTGACTCTTATTTTTCCAGTACCGTGCTGCCCCATGTAGCCCCCAGCACTGATTTTAGTTTCGCCCTCTCGGCACATCATTGTATTATCGCTTTTCAGCTTGCCGGCACAGGCTGTGGTATTGTTGTAGGTCCGGAGGTGACCAGTCGATCTTCCTCCCAATAGAGTCTGTCCAAAGCCAGCTGACGCGGATGTACCTTCCCATCGGGGAATGCATGTGTATGATACAATAGATATAGCTCTCCTGCAGGCGTCCGCACAATACAGTGGTGGCCGCATCCGCTTACCTGCCCGTTTCCAATCAACAACGGATTCCCCGGACAGCGGCTGAATTTCCCCAGCGGAGTATCGCTGACAGCAACTGCGACACAGTAATGTGGGCTTTGATAATGACTGCCTGAATAGGTGAGATAATAGCGTCCTCCCCGGCAGATCATATAAGGAGCTTCCACTATCGGTGCCTGGTGACATTCATATGCTTCTGTCGCCACAAGAAGCAGACGCTCGCTATCCTGTACCGGCACCAGCGCAGCGCTGTCCAGCTGACAGCCATACAGTCCGCAGGTATGCCCCTCTCTCCAGCTGACATAGTATAAATACAGGCTGCCGTCTTCATCCTGAAATAAATGACCGTCGATTGTGGATTCAAACAGCCAATGTGCTTCTGGGATAAATGGTCCCTCCGGCCGCTCTGCCACCGCAAGTCCCAGATGCTCTTCCACAGATACCGCCATGACATAATGGTCTCCAATTTTTTTCACATCAGGTGCCCAGTAATTTTTCTCAAATCCCCATGCCCCTTCAAGAGCCATCCCCCTCTTTTTCCAGTGAATCAAATCCGGGGAAGCATGCACCTCATATCCTTTTTCCACCTGATAAGAAGTGGCATACAGATAATAAACACCATTCTCATAGTAGACGTCCGGGTCGGCATATCCCTTTAAAACAGGATTCTGATAGGAAGCTTCATAGTCCGCCAGCACCGGCCTTCCGTCCCGAAATTCCAGTTTCCTTCTGGTAATTCTCCAGGTCTCTCCGTCAAATCCCTGATAGAAAAGCCACGCTGTTCCATCCTCATCCCGAAATGCAAAAGGATGACCGGACTCTTCCGCATTCCAGCTGCCGGGCTCTCCGTTGGTCAGAAAAGGCAGGGAATCCAGCTTTTCAAAATGAATTCCATCCTCCGTTACCGCACAGCCAATCTGCTGCGGCTTCCGGTTATAGGCTCCTCCGTAGAACAGATACAGCCGATCTCCATCCGTCACACAGGCCGGTGCTTCCGTACATTCCTGTTCCCAGACCATCTCCGGCGCCAAAATCGCGTGCCTGCAGGCCTGTGTCCAGCTGTCACGGGAGAAATCCGACGTCAGCGGCGTCCATGCCGCCCCCAGCTTCTGAATCCGCATCTCATGGTCTCTGGTGGCAAAATACAGATAATACCTGTCCTTAAATCGGCAGACATCCGCGTCTATGGCCCGTCCGCAGCACCAGTCCGCCGTGGGGCGGAAAACGGGATTGGTCTCGTCCTTCTCAAAATGAAGGCCATCCTCCGACCATGCATGACAGATGGCGTCCTTCTCCCATGTGCCGTAAGTCTGATAGAACAGATGAACCTTCCCATCCCGCACTATGGCTCCCGGAGCTCCCACGCCGGTGCTCTCACATTCCTGCGTTGTGGGAAACCGGCCATACTCCTGCCATTGCTCCATGTCATCTGAAAAAGCGATCCCTATCCCAAGCGTATCCCCGAAGAATACACTGTAATAAAGAAAATAGCGTTCTCCCAGCCGTACTACCGCCGGATCCTTTGCAAATGGCACTTTTGCCAGATTGCTTGTAAAAAGCATTTTTACTCCTCCATTGAATCTTTTCTCAATTCAAACCATCTCATGGATAAAATTTCCGTTGTTGATTCTATTTTCAGTTTTTTATGCAGTACATCCTCCTCCGTTTCCAATGCCCCGTAAACGGTACCGCCACATCCATAGAATTCAATCACTTCCTGATCTATGATAAACTGCAAATCCAATGGCCCGTCGTTCCGGATCATCCCTTTGCACAGCTCTGTTTTCTTTTCACCTGCGTACAGATAGGCCTTTTTCCCCGCAAAGTCCATGACAATGACACTCTGTCCCAATGACAGCTTCGCCTGTCCCGAATTCTGCGCACTCCAGGAAAGCCTGATTTCCACCGGCTCCCCTCTCAGTTCTATCTGTCTGCACCAGTTATAATCCACCGAATTTCTATCCTGTCCCGCTTCTCTGCACCGCGACATTCCCGGCTGCCCGCTTTCCGCCTCTTCCTCGTTCCGCAGCATTCCGCTCTCCGGGCCTTCCAGGATCCACTCTCCCTGCGGTCGCCTCAAAGCTTCCAACTCCTTTACCGGCCGAAATCCAATTCTGTACTCTGTTCCCTGTCTCACGAGATACAGCTCCGCCGGCAGGGACATCACACCTCTGTAATTCCCCCTGTCGTTCTGCATCCGCAGCCAGGCCACACTGATCACTCTGTCACTTACACCCGCATAGGTCTGCGCGGCATAGGGCAGCTGCGTCCCGTAAGCTTCCTGTACCTTTGTCTCCGGCGTAAATGTATAGCCATCAAAGGCACCCACTGCATAGAAGCCGTCCGCCGACCAGAATACCCACTTTCTCTCATTCTCACCGTTCACCACAGGCAGTTCAAACAAATCCGGACATTCGCGCATCCCCTTCAGCGAAAGCCGCTGGGTTTCCACCCAATGCAGCAAATCGTCTGAACGATAAACACTGAACAGATTCTCATCCAGATACAGAACCATGTTATAAGCGCCGCTTTCCCTGTGATAAAGCACTTTCGGATCACGGTTCTCCCCCATTACATGCTCCATGAGAAATTCATCCCGGCTCTGCAGTGTATCGCCGCCATCCAACGATATCTGCATCCGCTGAGTAAACAGATTTCCCTTTTCAAGGGACCACTGATTTCTGCCGCCCGCCGCAGTATAATAAAACAGCAGCGCATTCTTCCCATATTTGGCAGCATTTTTCTGATCTATCCATCCGCATCCGGAATAGACAGTTCCGTATTCGTTGGGCGTGATTGCCGCCTCCCTGTGCTCCCAGTGTAACAGATCACGACTGACCGCATGTCCCCAATGCATATTTCCCCAGATTACGCCATAAGGATTCCACTGGTAAAAAAGATGATAAACTCCAGCGTCATAGACAAGCCCGTTGGGGTCATTACTCCAGCCGATTTCCGGTGCAAAATGCAGGTGTGGTCGAAAAGGATACTCATTCCGGGGCCTTTCGTCATGGCCGTCAATCCCGTTTAATGCCATATCCGGAACACTGCTGCGGATTTCCAGCTCCCGTCCCAGCCAACGGCTTACATCTATAGCCGTATAAAAGTCACCTTTGGTTCCGCCCAGTTTTACATCAATCTCCTGTACCTTATCTCCATCCACATAAAAATGCAGCTTTACTTCAGGCCCTTCTTTTTCCACAGGAATCCATAGGTATGATTTTGAAAGATGCAGCCTCATCCTGTATCTCACCTCCGTTTCAACTGCTGTCTGCTTCAAAAAGGGCTGCCGCGTAAAACTGCAGCAGCCCCATTTCCCATCTTTTGTCACAATCAGCATGCCGCTGACCTTTTATATTTTTACTACATTTTCTATCAGTTCCCTGCAAAATGAGCTCTCCGCTCCTGCTCGATGGTTTCCACACCCGCATCCTTCAAAGCAGCCATATAAGATGCATAGTTATCTTCAAATTCTGCCTCCGGACAGGTGATCAGCTTTACAACCCACTCTTCCTTCACCAGGTTAATATCTGCG
This sequence comes from uncultured Acetatifactor sp., assembly GCA_948896875.1. Classification (GTDB taxonomy): domain Bacteria; phylum Bacillota; class Clostridia; order Lachnospirales; family Lachnospiraceae; genus Acetatifactor. The sequence continues at coordinate 27,510 of CAQUWW010000025.1, read as the reverse complement.
GACAACTCCGCCTGAGACGGTGAGGTGTACAGGGAATCATCAATATCATTGATATAATCTCCTGTCAGTGCGTTCTCATAATCCGCAATGACATGATCCTCATATCCCGGATACTTGAATGCAGTACTCTTGCTGAATGCCGTATCGTCTGCAAAGTAACCTGAGTTTCCGGTTAAGAAAAGGTCCGCCGCAATCCAGTCCTTATCTTTTGTATTATATGCCGCATCGATTACAATCGGCGCCCCCTCTTCCAGGTTATAGTGCTCGCCTTCAAATCCATGAGAAATTGCAAAGCCGCCTTCTTCCGTACACAGCCAGTCCAGATAAGTCATACAGGCTTCCACTGTCTCTGCATCCGCGCTCTTGGGGCAGAATGCAATCAGTCCGCCGGGAGAGTAAATAGTGCTGTACTGCTTTCCATCCCAAATATTCTTCAGAGGAGGAATCGATACCAGGTCGGCCGTAGGATCATTCTCCTGCAGTGTCTGCAGTCTGCTGCCTCTGGACAGGTCCACACTGGCAATCACATGATCCTCGAAAGTTGCATATCTGCCGTTCACGATAAAGCTGGTAAAGTCATCGCCGGAACGTGCATAATATTCCTGATCCATCAATCCATTATTATACAGTTTGTTCTTAAATTTGTACAGCTCCTTCATGCCTTCGTCAAAATAATCTCTCGTAAGTTTGCAGGCAATCAAAGATTCTGTAGGGTCTGTAGCCAGTTTGGAAAAGGCCGCAAGGAAATATCCGTCATCCCATGTACTGGTACCGATGATATCCGATCTTCCGTCCGGATTCTCCTTCACCATCTTCTCCACAAAATCATACAGTTCATCCGTCGTGGTGGGTACCTGCAGATTCAGTTCATCCATCCAGTCCTTTCTCACATAGAAATTACTCCGTGCCGTCGTAGCACGTCTGGCAATAATACCGCAAAGCTCCTCGCCTCCTGTAAGCCTGCCGTAATCGATGACATCCTGTCCCAGATAGGCCTTCATGTTGAGCGCCTGATCCGCACCGTCTATAAACTCGGACAAATCCCACACACCGCCCTGCTCATAGTATTCCTGGGCGATAGAATAAGTATAGGTCAATACGATGTCCGGAGCCGTGTCTCCTGCCATGGCACTGCGCAGCCAGGTAACTTCATCTCCTCTGGGCACTGTGACAAATTCCACATTAATGCCTACAGCGCTCATTTTCTCCTGAATATATTTGGTCCACTTATTGTCCGTGATGGTAGCTCCCTCCGGACTGTTCTCACGATCCCACAGCTCCACCTGAATTGTCACTCCGTCAAACTGTTTAGAGCCAAATGTAGTCTGGTACTGGCTGGCAGACTCCGATTGATCGCTTCCTGCCCCCCCGGACGCCTGCTCGGAAGAATTATTGTTCTCTGCACCCGAATTGCCTGCACCTGAACTGCCCGACTGAGAATCTCCATTGCCGCATCCGGTAAGCAGAGTCGCAAGCAGAGATACTGTCAGTAATCCTGAAATCAGTTTCTTTTTCATAATGAATACCTTCCTTTCTTAAATAAGAGTTATCTATGAATACCTTCCGAAGCTCCCGGGACTTCTTTCCGGTTTTCACTCGTTTTTTATCCTTTGACAGACCCCAGCATGACGCCCTTCACAAAGTACTTCTGCAGCCAGGGATACACCACGAGAATCGGAACCGTAGATACCACTACCGTAGCCATTTTCAGAGTCTGCGGCATGACTACTGTGCCGCCCACATCGTCCGCGGCATTTCCCAGCTCGCTTCCGAACAGCATGTTTCTCAGTCTGAGCTGCAGGGTATACTTATCACCGTCCTGAATATAAATCAGCGCGTCAAAGTAGGAATTCCAGTAGCCTACCGCATAAAACAGTCCGATGGTGGCAATCACCGCCAGAGAAAGCGGAAGAATGATCTTAAAAAGCACCTGCAGATAAGAAGCACCGTCTATCCGCGCCGCATCCTGGAGACTGTCCGGCAGTTCCTTGAAAAACGTTCTCATGACGATAAAGTTAAACACACTGATGGACTGGGGAATAAAAAGTGCTCCCAGAGTATTGTACAGTCCCACGCCCTTTACCACCAGAAAGGTGGGAATCATGCCGCCTCCGAAATACATGGTGAACAGGATAAAGCCTGTCATCACACGCCTGCCCGGCAAATCCTGAATAGAAAGGCCATAGGCTGCAAGAATGGTAAGCACCAGGCTCAGGGCCGTGCCCAGCAAAGTGACTAGAACCGTAGTCCTCATGGCGGTCCAGATGGTAGTTCTTCCCAGAATCTGCTTATATGCCTCTATGGTAAGATCTATCGGGTAAAAAGTTACTCTCCCTGAAAGCACCGGATTATATCCGCTGAGGGAACAGGCCAGCACATTCAGAAACGGATACAGACAGATCAGGGCCAGCAAGGTAATCAGGGCATAAATAGCAGCTATACCAAATGAAAATTTCGTTTTCTTTCCTGCAGTTTTCGCAGCCATGCTCTTGCCTCCTATATAATTCCTTCCTCGCCGATTGCTTTCGCAAATTTATCGGCGGCAATCAGAATCACAATGTTAACCACTGACTGAAACAGACCAATGGCAGTGGACTGACTGTACTGAGCCTTTTCAATACCGATTCTGTATGTATAGGTACTGATTACCTCAGAGACTCCCATCACCCTGGAATTTCCCAGGAGCAAAGGCGCATCCAGTCCGATGGACATCATTTTCGATATATTGAGAATCAGCATGGTCACAATCACAGACTTGATACTGGGCACCGTTATGTAGATCAGACGCTGAAACTTGGAGGCACCATCCAGATAAGCCGCCTCGTAAAGGCTCTCATCCACCCCTGTCAGGGCCGCCAGATAGATAATGGTACCCCATCCGATTTCCTTCCACACATTACAGATTACATAGGTAAATATCCACCAGCCTTCACTGCTTAGAAAAGGAACGGGTTCCAGTCCTATTCTCTGCAGAACAGCGTTAATTGTTCCCTCCTGCAGTGCAAACAGATTCGTTGCAATACCGGCAACCACCACCCAGGAGATGAAATGAGGCAGATAGAGAACCGACTGCGTCACTTTCTTGAACTTTACCCCTCTGATTTCATTCAGCATCAGCGACACGATAATCGTAAGTGGAAAGCTGACTGCCAGCGCTGCAAAATTCAGCAGGAAAGTATTTTTAATTGCCGACCAGAAATTCTTATTTGCAAAAATTTTCTGGAACACGGAAAATCCCACCCACTCACTTTTGAAGACACCCTGAAAGATATTGTAATTCTTAAAAGCAATGGTAATTCCATACATGGGCGCATACCGGAATACGATAAAATATACGATTACCGGCAAAAGCATAACGTAAACCCATTTGTAGTTCCACGCTTTGACAAGCGTATGCCTGACATTTCCCTTTTTGTTTTTGTCCCGCATCCTAACCCTCCCGCTCTTTTTCATATTGTTTTGCTTATTTAAAACATATTTTATGTTTTATTTCAGTCTCATTCTTTATTGTGTTGTTTTTATTTCTATATATTTTATGTATTTATTTTTCTATATAATATACTATATAGCTAATTATGTCAATTGCTTTTTATAATTATTTGTAATTTTATCCATTAAATTTTATTATTATTCCATATTTTATATTTTGAATCAATATCTTTTCTTCAGTTATTATGTTTTAATCTGCAGAAATTTGCTTTTTTCCTACAGTTTTGCTATAATAATCTTCAAGCTGTCTTTCGACTGCTTCATCAAGCCATAGAAAGGACTTTCCTAATATGAAACAAACTCTTTCCCTCAATATAAAAAGCACAGAAAAACTTTCCAGTGTCGGCAAGGCCCTGTCGGCTCCTGTACGCCTGGAAATTCTGGAATATCTGGCCCGGACACCTGCTATCATTTCCGATATCGCTGCAAAATTTAATCTCCCTCTTTCCAGTACCGCACTACATATCAAGGTTCTGGAAAATGCCGGTCTGATTTTCATTCAGCCCATTCCATACTCCAAGGGTTCTCAGAAATTATGTGCAGTACAGATAGACAAAATCGAAATAGACATGCTTCAGGAGGACGCTTCCCTCACCATACCCAATTACCTTTACCGGGAATCCATACCTGTGGGCTGCTATTTTGATTACAGTGTCATGCCTTCCTGCGGCATGGCATCAGAACAGAATAATATGGGATTTGAAGATAATATCAGCGTTTTTGTCAGTCCTTCCCGATACAAAGCTCAGCTTATATGGCTCAGCTGTGGTTTTCTGGAATATCGGTTTTCTAATTCTTTTATGAAAAATAATTCTGTAAACCGTGTCAGATTTTCCTTTGAAATCTGTTCGGAAGCTTTGGGCTACAATAACGACTGGCCTTCCGACATTACCATCTCCGTCAATACTCATGAGGTTGGAATACTGCACTGCAAGGGAGACTTTGGCGGCCGCAAAGGTGTGTTGAATCCTGACTGGTGGTATGACACTTCCACTCAATACGGAGAGCTGCGTACATTCGAGATCACAGATGAAGGTTGCTTCATAGATGGGATTCAGGTAAGCAAAGAGAATATTCACACGTTGGGAATCTCTTATGGCGACTATATTAAATTCAAGCTGGAGTCAAAACGGGACGCCAGGTATTGCGGCGGTTTTAATCTGTTTGGCGAAAAATTCGGGGATTATCCCCAGGATATTGTTATGGAATTGTATCATGATAAAAAGAATAAACAATAGAATCCACGCTCTGCGAGGATTCTATTGTCATGAATAAAATTTCAGGGGGCCTTCCGGCCCCCTTTACTGCGTTTCCCGCTCTGCCTGATTATTGTCAATCTTTACGTTCATCACAAGCCCCTGGGCATAGTCTCCGAACTTTTCTCCGAAGAGATTCATTCCTCCCACATGGGCCGCGTCCGGTCTGACGCCCAGCTTGAAGCTGATGTAATTGCCTTCTCTCAGGCAGAGGGTGTCCAGATTCTTCTCCGAGCACTTCACATCATTTTCATAACAGCCAAGCTGATTGACTTTGATCGTCTTATATTCTCCGTACTGCGTCATGGAATCTCCCCACCACTCCGGATTCAGCCGCCCTCTTCTGCCGCCGAAATCTCCTTTGGAATGAATGATGTCCACTTCCTGACCGTTCACCCAGACCGTAATATCCGAAGGCCAGTCATTCTGATACCCCGGAGCCTCCGAACAGATCTCGAAGGAAAAAGCCACCTCCCTGATCACCGCATTTTTCATCAGATAGGTTGGAAAACGATATTCCAGATGTCCCGTGTTGAACCAGAGCAGCTGTGCCTCATGCCTGTCGTGACAGTAAAAGCTTGAGACAAAGTCCTCTACACCCAGATACCCCTTTTCACTGATGATTCCGCAGTTGCCCGAGATTTCACAGTCAAAATAATTGCCGATAGGCATGGGGAACTGCAGAACTTTCACATCGCCGTGATCTGTCTTGTGCCGAAATGCGTCAAAATAGATATCCTCAAACGCCACGCCACACACCTTCTGTGCGCCCCGCACTCCCGGCCTTTCCACCAGCGATATCATGCCCGCCTCCTCCAACACCTTCACATGCAGCGCTGCCGAAGAAGCAGGCAGCCCCATGGCCGCCGCAATCTCGCTGATATTGGCAGAATGCTCTATCAAAAGTTTTAAAATTTCCAGACGCACCTCCGACGAAAGTGCCTTGCCCACCAGAGCGGTTTTTTCCGGCTTCGTCAGATCAAGCGTAATTCTCTTCTTACTTGCCTTCACCACATTCCCCGCTTTCTCACAATGTATCCTGATATACCCGCAGCACGTTCCGCCAGAAAATCTTCTCCACCTGGTCCTCGGAGAAGCCGGCGTCGCACAGGGCGCTCCACAGCTTATCCATGCTCTGGACACCTGGCAGCTCTTCGTGGGTATCAATGCCGTCGAAATCGCTTCCCAGTCCCAGCACTTCGATTCCCCCCACGGAGACGATGTGCTTCGCATGGCGCACCACCGCCGCTATGGTTCCGGGATTCCTCTCTCCCAGAGGCTTCTCCTCCAGGAAATCCGCGCAGAAATTCAGTCCCATGACACCGCCCCGCTGGGAGAGCTTTCGGATCATGTCATCCGTCATATTCCGCACACAGGGACACACGGCCCTGGCGTTGGAATGACTGGCCACAAAGGGCTTTCTCGTCACTTCCAGCACATCGTAAAATCCGGCGTCGGAGAGATGGGACACATCGGGAATCATCCCCAGCGTCTCCATCTCCGCCACCATTTCCCTGCCTTTTTCCGTCAGCCCGCCGGTCAGGTCGGGAGTGTGGTAATAGTCCAGAAAAGCAGCCTCCGCCGCCTTCCGCCTCGCTTCCCGTTCCTGGGCGGGTGTGTCGGGATCACAGTTCCTCCAGGCCTCCATCACATCTTTCACATGCTCTCCATAATAAGCGGAATTCAGATTGGGATGGCCGATCTCATTGTCGAAATTCCAGGTAAGCGTCATCATGCGGACGCCCATCCGATACAATTCCCTGAGCTTGCCTGTCTCGCCTTTGCAGACGCCGCCTTCCTCCACGGTAAGCAGGGACGACAGCTTCCCTTCCCCCTCGTTCTTCCCAATATCGGAAAACCGGAGCACCGGAGCCAGGATGTCGCTGTTTTTCTCCAGCTCCTCCCGATAAAGCCGATACAGGCCGCACACCTGCTCCCAGGGGTCGGCGACTCTCTTCAGCGGGACAAACAGGGCAAAATTCTGCACCAGATAATTGCTTTCCTGCATCCGCAGTAAATCAATGTGACGCTTGTTCTGCCGAAGTCCCTCCGGCTTTCCCTCTTCTTTCAGGCCCAGAAGGCCGCTGATGGTATCGCAGTGCATGTCAATTACTTTCATAGTTAACCTCTATTAAAATCGCTGCGCGAGCGGCACAAATTGCCGCATACGGCAATTAAGAGTAAAGTCTCGCAGCAGCTTTCTTAGTTGTCCCCGCGGCCGCGCACGGCAAAATCCACGCCGGTGTGTTTCGGGTTGTCGTCGTCAAAGACATAATCCTTCCCCGGCAAAATCGCATTCAGGATGATTCCTGTCAGAGCGCCCACGGCAATACCGGAAAAGCTGATGTTCAGCTCTCCGATGGAGAAGCCCACGGCGCCTGCGGCACTGTAGTTGATACCGATGGACAGCACCAGAATCAGTGCGGCGATGATCACGTTACGGCTCTTTGCAAAATCAACCTGGGTCTCCACGATGTTGCGGACTCCCACTGCTGAAATCATACCGTACAGCACCAGAGATACGCCGCCGCAGGTAGCGGTGGGCATACATCCGATAATCGCCGCAAATTTCGGGGAGAAGGAGAACAGAATGGCGAACAGGGCAGCCATCCGGATCACCAGCGGGTCGAATACCTTCGTCAGAGCCAGCACACCTGTGTTCTCACCATAAGTGGTGTTGGCAGGCGCGCCGAACAATGCCGCCACAATGGTAGCCAGTCCGTCACCCAGCAGCGTCCGATGCAGTCCGGGCTCCTTGATAAAATTTTTCCCTACTGTAGAAGATATGGCGGAAACGTCTCCAATATGCTCCACAATGGTAGCCAATGCAATGGGCATAATGGTGATGACAGAAGTGATCAGCAGGGATACATTCCCGTCGGAAAGCGCCCAGAATGCCGTCCGGTTCCAGTGAATGGGGAACCCAATCCACGCCGCTTCCTTCACTGCGTTGAAATCTACTCTGCCCATCACTGCCGCCAGCACATAGGAACCAATGACGCCGATAATGATAGGCACAATCTTCACCATTCCCTTACCCCAGATATTGCAGACAATCACCAGAGCAATGGCGACGATGGCGATGAGCCAGTCCGCGGAACAGTTATCAATGGCAGACTGAGACAGTGTCAGACCGATGGCAATGATAATAGGCCCTGTCACAATGGGAGGGAAGAATTTCATCACCTTGCCGGTACCGAATATTTTAATCAAAAGGGAAAGTAAAAGATAGACCAGACCCGCACAGGCCACGCCGAAACAGGCGTAGGGAAGAAGTGCCGAATTATCTGTCGCATTTCCTGCAGAATCCATCATCGGCGCAATCGCCGCATAACCGCCCAGGAAAGCAAAGGATGAACCAAGGAATGCTGGTACCTTTCCTTTGGTCAGGAAATGGAACAACAGGGTACCCAGACCCGCGAATAGTAATGTGGTGGATACGTCAAGACCTGTCAGCATGGGCACCAGTATGGTCGCCCCGAACATGGCGAACATATGCTGTATTCCCAGTACAATGACCTTAGGTGCTCCCAGGCTTTTCGCATCATAGATCGGGGTATCGCCGATACCCTTACCGCCGGGAGCGGTTTTTGTGTTTTTGCTCATGAACTCTTCCTCCTGAATTGTTTTCCAGCCGCACTCCCGCACTGTTTGTCCGTGCGGGCGGCCTGTCTGTCAGATGGCTTCCATAATCTGCCAATGGCTTCCCCCTCTGACGCCGTCTGCAACAAACAGCTCAACCGACCTCTCCGGCCCGCCGAACTGTTATCCACAAACTATAATAAGGTTTCGTCACCCAACAGTCAAGAAGATATTGCATGAGACTTCAAATAATCTTTCCAGATCTCGATATATTTCGCTTTCAGATGCACGCCGTCAAAGGTATAGTCAGGTATCATTCCTCCGGACTCGTCGCAGATCAGCGGATTTACATCCAGATAGAAGACTTTTTCATTATCGGCCAGCTGCGCTATCCCCTGATTTCGCGCATCAATCCCTTCATTATTGATATAATCCCCCTGAGCAGACCTTTCTGCCGTCACTCTGATAATTCCCTGCAAATAAATCACAGCGTCCGGCTGAAGCTCCCGCAGATGCGCCACAGCCCCGCTGTAGGCTTCCAGAAAACTCTCCACGGTACCCGTCCCCATCTCGTTGATGCCGATCATGAGATAAATCTTCGCAAAGGTATTCTGCTGCAACGCCTCCTCCACCGTGATTTTCTTCTTCTGTCCCGGCACGGAAACAATGGCGGATTCAAACATTTTATATACGGTCAGACCAGTGGAGGCATAGAAAGCCGCTGTTTCCTCCAGTCCGCCGTATTCAAACATGCCCACCGTTCTGGAATCTCCGATAAACACCGCATCCCCAAAATAATCATCCTCCACCGTCATATAGTCCGGTTCCACATTCTCAGAACCATTGTCCGGGGCGCCGCTCCCGGAGCTCTCCCCGGAACCATCTCCTGGCACTTCACCGTGCTCCCCGGGCTCCTCTGAAATTTCCCCTTCCGAAGGCGCAGAACTTTCCCCTGCATCTCCAGGGCTTGCACTGCCCTCTTCACCGACTACCGACGGTCCTTCCTCCAATGATTCTTCCGGCTCTCTGCTGCCTGTCGGGCCGCCCTCCGGAATCTCCTGACTCCCCTGTCCTGTCTGTGATCCGGCGTCAGTCTCCGCTTCCTCCTGCCCAGGCAGACTCCCCGGTCCGGTCTCATTCGCCGAACCGCTTTCCGACATCCCTCCCGGAGTTCCGGCAAATGCAAGCATTTCCCGCAGCCCGCTGTCTTCGTACCAGTTTCTGACCTGTGCCAACGGCTTTGCATATACCTGCCAATTATCCACGCAGGACAAATACGCCACACCGGTCCCCACAAGCAAAATAATATAAGACCATTTCTTTATCCATTTCATATCGAAAATCACATCCTTGTATCCAAAACCATATCCATCTAAAAATCCCGATACATAAAGGGATTCTGTCCCTCCAGCTGCAGCTTCCAGACGCACCACCAGAAAAGCAAAGCAAGAATCACCATCCCGGGCAGCGTATCCTTCATCTTGTGAAACAATTTCTGAATCCCCGCCGTACAGGCAAAGATTCCCACACTAAACAGGATCCTATAGTTCATCAATGCTTTCTGCCAGTCTCCCACACTGACCCGAATCCCGGGAATCACATGGAACATTCTGCCCAAAAATATCTGAAGCTGGTCAATATCCGTGATGGCGAAGCAAATCCAGGTAATGGGAATAAATGCCCATACATAGAGATGTGCAATCCATTTCCCCGGCCCCTTTTCCAGATACTTCCACAGCCCCAGAGCCTTCAGCTGTCTCTCCAGGACAATCGCCAGCCATAGAAGCATTCCCCAGATCAGAAAATTGGCGGTGCTGCCATGCCAGATGGCCGTCAGGAACCAGACCGCAAGCAAATTGCATACCGTCCGAAACTCTCCCCTGCGATTCCCTCCCAGCGGAATATACACATAGTTACAGAACCACCGCCCCAGAGTCATATGCCATCTCCGGTAAAAATCTCTGACGGAAGTAGCCATATAGGGCGTACGGAAATTCTCCGGCAGTTCAAATCCCAGCATTTTCCCCAATCCCACAGCCATCAGCGAATAACCATAGAAATCAAAATAGATTTTCATGGAATAAGCAATCGCCGCCAGCCAGGCCAAAGGCGTGGATATACTCTCAAAGCCGGTTACCTGCACTTCCTGCCAGAGCAGCCCGATTCTGTCCGCCAATAATACCTTCGACGCCAGACCCATAGTAAAAAATTTCAGTCCTTCCTGCACGCCTTTCACCGTAAACTCGCGTTTATGCAGTTCTTTCTCTACCTCGCTGTAGTAGACAATAGGCCCGGAAAGCAGCCTTGGGAACATTGTGATATAAGTGGCAAATACCACAAAGGAAGGCTCTCCCTTCTGCCCGTTTCGATACAGGTCAATCAGATAGGACAAAATCTGAAAGGTATAAAAGCTGATTCCCAAAGGCAGCCCTGCCTCTCCCACTCTGCATTTGAAAAACACAAGCGGAATCAGGTTGAGCAAAATCGCGGCGGCAAACAATACTCTGCGTCTTTTTTCTAATCGTCTATTTCTTCTCTTGTTTCCGCTCCTCTGACTTTCTCTGCGCCCCAGATGCAGACTCAAAAAATAATTTACTGCCACGGAGACCATGAGAATTACCAGAGACCATGGCTCTCCCAGCGCATAAAAAACAAGACTTCCTGACAGAAGTGTCACATTTTTCAGCTTACCGGGAGTCAACGCATATACCAGCAAAAAAAGCGGAAGAAAAAAGAGTAAGAATTCTATACTACTGAATACCAAGAATTATCACATCTTTCGTAACTTCATTAATACTATAGTATCCTTCTTGACGACACTTTTCAACTTAAAAAAAATTAAATTTTCAAATCTGACTTGTCATAAAAATGTAGCAATTATGTAAAAACTATTGTAAACTGGTAAAAAAGAGAAAGGAACGCCTATGAAAGAACAATTATACACCATTCCATTAAATGATGCCGTAAACGCAGACGATGAATGCCCTTTTTGCTTCATCGAACGAAGTGTGGAGCAGGATCTTCTGGATTTCGTTCTCGGCAGCGGTTCCTCCTATATGGAGGCCGATATCCGCGAAATGACGGACAAAGCCGGTTTCTGCAGAGCACATTTCCAGAAAATGTTCGACTATGGCAATACGCTGGGGAACGCCTGGATTCTCAAAACCCATTACCAGAAAGTGATCAGTGAAATGAAAAATGAATTTGCCCATTTCCGCCCGGGTAAATCTTCCTTCAAGGACAAATTCCGCAAGACGGCAGAAAGCGGCAATGCCATTGGCATGTGGGTAAAAGAAAAGGAAAACTCCTGCTACATATGCAGTCATTTTGCGGATACTTATGCCCGGTATATGGATACCTTTTTCTATCTGTGGAAGCAGGACGAAGTATTCCGGGAGAAAATTCAGAAGGGAAAAGGCTTCTGTCTCCATCACTTCGGCGACCTGTGCGAAGCGGCAGACAGCAGATTGTCAAACAATGAAAAAGACAGCTTCTACCAGACAATGTTTCCTCTGATGGAGCGGAATATGACACGTCTGTCAGAAGATGTGGCATGGATGGTGGAGAAATTTGATTATCGCAACAAAGACGCCGACTGGAAGAATTCCAGAGATGCCATCCAACGCGGCATGCAGAAGCTGAAAGGCGGCTATCCGGCGGACGGCCCCTATAAGCCCAAACAATAGAATCCACGCTCTGCGAGGATTCTATTGTCATGAATAATGAATCAGGGCCTGTCGCATTAAGCGTCCATACACCCTTGATGCGGCAGCCCGTACCATCTGCCGATGCCATTCTGATTACCTGCCCATCCGAGGGCGGACTTTACAAAATCGACTTGATCATATCCAGATAACCACAAATTTCCTCATACAAAATTTCCGGCTGAAACGAAGCATCCTGAAATCCTTCCGCCAGCAGCCCTTTGATGGTAAAATCCAGCATCTTCCGCAGCTTTTTCCCGTCTACTCCCGCAGGCAGCGCATTATAATCAATCTGCCCGTCAATGGCCGCATAAGTCTCCGCCAGCACATTCCGTTTCTCTTCCACAGACAAAAGCGCTTCACAGGAATCCTCCCACTGAGATCGATTCAGAAACTGCTGCATGTACGGGTACCCTTTCATCGCACGCATGCGGGCATACTCTATCTGCTTCATAATCACAAAAAGGTCCCGCTCCCCGGCACCCACTGCAGAACGAAGCTCCAGATTCATATACCTGACGCTATAATCATAGACAAAACGATAGGCCCCCAGCTTGCTGCCGAAATAATGAAACAAAAGCCCTTTACTGATAGCAGCCTCCCGGACAATATCGTCCGTGCTGCCATGCCGGTATCCCTGAAGCGCAAACACCTTCAATACGGCATTGATCATCCTGTCCTGCTTTTCCTTTTTCAAGTCAAAAAACTTACTGTTCATCTTATGCGGCCTCCGCATCCTTTTTCGCTCTTGCTCGGCATGTATTTTACTCTGTCCACAAGTCCCGGGCAGAGCCCCGAAGAATCATCTGCCGTGAATAAGGACATTGTACCATATTTCCCTGCACCGGAAAATTAAAATCATAAAATTTTTCATAAATTTGTGCATATTCCCTTTTCAATTCTGCAAAATAGTATTAAGATTAATTGGTATAAACAACCAATCGAAAGGAGTCACTTATGGCTAAAAAATTTGGAAAGTTCCTGCTTTTCTCCGCCGCAGTAGGATCGGCCGCCGCCGCTGTTTATTATTTTATGAAAAAGGATTCTGCTAAGAACGTAGCTGACGAAGAGGATTACGATGATTTCAGCGACGATTCCAAGGAGGAATCCGATACCTCCCGCAGTTATGTTTCCCTGAATCCTGAATCTGCCGAAGCTTCGGAAGAGACCTCCGGAGACATGGCAAAGGAACCTGTGAAAGAAGAAGCTCCGGAAAAGGAAGAGAGCGCTTTCCCTCCTCTGTCAGAGCAGGCCGCACGGAACACGGAAAAAACCGAGGAAACAGTAGAAGAATTTTTTGACGAAGAAGACAGCGCTGATGAGGAACCTCCCATCAGTGATAATTAAGAAGGGCCGCTTAAACAGCGGCCTTTCAGCTTTCCAAAGTTCCTTCGGAAATACGTTCCTACAGCTGCCACGCCTTTTTCAGCAGTTCCGCCCCCCTTTGAATTTCCTCTCCTGACAATCCGCCGAAGCCCAATAGAACCGTTGTGCTTTCCGGCGACTCTTCCACCATGCTTTCGGACAATCCATACACCCGCACCCCATTTTCCGCCGCCTTCCTTACCAGCTCTCTCTCCAAAATCTTCCGTTTGGAAGTCAGCAAAAGGTGGAGCCCCGCATTTTCACCTGAGATACGAAACGATTCCCGCATTGACTGTAGACACTCCAGCAGGAGCTCATGTTTGCCCTGATAGATTTTCCGCATTTTATTCAGATGACGTTCAAAATATCCGTCCCTGATGAATTCGTTCAGGATACTCTGATCGATACGTGACACCGTACAGGAATAAAAGGCATACTCTCTGCGGTACCTTTCCAGCAACGCATCCGGCAGAACCATAAACCCGATACGGATAGCCGGCGCTATGGCTTTGGAAAAAGTCCCCATGTAAATGACTCTTCCATGCCGGTCGGAAGCCTGCAATGCCGGAATCGGCTTCCCCCGAAAACGGAATTCACTGTCGTAATCATCCTCAATCAAATATCTGTCCGGCGCTCCGTCCGCCCATTTCAGCAGTTCCATCCGCCGGCCGATGGGCATCACCGTCCCTGTGGGGAACTGATGGGAAGGCATAACATATGCGACCCTGACATTGGCCTGCTCCAGCTTATCCGCCCGCATTCCAAATTCATCCATATCCACAGTCTCAATTCGGTATGCAAAGGAACGAAACATGCGATAAGACCTGGTATACGTAGGATTCTCCATCGCAATCCTCACATGCTGGCCCAATATTTTCTCCAAAAGCAGAAGCAGATAATCATTTCCCGCTCCCACAATCACCTGCTCGGGTCGGCAGTTGACACCTCTGGAAGAATGCAGATATCTGGCGATTGTCCTGCGAAGCTCGTCGTCCCCCTGGGCCTCCCCTCTTGCGAACAAATCACTGTTGGCACAGGTGAGAATGTTCCTGGTGATTTTTTTCCAGACGCCAAAAGGAAAGCCGGACATATCAATATCATAAGGGGAAAAATCAACCGCGAAATTTCTCTCTCCAAATTCTTCCTCTCCGGACGTTCTCTCCGGCAACACCACCGTCTCCTCCAGCACAAGCAGCTCTTCTATGGGACATACAAAATACCCCTTACAGGGTCTTGCCTCTATATATCCCTCGCTGAGCAGCTGCCCGTAAGCATAGTCCACCGTACTTCTGGCCACTTGCAAATATTCTGCCAGAAAACGTGTTGAAGGAAGCTTCTCTCCCGCAAGAAGCTTCCCCTCTCTGATTTCCCTCCGGATATGTTCATAAATCTGCTCATACAGACAGCGTTTGCCATCTGTCTGCAGCTGAAAAGTCATTTCATTCACAATAGTCACCCTGACGACCTACTTTTTACTCTGCTCCCGCAGAATCTGCTCCTTCATTTCCCTGGCCTTATCCTTGATACGCGCACTGGCCCCGGAAGAAGTAATCACGGAACTCAAAAGTTTGGTGGCCACATTATAATCATGGAAGCGGATAGCCAACACGGATAGCAGATAGTCAATGGTGATGGTATTCATTCCACATATGGGAAACATTTCGGACTGTCTTGCTTCCGTAAACCCCTTATATGCATTTTCCAGGAATTCATTCTCCTGCTTTGCCAGCTCCTGAATTAGCTCTTCCTTTGGCTCGGCCTCTTCCCGCAGACTCTCCGCATACCCCCGGAGCAGCCAGGCGTTGCGCAGACAGATATAGGCTTTTTCACTTGTTTTTGCCCGTTTTACCACTGCGTTTACCAGGGCCATTTTATACCGTTCCATTGCCTGTTCATAGCTGTATATCTCGTCATTATATGTGGTAAGATGCACAATCTGACTGATTTTCTCCTTGATCAGCTTAGCCTGCGCATCTGTCACATTGGTAAAATATCGAATCAGAGCCGCATAAGCACAAATAGGACACATTACCACCTCATATTTTGCTGCATCAATCCCCTCGTACCTGGCCCGCAGATCCTGATCTGTTCCCAGCATCCGCGCCTTACTGGTTTTCATAATTTTTGCGGTAAAAGAACTGCCGCACACCGGGCAGACAAAGGATCTGTCATAAATCAGATCCTTCTCCTGGGCCTTCGGCGGTGCCACAGCAACGGGCTTTTTCCTGACGGTTTCTTTTTTTGACTCTTCAAAAAGGCTCATATTTTCCATATTCTCCAGACCCAGGTCTTTCAACCCTGAAAAAATACCCATGTTGTTTCCGCACCTTTCTATATCCGCACTTTCCCTGCAATCACTGTTTCAAGTCTTTTCCTAATTACTTTTGGGCAGTACAAAGGAACTTTTCAGAGATACTATCCGATTAAAAACAAGTGCGTCCGGTCTGGAATCTCTGGCGTCCACACAGAAGAATCCCTGGCGTACAAACTGAAAACGGTCCGGGCTTACCGCACAGGACAGCCCCGGTTCCAGACGGCAGTTCTTTAAGACAGTGAGCGAATTCGGATTCAAATTAAGGCTCCCGTCCGAGGCATTGTATACCCCTTTCTCCTCATCCACAATATTTTCATACAGCCGAACCTCCGCGGAGACAGCGGTTTGTGCGGCCACCCAGTGGATCGTACCTTTCACCTTCCGTCCGTCCGGACTGTTTCCTCCTTTGGAGGCCGGGTCATAAGTGCAATGTACCTCTGTGACAATTCCGTCCGCGTCCTTGACACAACCGGTACATTTCACGAAATAAGCATTCATAAGCCGCACCTCATTGCCCGGGAACATGCGGAAATACTTTTTCGGCGGCTCCTCCATAAAGTCTTCTCTCTCAATATACAGCTCTCTGCCAAACGGAACCTTTCTGCTGCCCAGAGCCTCATTCTCCGGATTATTTCCCACAGGCAGCATTTCCGTTTGTCCTTCCGGATAATTATCGATGATCAGCTTCACCGGATCCAGCACTGCCATCATACGGGGCGCCTTCGTCTTCAAATCTTCGCGGATACAGTACTCCAGCATGGCATAATCCGCTGTGGAATGTGCCTTTGACACACCGCAAAGCTCCACAAACATCTTAATGGATTCCGGTGTAAAGCCTCTTCTGCGCAGGGCTGCAATGGACACAAGCCTGGGATCATCCCAGCCGTCCACAATGCCTTCCTGTACCAGTTTTTTAATATACCTTTTGCCTGTGACCACATTTTTCAGATAAAGCTTGGCAAATTCAATCTGCTTCGGCGGACACGGGTACTCCAGCTCTCTCACCACCCAATCATAAAGCGGCCTGTGATCCTCGAACTCCAGCGTACAAATAGAATGCGTAATCCCCTCTATGGCATCCTCGATAGGATGTGCAAAATCGTACATGGGATATATACACCACTGATCACCGGTATTGTGATGCGTCATATGCGCCACACGATAAATGACCGGGTCCCGCATATTAATATTCGGAGAAGCCATGTCAATACGGGCGCGGAGCACCTTTTCTCCATCCGCGTATTTGCCCTCCCGCATCTCCTCAAAAAGCTTCAGGTTCTCCTCCGTAGAGCGTCCATTACAGGGATCATCCCTGCCAGGCTCGGTCAATGTCCCTCTGTATTCTCTGATCTGTTCCGCCGTCAGGTCCGACACATAGGCCTTTCCCTTTCGGATCAGCTTTACCGCAGCCTCATACATCTGTTCAAAATAATCCGATGCAAAAAAGAGCCTGTCTTCCCAATCGGCCCCCAGCCACTGAATATCCTCCTTGATAGACTCCACAAACTCCACATCCTCTTTCGTGGGATTGGTATCATCAAAGCGCATATTAAATTTCCCGTGGTATTTCTTCGCCAGGCCATAGTTCAGGAGAATGCTTTTGGCATGTCCGATGTGCAGATAGCCGTTGGGCTCCGGCGGAAAACGGGTGTGTACGGTGTCATACACGCCATCCGCCAGGTCTTTATCAATAATCTGTTCAATAAAATTCCGAGATTCTGTCTCACCCATATTTTTTTCCTTACCTTTCGTCCCCTCCGGAGACGCTTGCTTTTCCATAATTAAACTTTATTATATCATAAGCCCCTGTCACTTTTCAACAGCTTCTTTTACGATATCCGCGATATATCATCTATGCAAAAGCACTCTGACAGAAGTATCTCCCCATTCTCTGCGGACTTCCACCAGATCTTCCACTGCAAAGAGGCTCTTCATCTGAAGCAGCACTGCATCAATATCCATCTCGCTTTGAATGGCAATCATCAGATAATCTCCGTCCTGATATTCATAGCTTTCCGCAAGGCGCCCTGTGTCTGAGCGATACGCCACACCCACGCTCCTGCACTGTGCCAATATGGTACTGTCAATAGCGCTCTGATTCCAGTCTCCGTCCTCCAGCACATAAACGCAATCCGTATTTTCCGGAATCACCACCGTTTCCTGTCCGCCCAGTCTCAGATGATCCGGCGTCCGCATAAAGACACAGCTGACGGCAAAAAGCAGCACACCCACGGCAGCCATCCCCACGGTTTTCCAGCCTGTCTGATTTCCGAATCCTGGTTTTCCAGGCTTCTCTTCCGGACTTTTCAGCCTCTCCCAGCCCTGTCGAAGCACCAGCGCCGCCGTGCCCACGATAAACAGATACCAGAACGGGTACGTACACATGATATAACGAGCCGTCAGAAAAGGTGCAAGCTGCGCCACTGCCACCGTATAAAACACAATCGGAAGTACCACAAGCGCCCCTTTTGCAAGTGGCAGACTTCTGCCCTTTTTCCAGAGAAATAGAAGCATCAGCGCCAGGAAACACAGGATAAGTACCCATCCCTGTCCCGCCAGAAGCCAGTCCGCCGCATCTTCAAACATAATCTGAATTTTCTCAAAATAGAATTCCCTGTTCAACACCACATTCAGAGATTCCAGCCCTCGATATCCGCGAAACACATGTTTTAAGGCAAAAGGCCAGATGCACAGCCCCAGCACCGCTGTTCCTGCAAGTGTCAGAATATAGCCAATCATCTCTTTCCACTTTTTCCTGGCCAGCATCCATATACAGGATACAACGGCAATTCCGAAAGCATACAGGACAAAGTAATAATGTGTCAGAAAACCACCCAAAACCGCCAGAACCAGCTTCCACCTGTTTCCGCCCTTCAGAACAAACTGTTCCTCCGCTATCTTCAAATGGATATGACAGCAGACAACCGTCATAAATGTCAATAAAGCATACATCCGCAAAAACAACGCTGTGGAGACAAAACCTGCGGACAGACCATAGACCCCTGTTACCACCAGCGCTATCGTCTCTCCTCCCAGATAATCTCTGCACATTCTGTACAGGAAGATCAAAGTCAGAAGCATTGCGGCAATGTTCAGCGCCAGGCCGAACCACTTTGAAAAAGTTCCCGGAAAAACGGAGCAGATCGTGTGCAGCAAAATATAATACAAAGGAGGATGAACGTCCCCTCTTTGATTATAATAGACCGAAGCATAATTAAAAGTATTGTTTTCGCTCACTGCCACATAATCCATATAAGCCTGCCCGGATACCCAGGATGTGGTTTTGGTATCGGCACTGTTTTCCTGTGCAATGAGGTAATCCTGATATATGCGGCTTTCCTTCGGCTGAAAACCGCATTCCTTCAAAATCTGAAAATCCTTCACAAGATTTCCTGCCAGCATCCACAAAGATTCCCCCGCGCCATACTCCAGCATCCAGTCTTTTACACTATATTCCTGTTCGCCGAAATGCATGAAAGGAAGATATTCACTATTGGCCAGGCCATAGGAATATATCTCGTCCACATGGTATCCCTCTTTTTGGTTCCCATAATAAAGCATGGTTGCCAGGGAAAGCAGGAGCAGCACTGCAAGCTTCCAATTCACCTTTTTACAGATATTCTTTCGTACCTTCATTTCTCTGCCTATTCATCGCACTACGCTTTTGTAATCTTCTTTCAATCACATCCACCAGGAACCAGATGCCGATGCCTGCGGAGCAGAATATCATGGGAATATGATTGTATAGTTGACGGTTATTCGCTTCAAATATCATGACATACAACATAATTCCACATACGGATACGATCGGCACAAACACCGACACATCCTCTTTTCCCCGGTTCTTTCGCCGCCTCAGCGCACACAGAACACAGCCGATTACAATCCACTCCAACAACATATACCAGTATGAGGTCACATACAGCCGGTAAGTCCCCCCATAGGCTCCCTGATAGGAAATACAATTGTATAGAAAGCCATTGTGCTCTGCTTCCATCATGAAATCATCCGCGCGCATGACGCCGGTGGCAAAATTAACACGGGCTTTGGCAATCATATGATCGGGATCCAGGAATCTGTCAAGATGTTCTCTGATGAAAGCATTTGAGAATTTCTTCTTCTCATCCATTCCCCCGATACCGGTTACGCCTCGAAAATATTCCGACTCAGAATCGAAACTTCCGTTTCCCTCCAGACCCACGCCGACAAAATATCCGATGGGCGGAACACCCCAGGAATCAGCATAGTCATTGCTGGGCAATGTTCTGATGTAAACGGAGCAAACCGCCGCAATCAGCAAAAGCGGTGGCAGCAGGCACAGAAGATTCTTCAAAAGCACTTTCCCGCTTTCAAAGAATGCCAGATATAAAATCACCGCAATCAAAGGAATTACAGCCGTAGCCTTTATCTCAAAGCCAACAGCCCAGATCAGACCGGCTGTTATTCTGCAGAAAATGGCTTTTTTGCCTTCTTTTTTCTCATAGCTGTGAAGCCACAGATAAAAGGCGATGATCCCAAAGCCGAAGCTGAAAGCATCCGTATAGAGCGCCTGGGTATGTCCCCAAATCGGAATGAATATGGCCGTCATTCCCATGCTGAGCCACGCGGACACAACGCCATGTCCGGAATACCGATACCCAAGTCTGTATACGCAATACAATACCGCCAGAACCTGTATATAGTTCAAAACCAGGGCAAGATAATAACCGTCTTCCATATGAAAAAAGGCGGCAATCCGAAATACAATGCTCAAAAATATCATAGGCATGATATTATGATTCCAACGCCCAAAATAGGACCAGTTCATCTCATCGCTCAAACCGGCCATATATTTTGCGCCCAGGATCAGCAGCTCCTGATCATTTTGGGGAATTCCTCTGGAATGCAGTGTAAAACGAACCATCGCCACCGTATACACCAGGAAGAACAGAGGCAGTAAATATTTTTCATATTTTTTAAGAAATTTCTCCGCCCTGACCCCTGCCAATGCAATCACAAGCACAATCAACAATCCGGCCAGGGGATAGAGCGCCATGGAAGCAACAGGCAGTCCGTCCTGTGTTTCCATGACACATGCTACAATCACTGCTGCCAATAGGAAAGCAAATACACATAAAAGTATTTTCCACAATATGTCGGCCGCTTTTTCCTTCTTCTTCAGCGTCTCCATAAGGAAGACTCCTTTCCTATTGTAATCAATGATGGAACAACCTGATTCCGGTGAAGGCCATCACCATATCATGCTTATCGCAGCATTCTATCACCGCATCATCACGCATGGAGCCTCCCGGCTGGGCAATATATTTCACGCCGCTCTTGTAAGCTCTCTCGATATTATCCGAAAAAGGAAAGAACGCATCGGACCCAAGGGTGACTTCCTTCATTCCGTCAAGCCATGCCCGCTTCTCCTCTCTTGTAAATACCGGCGGCTTTACTTTAAAAGTCTTCTCCCAGACCCCGTCTGCCAGCACGTCCATATATTCCTCTCCCATGTAGACATCGATGGCATTGTCCCTGTCCGGTCTGCCCAGCTTATCCACAAACTGCAGATTCATCACCTGAGGCGATTGACGCAGGAACCAGTTGTCCGCCTTTGTCCCTGCCAGTCTGGTACAATGGATGCGTGACTGCTGTCCCGCTCCGATACCGATAGCCTGTCCGTCCTTCACATAGCAGACGGAGTTGGACTGGGTATACTTCAGGGTAATCAGCGCTATTTTCATGTCAATCAGCGCTGACTGAGGAATCTCTTTATTGACAGTGACGATGTTGGACAACAGATCACCGTTTACATCCAATTCATTCCTTCCCTGCTCAAAGGTAATTCCGTACACCTGCTTCTTTTCCTGCGGCGCCGGAACATAGTCAGGATCAATCTGAATAATATTATAGCTTCCACCCTTTTTGGCCTTCAGCAGCCTGAGAGCCTCCTCCGTGTAGCCGGGGGCAATACAGCCGTCGGACACTTCCCGCTTAATCAGCTTAGCCGTATCCTTGTCGCATACATCGGACAATGCGATAAAGTCCCCGAAGGAGGACATTCTGTCTGCGCCTCTGGCCCTGGCGTAGGCACAGGCCAACGGAGAAAGCTCTCCCAGGTCGTCCACCCAGTAAATCTTCGCCAACGTTTCACTCAGCGGCAGCCCCACTGCCGCTCCCGCGGGAGACACATGCTTAAAAGAAGTGGCCGCAGGCAGTCCCGTCGCCGCTTTCAGCTCCTTCACCAGCTGCCAGCCATTAAAAGCGTCTAAGAAATTGATATATCCCGGTCTGCCATTTAATACGGTTACCGGAAGCTCGCTTCCGTCCTCCATGTAAATTCTGGAAGGCTTCTGATTGGGGTTACATCCATATTTCAGTTCAATTTCTTTCATGCGATTCACATTCCTTTCCTTATTATTTCTCACTGATTCTTATTCATAATACGCGTCTCATACTCACCTGTGGCAATCTCTATAAATCTCACAAAAAGAGACACCTTATTGTCCTCGTTCAGGCTCTTCCACACCATTGCCGTAAAACTGTCAATATCTCCTTCCACAGCCACCTTTTCCGGCTCTCCGTAAAAGCTGGGCAACGGATCACCATCCTCTCTGTAAGTATGGATAAATCTTCCCTCGCCTGCCGCCGGATTATCGTAGGCAAAGGTATATCTGTTGCAACAGGTCGGGTCCCCGTCATTGCTCTTCAGTATGGACATCATATAATCGAAATTCCCTTCCCCAATATGTACAAGTCCGGATATCCTGGGGGTATAATTGGGTCCGTCCGGCTCATATTTTCTGCTTCTCAACGCCTGTTCAAAGGTCAACCCCTTTTCCAGTCCCTCATAGATCGTATCCGTCTGATCGCCATTGGTCACAATGGTATCGCATCCCTGCACTCTCACCGGCGCATAGATGACCAGACTGGGGTCCGACAGCTTTGACGGGTCAAATGCCTGGGTACGGATGCCCTCTCCTTCGGTCACAAAGATACGGTTCCGGCTGTTCACACTTCTGCCCATGATAAAATACGCAATCACAGCCTTCTTCCCGTCGGCGGAACGTCCGATGACGATTCCCCTCCCGGGATAAGCGTTGTTTCTCAGTTCCTGTTCCAATTGCAGCATAGCTAACCTCCTATTCCAGTTCCGCCTCCGTCCCGATGGTACCTTTTCCTGCGGAGAATTTCCGGCCGCTCCTGCGTCCGTAACTTCTCCGGGCACCATCGGGCCAGAGGCTGTTTTCAGTTCCGCCTCTCATCCCTCTTATAAAGCAAGCCGGCTGTTTGTGCACTGCCGTTCAATGGAACTTATCCTCACGAAATTTCCATTGTGCTTTCTAAGCGGTGCCCAGACGGTCGGCTTTGGTTTTGGCCGCACTTCCCGTGGGTTATCCCACTTCCGTCAGTCATGCGGCCCCTGATATTCTTTATCTTACACGTCCTTTTCTCAATTTGCAATAGGAAGAAAAGAATTAGTTGAAATATTTGGTAAAAAGATGTATAATGAAACCAATCATAAGTAGCAGGGATTTATGTGAAAGGGAGGTATATTGATGAATACTATATCCGCGAATAACGGTATTTTTAATTCCTACTCTCATATTTCCAGTGGTAAGAGGATCAATACTGCTGCCGATGATGCGGCAGGGCTTGCCATTGGTCAGAAAATGCAAAAGCAGGAGAATGGTCTCCGTGTGGGCGGCCAGAATGCCCAGGAAGGCATAGGCGCTCTGAATGTGGCTGACGGCGCTTTGGGCGGCGTGGTAGATTATCTGCAGAGAATTCGTGATTTAGCCGTAAGGTCTATGAATGGCCTTTCCTCTTCCTCGGACAGATCTTATTATCAAAACGAGATCAACCAGTTAAAGGAAGGCATCCAGTCCATGGCAAAGACTACTTCTCTGAATGAGCAGAAGCTGTTGGATGGCAGCATGGCAGATATGCATCTGGCCACCAATCCTGACGGAAGCGGTATGAGAATCGGTATGGCCAATTCCACTCTGGAGGCGCTGGGAATTGCAGATTTTGACGTAACTTCCGGGAATTTCAATCTGGATGATATTGACAGTGCCATAGAAATGGTATCCGGCATGAGGGGGAACCTGGGAGCTTCCACCAATCGTCTGGAGCATACTTACAATTATAATACGGCGGCAACGTTAGAGCAGGTGAGCTCCAGAAGCCGCATTGAAGATCTGGATATGCCGAAGGCCATTTCCGAACAGAAAAAGGAAGATCTGCTCAGCGAATATCGGAATCTCATGTTGAAGAAACAGATGCAGCAGGATTCCATGGTATTGAGATTATTCCAGTAAGTTTTTACTCGATTGAATATGCAGAGACAGAAAACTGTCACACCGTGATATAGTCAACGGTGTGACAGTTTTTTATGCACAGGCCCTACGGAAACGTTAAGTTATTCTATGTCCGCAAATTACTCGTCCACACTATAGTTCGGCGCTTCCTTGGTAATATGAATATCATGAGGATGACTTTCCTTTAACGACGCCGCGGAAATTTTTACAAATCTTCCGTTCTCTTTCAGTTCCTCAATATTATGGGCTCCACAGTAACCCATACCGGATCTCAGGCCGCCCAGCAGCTGGAATACCGTATCCTCCACGTCTCCCTTGTAGGCCACACGTCCTTCCACTCCTTCGGGAACCAGCTTCTTGGCATTTTCCTGGAAATAACGGTCCTTACTGCCGTTTTCCATGGCTGCGATGGAGCCCATGCCGCGATATACCTTGTACTTTCTTCCCTGGAAGAGTTCATAATCACCAGGGCTTTCCTCACAGCCGGCAAACATGCTTCCCATCATACATACATTTCCGCCTGCGGCTATCGCTTTCGTGATATCTCCGGAATACTTGATACCGCCGTCCGCAATAATGGGCACCCCATACGTTTTTGCCACTTCATAGCAGTTCATAATAGCTGTAATCTGCGGCACACCGATACCGGCTACCACACGGGTAGTACAGATAGAACCAGGACCGATTCCCACTTTGACCGCATCCGCTCCATTCTCAATCAGATCCTTCGCAGCCTGTCCGGTAGCCACATTCCCTGCAATTACCTGCAGATCAGGATATTTTTCCTTGATCATCCTGAGACAGTTCAGCACATTCTGCGAATGCCCATGAGCGCTGTCCAGCACGATCACATCCACCTTTGCGTCCACCAGGGCCGCCACACGCTCCAGCACATTGGCCGTAATGCCCACACCCGCGCCGCAGAGCAGCCTTCCCTGCCCATCTTTCGCCGCCAAAGGATACTTGATGGCCTTCTCAATATCTTTAATGGTGATCAGACCCTTCAGATTAAAATCTTTATCTACAATAGGAAGCTTTTCTTTTCTGGCTTTGGCCAGAATCTTCTTCGCCTCATCCAAAGTAATGCCTTCGGGCGCTGTGATCAATCCCTCACTGGTCATGGATTCCTTAATCTTCTTCGTAAAATCTGTCTCAAACTTCAAGTCCCGGTTGGTGATGATTCCCACCAGCTTCCGCCCCTCTGTGACAGGAACACCGGATATACGGAATTTCGCCATCAGAGCATCCGCATCACCTAATGTATGTTCAGGTGTCAGAGAAAAGGGATCCGTGATTACGCCATTCTCGGAACGCTTTACTTTATCCACTTCCTCGGCCTGGGCTTCAATGGACATATTTTTATGAATCACACCGATACCGCCCTGTCTTGCCATGGCGATAGCCATCCGATGCTCCGTCACCGTGTCCATCCCCGCACTCATCATTGGAATGTTCAACTTGATTTTCTTTGTCAGCCAGGTCGTCAGATCCACCTGATTCGGCACCACTTCCGAATATGCAGGTACCAACAACACATCATCAAACGTAATACCCTCTCCGATAATCTGTCCCATTTGCTTTCCTCCTATTTTAGTTCCGCATATGCCCATCCTGTACCCGGACTGCTTAGATTCATTTTCGGCCGCTTAGTGATGCGTCCGCAAATGAATCTGGGTACTGTATGGGCATATGCTGTTTTTAGTTCTGCTGCCTTTGGCTCAATGCCTCCAAAGCTCTTCTCAATCTGCAAAAATTTTTCTGGGTGCCACATTTTTCATAACCTTAATCAGTTCTTCGGAAGGGCTTAAGATAATTTTCTCGCCGCCCTCATAGTACATGACAAACCGCCTGTCCGGCTGCAACTCTTCGCCGATACTGTAGTCCTTCGTTTTGTTCACATTGCGGTTCCTGTAATTATCCAAATGATAACTCTTGATTGGCGCCAGGATTTCCATTCTATCCAGCTGGTAAGTGGCAACTCGCTTTCTCTTCGACTTGGCCATAACCTTGTCCACCACAAGTTCCTTATCCAGATAAAGATACTCATACTCCAGATCCGTGTAAAGATTGACAAAATAAGCCCCCACACCGGTAATGATCGCACCGATAAATGCGAATATCATCAGAGGCGGGAGGACAAATATGGCCAATATAAATACCACGGTCAGAGTGATCAACAAAACTTTACACAATTTCCCCATCACAGAGGGCTTGGCCTTTACCAGGCATTCCACATAAGCATCGCTCATCTTACTTTCCTTTCCTTTGTTATGATTTTCCTCTATCATAAACTATCTTTCCGTAAGTTTCAAGCAAAATTTCCGCTTCCTTTTCCTCCAGTTTTATGATTTATCTCCTTGTTCCTAAAAAGGAAGTAATTTGTCATATTTACAGAAATACTTTCGCCGAAGTTTTATCGTTTTTTTAGAATCATCTTATCTCTGCTTCATTGACAAGCCCCCCGTTTGGTATTATTATGAAAAAGCGAAAAAGCTTTGTACCGTCGAAAGGAGACTATGCCATGCCTGTAATGGATGAATTCAGAGAAGAAAGAGAAGCCCTGAAACACGGAACCCTGAAACAGAAAATGTCCTATTTCTTCTGCTATTACAAATGGCATGTTATCGTCATAATTGCCGTGATCGCTTTCGCCGTCTCCCTCATATATCAGATGGTGACGCAGAAAGACAACGCTTTCTTCGCCGTTCTGGTGAATTCTCTGGAGCTGGAATCTACAGAGGAATATGTTCAGAAATATGCCGAATATGCCGGTATCGACACCGATACCTACGCTATCACGATCGACACCGACCTGCACATCAATCCCGATCCCACCTCCTATGATGAAAGTACCATGGCTTCCACTCAGAAGATCATGGTCTATGTCGCCGCAGGGGAAATCGACATCTTGGCCGGCGGGGAAGACATTCTGAACTCCTATGCCTACAACGAGACCTTCTATGACCTGCGGGAATTTCTGACACCGGAACAGATCGCAAAATATGAACCTTACTTCTATTACATGGATCTGGCTGTGGCGGAAGCCCGGGAGGAAATGCTTGCGTCGGATCCCGATTACACAGCCTTGCCCGGCTATCCTGACCCCAGAAATCCGGAGGCCATGGAAAAGCCCGTTCCTGTAGGCATTTATCTGGAGAACGCCTCTGGTTTAAAGGAGCACTATTACTTCACAGATGAGAATCCCGTTCTGGCAGTCACAGTCAACACACCGCACCCGGAAGCTGCCTCCAAATATATTGACTACATCTTTCAACAATAGAGTCTGCACTTAAGAAAGCAATTCTTTCAGCAGGCGATTGACGGCGGCCGGATCTGCTTTTCCTTTCATGGCTTTCATGGTCTGGCCTACCAGATATCCGATGGCTCTGTCCTTGCCGCCGCGATAATCCTGTACAGACTGGGGATTGGCCCCGATTACTTCCTCCACGGTTCGGCGCAGGGCATCTTCGTCGTCCACCATTTTCAATCCCTTTTCCTCC
>CAQUWW010000024.1:7445-34713 GCA_948896875.1 uncultured Acetatifactor sp. | reverse complement strand
GAGACGAAATCCCCACTGAAAATCAGATTTCCCACAATCTGTGTTGCAATAACGCTCACAACCGGCAGCAGTGTCCAAAGAAGGACACCTGGTTTCTTAATATCCACAAAAATTGTCTTGAAACGCAGTCCCGAATCAGCGTCCTTTGTTTTCGCCAAAGCTTCTACGATAAAAAAGAACGCTATACCTACAAACACACCGTATCCGGCTATCTGTGATGACGGTACCACTTTTGTCATAGTCAATAAAATCATTGCGATAAGACCGATGACAGTGAAAACAGTGCTTTTATCTTTTTTAATGGAATGGCTTTTATTGGAATAACTCATGTTGTTACCTCCCTGGTAATTGCTAATACCGCCCCTGTGTATACCCGCTCCAGATACGTCGCTATAAGTTTCTCATCATACTCCAAAGAGTTGTTGGCAATCATACTGGCATATCCATGAACAAACATCGCAAGTGTCATAAAAATTTCCTTTGTCTGCTCTATACTCATATCCATTTCTTCCTGCATTGCGGAAATAACAGGTACAAGTTCCGGGGAGTCAATCATTTCCAGTATAGTATTTTCAACTATAAAACCCGATTGAAACAGAAAGCGGAACAAGTTGGGTTCTTCCACCGCAAAGCGGATATAATTTAACCCAATCCCAAGCATCACACTTTCCTGTGTTTCTGAAATACTCATCAGATATTGCGTATGATATTCGTCTGTTTTTTTATAGGCTGCTTTTTTTAATTCTTCAATCGTTGCAAAATGGTACATAACGGGCTGTGTAGAGCAGTTCAACTTTTTTGATACTGTCCTTGCATTGATATTTTCCGCACCTGCATTACGTGCAACCTCAAATGCGGCGGCAATCACCATATCTCTTGTGATTTTGGGTTTTGGAGGCATCGCTTTTTCCTTTTGTTCAATAATTATTGTTATATAACATCAATTATATATTAATGTATAACGACATTTTTGTCAATCCTTACTGGAATGAAAACCCTGAAAAGTTTCTTTCACCCTTGACATACGCATTAATGTACCACATAATAAAGACATTAAAAATTTTGATATTCCATAATATTACAAAAAGGCAACTTAAGGATTAAAAAATAAAGCTAAAAGGAAATGTAAAGGAAAATTTTACAATGTCAGCTATAAATATCACCAACGCAAGAATACAGGAAACTTTGTTCTTGAATTCAATCAGTGGAATGACAGAATCCATTATCAATGGCATGGAAACGCCGATAGAAGATTGCATTCCAGAAGAACAGGTAAATTGGTAATGTACAATATCGTTTTCACAAAATTCTGCGTATGTGAACGCATTACGGGGAATAATCCACCGAATATTTCCCGCCCTCCTGCCAGGTAATGGTCAGCGGTTGCAGCGCATACTCCGACACCTGATACCCTTCAGGCGTAAGAGAGACTGTAAAGCTGGCCATGCCCCCTTTGGCACAGGATTTCTCCGACTGGGCGCTAATATAGTTTCCAATGGAATAAAAAATCAGCATCTCATGGCCGTCCGCACCTTCCAGCACCTCTGCAGGCTGGAGCACATGGGGATGAGCGCCCACCACCACATCCACCCTGCAGTCCAGAAAAACATCCGCCCACTTCCGCTGAAAGTCATCCGGTTCCTCCGCGTATTCCGTCCCCCAGTGTGCAAAGACGATCACGCAGTCGGCTTCGGCCCTCGCTTTCCCGATATCCGCCCTGATTTCCGCCTCGTCCTCCAGCAGATGGACCATATATGGATTTGAATCCGGCAATCGGATTCCGTTGGTGCCGTAAGTATAGTTGAACAGGGCAAATCGGATACCCTTTCGCGTGACTATCCTGTAAGGCTGCGCCTCTCTCTCCTCTTCGGACTGAATACCCAGACATATCACATTCTGTTCTTCAAAATACGCCTTCGTGAAATCAACACCCTCCGTGCCCAGGTCCAGCGCATGATTGGTGGCACAGGTTACTATATCAAAGCCCGCATCCGCAATGGCCTGTCCCACACCTGCCGGCGTGCCGAACCTGGGGTAATCTCCATACATGGCCGGATTGTCCGTCAGCGGTGTCTCCTGATTGATTACCGCCACATCGCTCTGCGCAATGACTTCCCCGAAATTTTCAAATAAAAAGTCAAAATTCCCACTGTTTTCCAGCCCATACCGATAAATGGGTTCATGAATCAGATTATCCCCGAACACCGCAAAGGACACGTCCGTCTCCTCCCTGGCGAATCCCCAGGAATCCCATACCCATCTGCTCATTTTCCCGTCTGTGTCTTCCAGCAGGAGGCGGACATAGGGAGCCTCCTTCCCGTTTGAGGATAATTCCGCCACGTCCTCGCCGATGTAGGAAGACATCCACTGCGGAACAATCTTATCCCCATTATAATCATACACAAAAATGTGCTGAGACCATTTCTTCTCATCCTTCTCCACCCAGAAAGGCCGGTATTTCCCATATCGTCCTATTTTCCAGCACAGCAATATCAGCTCTTCTCTGCCATCATTGTCCGCATCACAGGACAGAACATCCTGCACCTTCACCCCCTTTGGGGATGTCCATATGACAGTACCGTCATATAGAACCTTTACGGTCCTGCTGTCCAATAATATTTCATACTCTCCCTGCTGAATTTTTCTGTCCTTCCATGCAATCCATCCCGGCAGAAAGACTCCGTTGTACCACAAAACGGCCAAAATGGCGCCGGTACCTGCCAACGCCATTATAGTGATCCACACCCTCTTCCAGATTTTTGTCAGTTTCTTATTCCCATTCATAACTATACCGATAGCTGCGGGTCCACTCCGGCTTTTCAACCCGTTCATCATAATTATAGTAACCGCTTTCGTCAACCTGCAGTCCCATCATCTCGCGCCATCTGGAGTCTGTCAGCCGATCGTTCAGCGGCCATGCAAACTGATAGAAGGAATACACACTGCCTGATGCGATCTTCACCTTGCCGTCAACCTTGATCAACACATAGATCGTTGCCGGATTTCCCGTGGCCACCTCCAGGACCTGCCCGTTGGGATCAGTGGCAATATCCGCCACAATGGCAGCCGGATATTCCTCCACACGAAGCCTTTCTCCATGATTCTCATCCCGCAGCGCCTCTCTCCAGAAATGTTCCAGATTGCCTCCGTAGGTCTTGATAAACTCAAATTCCTCATCCGTCAAAAGTTCTTCCCGCAATTCCTTTTCAGAAATGGTCTGCAGTCGTCCTGCAATCTCTGTCAGGCGGGACAAGTTCTCCTCATCCACAGGATCCAGCATTCCGTATCCTCTTAATCCTTCCGCCGTCTGGCTGGCCAGATTCACAAATCGGGCGTATACCAGGGGTTCCGGTTCCACATAGCCTCTGTCGTCCGGAGTCTGCTCATTATAATCGCCGCCCATCTCCGCCATCACCTGTTTGGAGTACAGAATTGTATCATGTTTCAGCTCTGCAAAGCTTCCGGCAAAACATTCCAGATCCTTTTTCAGCCATTCCTCGCTCTGCATGAATACGGGATATCCCTCTCCCTTTGGCGTCAGCAGCGGCCGAAGGGTATTCAGCCAGCTGGCATACAGGCTGGCTGACCAAAGTGTATCATTCTTGATGGAAAGTCCGCCTCTGAGCCAGTTCATGTTCTCCGAATAACCCACATAATCGGCAGCGCCATTTTCAGTCAGAATACGAAGAGCAATATCACTGCCCATCGCTGCCGGCACATCCAGAACATCCGGAAGCATACGATGCTCTCCCGCACTGTTCATATCCACCGCACTATAGATCAGCTTCTGCATAATAGCCGCATCAATGCTGAACCGCTGCCCCATAAAGCGGAACCCCAGAATAGTATTGTCTTCTCCATCTCTGATTGGCAGAGAATTGATCCGCGGTGCGGAAAGAGATCCTGTCCTGGTATGGAAACGTACAAATGCCTCCGTATTTCCAATCAGATCGCTCACTGCAAATTCTTCTCCGTAAATCTCCGCCATCACCGTCCCGTATTCGCACACACCCAGGTCATCGCTTGCCCCTGCGAAGAAGGACGTCACTGCATAGATAGCTTCCCACAAGCCATAGCTTTCCATATCCTCGGAAAGTGCTTTCGTTATCAACAACGCGCTTCTGTCCAGTTCCTCCTCTTTCTGTTTAAAATGGATTCTTCCATACCACATCATGGCTCTGAAATACTGCTCCAGTCTCGCATCTCCCTCATAATATCCCCTGGGTATATACTGGGAATAATCTTCATCCGCTCCCGTTATCAGAGAGGTCTCTATTCCACCTGCCCAGCCGATACAGTCCAGCTCATGCCGGGCCATTTCCTCCGCATAGGCCGGTATCTGTGTACTGTCATCAAGAAGCTTTGCCCCCACGGCAAAAAACGCCACATTCCGCTTCGCAGCCTCTTCCCACTCACTTCCGCTCAGCTGATCATACTGTGCCGCACAGTTGTCAAGCATCCTCCTGCTCAGCTGTGTAAGACTGTTGATCAGCTGATTCCTCTCCACATTTTTCAGCAGATAGCTGAAATACAAATGATATGTGTGCATCAGAGAGTCAACTGTCACAAAGCTGGCCCGTTCTTTATAGCGATTGGTTTCATACACTTCGAAAAACTCACGGCCGCCTCCCTCTGTGACCACGAAATTGTTCGCTGCCAGTTTAGCCGCCATTTCATCCCCCATGGGATACTGCCACAAATTATCGACATTGCTCAAATCCGCTGCCGCAGCATATGTCTCAACCGTCGGCTGCTCCACATTGTCCTCTATTGGCATCGAAGCATTCATCAGCATGGGTCTGCCACCCGCCAAAGTCCCGGCAGGCCGCGTCAGATTCTGACGGAATGCTTCCAGTTCTCCTGTGCTCAGCTCTCCCATTACAAAGGAAGGAATATCCGACTCCGCAAACTGCTTCACCGTGATCGCCTCTTCCCCTTCTTTCAGGCTCATCACGGCTGTCTGTCCTGCGGACACGGATTCTGTCCTGCCCTTCTCCCCGCCGGCATCCGCAACCGAACATTCTGCCACACCCTCCAGAATATAGACTACCATATGCCTTTTATCCGGCACTTCCACCCAGCCGCAGGTTTCCCGGACTTCCATACCCATAGTAGAAGTCCGGATGTTCATGCTCTCATCCTCTTCCAGCGGCTCCGACACATTAAAATACACTTTGCCAACATTCACCAGAATTTCCAGATCTTTCCCGGATTTCTGAATCTCAATGTCACTCTTCTGATCCATTTTGGCAAGCTTTGCGCTGTCCAGATCAATCCATGCGAAGCTTTCCTCTTCCGTATCCATCTGGTAACCGCTGTAAAGTCCCATATTCTCCACCGGTTCAAGCTCCTTCAGCTTCTCATTCCAGACTCCCACGCTTCCGTCCGTTCGCGCCAGCTTCATTGTAGTAGCCTGTCCCTGATTGCCACAGGCTGTACCCAGCACAGAGATAAGCAGCAACAGTACCACCAGACTTACACAGGAAATTCTCTTCCCTCCCATATCTTCACCTCTCCTATTCGCCATTTTTCATATAATAAAGCCTATTTGCATTTTATAATGGACGGAGTGTGCTGTCAATGTAAATCCGCCGGTTGACAAATACATTCTTGACGCCATATCCAAAATAGCATATGATAAAAGAAAAGCAGAAAATTGACGAAAAGGAGGATGTCAATATGATTCTGAGCCTTAACGAAGGTGTACGAAAGCAGGCTAAAAGTATAAGTAAGCAAGCCAAGGAACTGCGGGCTCTGTTGGACAGCGAAGAAATCTGTGCAGAGTATGACACAAACGCAGTGTTGATACAGATGGACAAAATCCAGGATGAACTGGGAGCTCTGCGCGATCTTGTCAACCGGGAGAAGGAGCGCACTTACATAGAGAAGCTCCAGGGTAAGGGCACTTCCAGGAAGCCGGAAGACGCTCCTGTAGCTCCTGTCAGAACCGAGGCCGTTGAGAAATCCGAGAAAACAGAAAAGCCCGGGAAAGCAGAGAAAAATAAAAAAACGGACAAAAACGACAAACCGAAGAAATCCGACAAGGCAGAAAAAGCTGACAAGGCGAAGAAAGCCGACAAAGTCAAAAGCGACAAACAGGAAAAGGCCTGCAAATCAGCCAAAAGTGACAAATCCGTGAAAAAAGAAAAAACAAAGAAAGACGGAAAAGCAGAAAAAATGAAAAAGTCAGACAACGCAACAAAGCCGGAGAAAAAAGAAAAGAAAAAGAGCAGCAAAAAGCGCTGAAAACGGTAGCTGTCACATATCAAAACAAAATCCCCCAGCCAGTTTCTCTTCCGGCGAGGGGGATTTTCCATTTTGACTCACAGCAACAGTTCCAGCAAGCTTATCAATATTCAGGAGCACCTGTCACGCTTCCCGGTGCACATACATCCGGGACTGCTCTTCTTCTCCGTCCCCCTGCGCCATGCACAGAAATTCCCATCCATATCTTTCATAGAAGGAATTGTGATCTGTCAACAGATACAAAGTATCAATTCCCTTCTCCTTCATATCCCTGCAGACAAAATGCAGCATCTCACCGGCGATTCCCTGACAGCGGTATGCCTCTTCTACGTAAACCGCACAGACATTGGGTGTCAGATCTTTCCGATCATGAAAATCATTCTCTATCACGCCCAGCCCGGCAATGATCCTGTCTCCATCCATCACGACATACCATTGGGGCACTGATTCCCCGCTATTGACGCACTGCTCCATGCTCTCCAGATAGGCCTCCGCAGGAATGTTCCATTTGGAATGAAACCACTCTGCCGCGCTTTCCTTCAGATTTGTATGCTCTCTTATCTTTTTTATGTTGTATTCTAATCTTCGTAATTTTTGTTCCATTTCTTCGTCCTTTCCAGTCTCTTCCCTATCCTGCCTGCAGGCTCTCCGTACTCTCTTCCTTCGGCAGCTTTCCTGCCATCACCAGGTAACTGCTCACCAGTACCACATCGGCCCCTGCCCAGGCCGCAATCTCCGCCAGATAAATGCCGGTCTCTCCAATCATAACCGGCAGAATCAACGCTGTGGAAGTACGCATGACAAACTCTGCTATGCCGGACACCATTGGCAGCACAGTATTACCCATCCCCTGAATGGCCGATCTGGTCACATGCAGAATATACAGAATCGGCAGACATACACTCATAATAGCCAGATATCGATAGGCAACTGCCATGGCGGCTTCTGCCTCCTGCGGGGTGCCGGAGATAAAACTGCCCAAAATCACTTTGCCAAAAGACAGCGTAAAGGTTGCTATGACAACAGATGTCACAAGCGCAATCCCCACCGCGGCGCGCATTCCCTGCCGAATCCGTCTGCTTTTTCCGGCACCCAGGTTCTGCCCAACATAAGTAATCATGGCATATCCATAGGAAGTGGCCGCAATCTCCAATATTCCATACAGTTTATTGGTCGCGGTATAGCCCGCAATAAATATCACGCCGAAACCATTGACTACGGATTGAATAATCATACCTCCCACAGCGATAATGCAATTCTGAAAAGCCATGGGAAACCCCAGCCAAAGCAGCTTTCCGCACAAATTCCTTTCAGGATGAAAATCCTGACGGGACATCTTCAGCAGCTCAATTTTGCGAATATAGTACAGGCAGTACAGGCCGGATACCAGCTGGGCAATTAAAGTAGCCGCAGCAGCGCCGGCAATTCCCCAATGAAATACCATCACAAAAAGCAGATCCAGCACAATATTGGTCACGGATGCTGTCATCATAGCCTGCAAAGGCGTCTTTCCATCCCCAAGAGAACGTAATATACAGGCAAAAAGATTGTATGCCATCACAATAGGAAGGCCCATGAACATAATCCGCAGATACAACTGTGTATCACCCAGAATATCATCCGGCGTCTGCAAAAGAGCCAGAACAGGGCGAATTGCCAACTGACCTCCCACCGCCAGCGCAACCGAAAAAACCACGGAAAGTATGCCCGCAATCCCCACAACCTTCCGCAGTCTGTCATATTTTTCCGCGCCAAACTCCTGGGCCATCAGAATACCGAATCCCTGCGCGAATCCCTGAATGATTCCCAGCATCATCCAATTCAGCCAGTCCGCCGCCCCCAGAGCCGCCAACGCAGAAACTCCCAGATACTTTCCCACCACCATGGTATCCACCACCGTGTAAAGCTGCTGGAATACATTTCCCGCCATCAGCGGCAACGCAAAAGTCAGGATCAAAGATCCTGGCTTTCCTTCTGTCATATTTTTCGTACGATTTGCCATTGTATTAACTGATTCCTCTTATTACTGACCGTCGCCATTCCAGTCCACGTCGTATTCTCTCTCAACAGTGAAATGATTTAGAAGATCATTCTGCTGGCTGAAATTAAAGCTATAATTGTAATCTTTTCCATACTTGACCATATAGTAGTCATAAATGCTGAAATCCGGGAACATTTCATGGCCCTTATCCTGGTCTATTTCATTTACTGGTACCCCGTTAAGGGAAACAATTCCCCACTCCTCCGGTTCACCACCCATGTAGAATTCCAGACGTGCAATCACGGCATCTCCCATCCTTGTAGGTCTTGTTGTCGCCATGGATATATGGGCAAAGGTAGAATCCGTGATCCACATAGAAGCCCCCGAATAGTAGGACATAGCCTTCAGCTGCTCCTCCGGATCAATCTCATATTCCGTTATTTGATTATTGCTGTCCATCTCCGACACAGTCACTTTGTAACCCGCATCCAGAAGTGTCTGTACAGTTGTCTCTCCTACCCGTACCTCCACCCCATTGATGGAAATCGGATAGACCTCCTCCGGCGGCTCTTCCTCTTTTGGCGGTTCGTTGTTCTGTCCACACCCTGCCAAAAATGCCATACTCAGCAACAGTATCAATCCTGCCGCAATTTTTTTCTTCATTCCTATATCCTCCCTCTGTCAATTATTGCTTTTCTTTGGACGAAGTCCGCTCTTATTTCCTATAATATACAATATCATTATACTTATTGCAAGACAAATTCGCTGCCTGCACCAATTTAAACCAATTTCATTTTATATGCAACTTTGATGCAAAAATGATGACTTCCTGATGAGTTTTTCCCGTATGCTATCTATATAGGGGAAATGGAAGAAGGACATCTCACATAAATTCATGTGAAACTTTTTGCCATGCTTTGCGATCTTATATTTAGAGAGGGCAATGCTTTCGGTCATATGAGGTAGAAAAAACAGCCCGAATTTATGAGGAGGTAGATGGGAATGGGATTGTCCGATTTGAATTTTTTATTCCGTTTTTTCCCTGTATTTCTATTCCTATATATCCTTTGTCCCCGAAAATACCGGAATGGACTTCTCTTTGCTTCCAGTCTGGTTTTCTGTGGATTTGGCGATATCCGGAGCATGTTGATTCTGCTATGCTCTTTGACTGTAAATTACATACTGATTCTCCTCATGGCATTGAATTCCGATTCCATCTCCTGGAGGAAAAGCTGGCTTTTCATCACAGTACTTCTCAACGTAGGATTGCTTTGCTTTTACAAATATATTGCGGATACACTTCCTCTGGGCATCAGTTTTTACACATTTGCACTGCTGTCCGCGAATATAGACATTTATCGATGTCCGCATAATATTCCCCGGAGCTGGCTGGAATTTGGAACCTTTGCCGCCATGTTTCCCAAATTGCTGTCCGGACCTGTCACGGAGTATCATACTACGATAGGCCAGGTTCGCAAACGGGATACCGATTGGAAGAAGGTGGAATACGGGCTTTCCCTGATGATTACAGGACTCGCCTTCAAAAACCTCATCGCAGATCCTCTTGGCATCCTCTGGCATGAGATACAGACTGTGGGCTTTGAAAGTATTTCCACACCTTTGGCCTGGATGGGAATGGCTGCCTGTTCCGTACAGCTTCTGTTTGATTTTCAGGGTTACAGTCTGATGGCCATTGGTCTGGGATCCATGTTGGGTTTCGATCTGCCGCAGAATTTTAACCACCCTTATGGCGCCCGGAGCGTCAGCGAGTATTACCGCAGGTGGCATATCTCTCTGGGAAGCTGGTTCCGCGATTATCTGTATATTCCTCTGGGTGGAAGCAGAAAAGGAACGGTAAGGACAGGCCTGAATCTCATGATTGTATGGTTGGCAACAGGAATCTGGCATGGGATAACAGCTAATTTTCTTCTCTGGGGACTGACCCTGGGATTGTTCATTGTACTGGAGAAATTTGTGATCGGCAATTTCCTTCGCACTCACCGTCTGGCCTCACACCTGTATGTCTGGCTGTTGTTGCCGTTGACCTGGGTTATCTTCTCCATAACAGACCTGGAGAGCCTGAAACTATATTTTACACGCCTCTTCCCTTTCTGGGGAGACGGCATCGCAGTAAATCCCGGGGACTGGCTTTACCATGGCAGAGCTTACGCCGGCTTCTTTCTCGCAGCCCTGGCTGTCTCCTGCCCCCTGGCCGACCGCCTTTGGAAAAAATACTGGAATACACTCATCACAAAAGGGCTTCTTTTTATCCTGTTTTGGATCTGTGTATACCGAATTGTGAACGGATTACATAACCCCTTCCTGTATCGTGGATTTTAAGACAAAATGGGGTGATTGTGGAACTATTACAGTAATTATGAGGAAAATAAAAATGAAAGCACAAAAGCATCCCACACCTTTGCTCTCTGCCCTGACAGCCAGTATGCTCTGCGCCAGTCTCCTTGCGGGCATCAGTGCACACAGCATTTATCAAAAATATAATACGGACGGTTGGTCACAGCCTGCGATTGCAGTGTTAATGCAGGGTCTGGCTCACCATGGCACTGCCTCGGCTTCGTTTAACGTCTACACAGATATAACAAGCTCCTCCGACCAAACTCACACTGAAAAAATACAGGAAGTCTCCTCTGGCAAACCGGAAGTAACACCTCAGGAAACTGTTCCTACCGATCCACAGCAATCCGGACAGCCAGGCAATGCTCCTGTCGACCCACAGGAATCCGAACAGCCGGAACCTACAGCTACCCCCACAGAACCGGAAACCTATTCTTTTACAGAGGTAACGCAGGAATATTTTGATGATGCTCTGTTCATCGGCGATTCCCGGGTGACCGGCGTGAAGCTTTATTCCGGGTGGGATAATATCACCTACTATGCGGAAAACGGCATGACAATCTACAATATGTTCCAACGTGATGCGGAAAAAAAGGATGACAAAATGCTTTCTGTGGAAGAAGCACTCCAGACCCGTTCCTTCGGCAAAATCTATCTGGAGATTGGTATCAACGAAATGGGTACCGGCAATGTGGATTCCTTTATGGAAGCCTACGAAAATGCCGTTATCCATCTGCAAGAGCTACAGCCGAATGCTATTATC
This sequence comes from uncultured Acetatifactor sp., assembly GCA_948896875.1. GTDB lineage: Bacteria > Bacillota > Clostridia > Lachnospirales > Lachnospiraceae > Acetatifactor. The sequence goes on along the minus strand of CAQUWW010000024.1, from coordinate 23,368 downwards.
TACGTCTGCGGTATCATGTATGTCAAACAGAGCAAATCGGAATCTGATCCGATTTTCAATAATCCGAATATCAAAGAACGCAATGACCGCATTGCTGCTCTGGCCGACAATAAAAATATCTTCTATCTGGACATCAATGAACTGGTGACAGACGAAACGGGAAATCTGAATCCTTCTTACACCTGGGATGAGGTTCATCTTTTGGGAAAATATGACGCACTTTGGCTGGAATATTTCTGTAGTCATGGTATAGTTAAAAATGTATGATGCAAAAAAGTCCCTTTGGCACCGTTCTGATTTCATGTCCATCTGACGACGGACTTTCCCACCATGTAAAACGAGACTGTCACACTATGTGAGTATATCACAAAACGTGACAGTCCCTGTTTTCTTATACTGAAAAATATTTCAGAGGTCGTTTTATTTCTTCCGCTATATATTGAATTACTCCGCCATATGCACCCAGCTGCCCGGCTTCCTCTGTCATTTCACTGTATACTTCCCGCAGAAGAGTTACCACCCTGTCGGCTTCCGTTTCTCGTGTCTTTCCAGCCGCATTTCCTGTTTCTGCTACATTTTCCCCACCTGCCGCACCTGCCAGGCTGACCGCATCCTTTAATTTCCAACAGATTCCGGCAAAAATGGCTTTCCTGTCCGCAATCAAATTGGCCTTTTCCAGCTTCTCAATTTCGCCTTTCAGATAAAACAACAGGATACGTTCCTGGAAGGCAAGGTCAGCATACATTTTCTCAGCACTGCGTACCGGCTCAGCCTTTGCTTCCTCCTGCGAAGATGTCCGGACAGTGTCTTCCGGCAGGCTCTCAAAAAAGGTAATCACCTCGTCCAACTGTTGTCTGAAATTCGATATGTCTTCGAAAAGCTGCTTATGTGACGGGGCCCGCAGGATATCCATATCGACGGCAAAAGCCACGTTATCCAGCCGAATGCGATATTCCTCCAGCAGATAGACCGTTATATCTTCCAGTGGCATACTTGAAAGGCTTACTACAATTTCCTGAATTTCATCGGCAATATAGGCATAGGGATACGCTGGAACCGACAACTTCTGAGCCGTCTCTTTCCCAACATCTATAGCATACTGAATTTTTATCTGTGCGTTTTGCCGCATATCCTGAAAAATCAGCTCTGTCAGTTCGCCAAAAAAATCTACAATCGCCTCCGCCCCCAGACGGGCATGTTGTGCCAGTGTATTGCATTGGCAACAGAGAGACCGGAATGCCTCTCTGTGTTCCGGTATGGCTCTGGCTGTCATCAGCCCGGTCTGGAAAGCCATAAGCGCTGATTCAAACACAGCATCTTCGATCGCCTTAATGATGAAGAATCGTGCCGATATTTCATCCGGGCGTTCTGCAATAGCTGTGATGCGTCTCTGGCTTTCCTTCAACTGTTCCGCCAGGTTATCCGCTCTGCCGGCAACATATTCCCAGAATATCTCGTAAGCCGCCGTGCCGTCTCCTCCTTTGCCCTTATTTTTTCTCAAATACGCTGCCGTCTCCCCGGCTTCTACAATTAGGCTGTTCAATTTTCTGATAATTTCGTCTGTGGTTTTTGAATACAACATAGCGCTTTTCTCCTTTCTCACTCCTGGAAAGCATACGGACGGATGATATTTCCTGAACTCTGTGGGTGTTACCCCCATATATGCCTTGAAGCTACGGGTAAAGCCTTCATGGGAATCGTAACCGTATTTTAACGCCACCTCCAGAACAGTGCCGTCCGTTCGCGTCAGCTCTTCGGCCGCAAGAGCCAGCTTACGTCTGGTTACATATGCCATGACACTGTCACCCACCACTTCCCGGAACATCCGCTGGTAATGGTATCGGGAAAAGTGAATGCTCTCCGCAAGCATTTCCACAGTCAGCTTTTCCTGAATTCTCTCCTCAATCATGGCAAGTGAACGAAATATCGGTGTCCTGTCACTCATGCTCCCATCTCCTGTTACCATAAACGTCTTCCATCCTGTCTTGCACTTCCTTATACAGGATACAACGGAATCAAATTCTTTTCTTGACCAAAAGTGCTGTGTTGCCGTTTTCATCATTGTATCAAGCCACTTACGCGGCGGCAAGTTCTAAACAAAAATCACTCTTTGCTTTTTTCCATTTTTGAGTATAATATACAATAGAATCCACGCATGGCGAGAGTTCCGTCGCCATGAACAATAATCAACTTGTTTCCTATGGTAATTCGACAAAAGGAGAATAAAAGATGGCAAAGCAAAAAGAAAACAAGACCAACGCCATGCGTATCCTGGAATCCATGAAGATTCCATACACCCATATGACTTATGAATGCGACGAATTTGTAGACGCAATCCAGATTGCGGATATGCTCTCTCTGCCTTATGAAAAAGTATACAAGACTCTGGTCACAGAGGGAAGCAATCGGGAATATTTTGTGTTCGTGATTCCCATTGCTGAAGAACTGGACCTGAAAGCGGCCGCCAGAAGTGTGGGACAGAAAAGTGTGGAGATGATTCATGTGAAGGATATCAACAAAATCACCGGCTATATCCGGGGCGGCTGTACTGCAATCGGCATGAAAAAGCAATACGTGACCAGAATCGACCTGTCCGCCAGAACGCAGGAAAAAATCATTGTCAGCGGTGGCAGAATCGGTTCTCAGCTGGAGTTAAATCCGGAGGACCTGGCCCGGGCGGCAGGAGCAGAATTTGCAGATCTCATCAGGCATTGACGATAAGCAAGAATTTTATGGTTATAAAGAAAGGAATGGTGGAAATATGGATCGAAAAGCAATCGCCAGGGAAACCCTGGATATCATGGAAAAAGGATATTATGAAGCGGATGGAAAAAAGATAGAAATCATGGCTCTGCAGGAATATTCTCTGCGGAAAAGCTTCCTGCTGACCCCGGAACAGGGCAGGGAACTGCTCAAAGACTGCAACTCTCTCTCCGGGAGCGCAGTTTCCGGACAGACAATCTCCGGGCGGGCCGCCTCCGGGCACTCTGCTTCAAGAACCTTCAAAGTCCGGAACTGTTCTACCGTAGATGCCATTCTGGACCTGGCCTCGGAGGGGAAAAAGGACATTGCCGTCCTGAATTTTGCCAGCGCGAAAAATCCGGGGGGCGGCTTTATCAACGGCGCCATGGCGCAGGAGGAAAGTCTGGCCGCTTCCAGCAGTCTCTACAAAACTCTGATCGCACATGAAGAGTATTATACGAAAAACCGCGCCTGCGGGACCATGATGTACACCCATCACGCCATATACTCCCCGGAGGTCCCCTTTTTTCGGGACGGCCGTTTCATACTTTTGTCCAAACCCGTCACAGCATCGGTATTGACTCTGCCAGCCGTCAATATGGGACAGGTACGGCTGAGAGGAGAAAGTGTCTCACAGGCAGAGCAGATAATGCGGGAGCGGATGCAGCTGGCTCTGGCCATTTTTGCCAGCCAGAACTGCAGACATTTGATTCTGGGGGCCTATGGGTGCGGCGTGTTCCGCAATGATCCGGAGCAGATTGCCCAATGGTGGAAAGAACTCCTGACAGAATCCTTTCCGGAATCTTTTGAAACTGTGGTTTTTGCAGTTTTGGACAGATCTGCCACACTTTCTACTATAGCACCCTTTCAAGAACAATTTTATTCAGAATGAGTTTTGAAAAGGATATTCATCATGCAGAAAATTATGATTATAGAGGATGACCCGGCAGTCCGCAGGGAATTATCGCTTTTGCTGGAAAACGAAGGGTATCAGGTATTGGCTGTATCAGATTTCATGGATATCCTGTCACAGTTTCAGACCTTTGACCCCGACCTTGTCCTGCTGGATCTGGGACTGCCCGATGAAGACGGCTTTACACTGTGTATGAAGCTGCGGAACATTTCCCGTGTGCCAATCATATTCATCACTGCCAGGGACTCCAGCATGGACGAGCTCCAGGCCCTGAATCTGGGCGGCGACGATTACATCACAAAGCCCTACAACATTCCCGTACTGCTGGCCCGGGTTAAAATGGTTCTGCGTCGGGCCGCCGGGACACAGGAGCCGGACAGGCTGGAGGCAAAAGGCCTTTCCATCAGCCTATCCGGAGGAATTGCCTGCGCCGGAGGCCAGACCATAGAGCTGACCCGCAATGAACTGCGGATTATGGCCCATCTCATGCAGCATCCCGGGGAAATTGTCTCCCGGACAGAGCTGATTGACATCCTGTGGGACAATCATATTTACATCGATGACAATACCTTAAGCGTCAACATAACCCGGTTACGGGGAAAACTGGAAGAAATCGGTCTGCCGGACTACATCAAAACCCGGCGGGGAATGGGATACCAGATTTGAGTGAAAGGTTAATCAGACATGACATTCAGCAAATTTATTGAGGACAGACTGGGCCGGCTTCTTCTGCATGGCTCCTTAGTGGCTGGGGCAGCAGTCTTTTTGCTGCTGACAGGCACACAGCCGGGCATCCTGCTCCTTTTGTTGTTATTATGGGGAGTCTTTTTCGTGGGAAGTCAGGTGATAGAGTTCTTACGATTCCGAAATCATATCCGGGAACTGGCATCCATCCTGGAGAACCTGGACCGGAAATATCTGTTCATGGAATGCGTCCCGAAACCGACAACTCTCCAGGAAGAGATCCTTTTTGACCTGATGCGCCAGGCCGGCAAAAGCATGGTTGAAGCAGTTTCCGATGCCCAGGCTACTACAAAGGAGTACAGAGAATATATTGAAAGCTGGGTCCATGAAATCAAGACCCCCATCACGGCCGCCCGGTTAATCTGTCGCAATACCGACGAGAAAACCCGGCGGAAGCTCACCGTGGAGCTGGCTCAGATTGAAAATCATGTGGAACGTGCCTTGTATTACGCCCGTGCCGAAAGTCCGGAACAGGATTTCCTGGTGCGGCAGATTTCTCTGGAAGATATCGCCGCCGAAGCCCTGGAGCACCACCGTTCCCTGCTGATTCAAAGCGGCTTACGGGTAGAAACCGAAAATCTGGCGCATGTTGTATACACGGATGGAAAATGGGTCTGCTTCCTGCTGGGCCAGTTGCTGCAGAATGCAGTGCGCTATCAGGGCGAACAGCCTGTGATCACTCTTTCCGCCAAACCTCTGGGAAATCAGGTACAGCTTACCGTCAGCGACAACGGAATCGGCATCCCGGCCCACGAACTGCCCAGGGTCTTCGACCGGGGCTTCACCGGCAGCAACGGCCGCTCCCGGGGCGGCTCCACCGGTATGGGGCTCTATCTGTGCCGGAAGCTGGCGGATCAGCTGGGGATTCAGCTTGACATTCAGTCTGTGGAGGGGCAGGGCACCCGTGTGCGTTTTACCTTTCCAGCGTCACACTAATTTAGCAGTACCATATCAGGATTTGTCCTGTAATACACTGCCCTGGAGACCTTATCTGCCTCCAGATATCCGTTTTGGACGAGATTCTGAAGTATCTGCTTTCGGAAATAGGTGGAATCGCTTATTTCCAGATATTCCGCAATCTCCGAGGCCTTGTGTGCCAGAAAATAACAAAACGCCAATACCTTGCCGTCATAGTCAGTACCGTTCGGTACCGGTGCAAAGGTAAGTATGGGAATGTTGCTCTCCGCTATTCCTTCTTCATAAGTCAGATCTGGAAGTGTAAGCGTAAAATGATCGGAAGAAGAATAAATATAGGGACGATGCGTCTCATCTGCCTCCCTGTATTCTTCCATGATTTTATCGAAGCCTGTCCCTGCCGCCTCCATGACATTGCAGCTGACCAGAACGGCAGAAATCAGTTCGTTCCTTCTCTTTGAAATAATTCCGGATAAATCATAGGTTTTCCCCAGTTTTTCCCCCCTGTAAAAGCCACCCGGAGATGATATCTCCAGCCGGTTTCTGAACATATCTACCTGAATCTGGGTCCCGTCCAGAAAATAATCCCGATGTGCGACTGCATTGATGACACCTTCAAACAAAGCCCTCCGGGGATAGGCATCAACATTCTTCCTCGTATCGCCTAATTTTATCATAGAGTGATTCATTCGCTGTGTTACAAATTCCATTATATAATTGATTGCAGAAATAATATTTCCGCAAAATCGGTTAATCGTTACAATCCGTTCGCTCCCCTTATTAAACCCGGAAAAAACCGAACACTGCACCTCTGTCTTTTTCTCCTGATAATCATCTGCAAACAGCAGTGCTCCATTTGCCAGAATCCCGGCCTCATTATAAAATCCCATTGACCGTAATGCCTTCTCTGTCAAAACCTTTCCGTCATTATGAGAGGCATAAAATTCCCGCAGTGTATTGAAATTCCCGGCCTCGTATTTCCTGTCTGAATCCAGGATATCATACTGCGTATTCTTGCTCTTCACACTCATCTCAATAATTTCTTCATAGGTTGCGCCGTTTGTAAATCCATCTCTTCTCATATAAATTGACGGAATATTCTTATACTTTAAAATGACCGGCCTGACAACAGATTCCGGTATTTGAATACGAATGATAAATCTCTCATGCCCTTTTATTTCATAGCGCACAAAGGAAATCTTCATCTGCGGTCTGGGGATTAAATGCTCATTCACCTGATTGTTAAAATAATTGCGTTCGTTGTCCGCTTCTGTCCTTTCAAACCCAATAAGCCTGTTGGTCTTATCCTCCACGCCGATATAAAAATCTCCCCCCGACGCATTGGCAAAACCCGCTATACTTTTCAGCCAGCCCACCACATCATCCCTGTTCAGCCTGCTTTTACACTCAACCTTATCGCTTTCCAGCTGTATGTCGTTTATAATCTCTTCCAAATACATATACACCACCCAAACTCTCAGGAATTGTATTACCTGGCAAATTTTACTGTGAAAGTCCCTCTGCCATTACACCACCGCGAAGTGCTTTTGTGCTTTCTATGTCACTTCAATGTCAACTTCAATTTTACTTCAGCATCACTTCAATGTCAACTTCAAATTCACTTCAATAAAACTTCAATATCACTTCAAACTCGCTTCAATTTACCATGAAGTAACCGCTATTGTGTCAAAAACTGCAAATTCTATGCATCTGCCTCCTGCAATCTTTCGCAACAGTTCAGACAGGGCACTGAGCTGTTACAATCTTTCAAATCTGTAAGATAAATCAATAGAAATTCGATACCCTTTTCTCCTCCGCAGGTGTATCATGGTAACAGTTCAGACAAGACACAGAATTGTAACCACCGTTCCGGCGAGAGGAGAATCATATGCTGCAGGTAAACGCAATCGAAAAATATTACGGAAGTAAAAACAACGTGACCAAAGCCCTTGACCGCATCAGCTTTCATGTGGCAGAGGGCGAATTTATCGCCATCATGGGCGCATCGGGCAGCGGCAAGACCACGCTGCTCAACTGTATTTCCACCATAGATACCGTCAGTGCAGGCCATATCCTGCTGAACGGAGAAGATATCTCCGAGCTGCCTCCGGCCAGGCTGGCACGCTTCCGCCGGGAAAAGCTGGGCTTTGTCTTTCAGGATTTTAATCTGCTGGACACACTCACAGTAGAAGAAAATATCGGTCTGGCCCTCACCATCAATCATGTGAATCCCCACCTGGTCCGGGATAAAGTGCAGGATGTATCCATGCGTCTCGGGATTGACGACATCCTGAGCAAATTCCCCTATCAAATTTCAGGCGGCCAGAAGCAGCGCGCCGCCTGCGCCCGGGCCATGGTGGCCGGGCAATCCCTGATTCTGGCGGACGAACCAACGGGAGCACTGGACTCCAGAGCATCCAAAAACCTTCTGGAAATCATGTCGAAAATGCATCAGGAAATGCACGCCACTATCCTCATGGTGACTCATGATGCCTACAGCGCAGGCTATGCCACCCGGGTCCTTTTCCTGAAGGATGGACGGCTTTTCAATGAACTGCTTCGGGGTGCAAGGTCGAGATCTGTCTTCTATCATGAAATTCTGGATGTACTGGGTCTGTTGGGAGGTGATATCAGTGATGTATCTTAAGCTTTCTCTTCGCAATGCCAGGCGACAGGCCGGAGATTATCTGGTGTATTTCGTCACTGTGGTCCTGTCTGCCGCTCTCGTCCACGCCTTTAACGGACTGGTTTTCTCGGAAGAGCTTCGGAGCCTGTCTTCCTTTATGGAAAGCCTGCCTGCCTTTATCATTTTTACCAGCGCCATGGTTGTGTGCGTGATCGGATGGCTGATACAGTACATTACTGTCTTCATGCTCTCCCGACGCAGCAGGGAGTTAGGCACCTATATTCTCATCGGGCTTGAGAACAACCAGGTGGCAAGAATGTTTTTCCTGGAAAATCTGATCACCGGCGGAATTGCTCTGTTGGCAGGGCTTCTTCTGGGCAATCTGATTTTTCAGGTGCTACGGGCCATCACCCTCTCCCTGTTTCATGCTCCCTATACTTTCAGTCTGGCCCTGTCCCCGAGAGCAACGGCGCTGACTTTTGTCTATTTTGCCATCATTTATCTGCTGGCTCTCCGCAAGAGCCGGAAACGCATCAGAACCATGAAGATTCATGACCTGATTTATTATGAAAAACAAAATGAAGCGGAGCTTGTGAAAAAAAGCCGCAACCGCAGGAGACTTTTTGCAGCCGCTGTCCTGTCCGGCATAGTCGGTATGCTTCTGCTGTTGACAGGAAGCCTGTCGCTGTGTCTCATTGGCACCGGTCTACTTGTCTTCTTCCTGTACGGATTTTTCCTGAGCTTTTCCTCCGGGGTTCCCGCCTGGTTTGATAAGCGACCTGTGAGGAAATATACTTCCCACACTCTGCTTGTCTTCCGGACACTATGCGCAAAGCTTACCACCATGGGATTGACCATGGCCACCATCGCATTACTTTTTACGGTTACTCTGGTCAGCGAGGGCACCGGAATGCTCTTTGGCACTTTATTTGAAAATCGGGTGGAGGGAAGCACCTGTTTTGACATTTTTCTCGGCTCAGTGGCCTCTGAAAACCTGGAAGCCGAATTTGAAGAGGAAACTCACCCAACAGGGGAACCGAACTTCGCAAGATCGGGTCTTGAACCTTATCTGGAATACATCCGGCAGGAGATTCCTCTGCGCGCTTCCATGCAGTATGATATTTATCGGGGGGAAAGTCTCCAGGTGACAGATTATATTCAGGGAAATGCAGAATATTATGGCTATTATAAATATGATCCACTCATGGCTTGCAGCGATTACACCGCTCTGCGCGCCATGCTGGGGTATGATCCAGTCACACTGGAATCGGGTCAGTATATCATCCACTGTATGCCCTATCTGAAGAACATCATGGAAGATTATGAACAGCCTGTGTCGGTGGACGGAACAGTGCTCACTCCCGGCGCTGTCTTTACGGAGCATTTTACGCAAAAGCTGTGGGACGGCAACGGGCGCGGTTTTGTACTGGTGGTTCCGGATGAATGCCTCGCTTCCCGGCCTGTAAGTCACAGTATCTATGCGGCTATGACCGTCGAACCGCTGACCCAGGCGCAGGATGACAGGCTGCGTGAAATCCATGAGTATCAGCAGGGCGGATCCGCCGGCCTGAACAGTTTTACTACCGGCGACTATACGCTGATGACCAGAACCTCTCTGGAAAGGGAGTATGCCTCCACGTCAGCCTGTACCATTTTCCCGCTGTACTATCTGGCGCTGGTTCTCACCATGGTATCCGCCACCATATTGACAGTACAGCAGCTCAGCGAAAGTGTACGATATCGCAGACAGTTTTCTCTGCTGGGAAAGCTGGGCATGGACAAAAGGGAAATGGAAACGGCGCTGCGCAGGCAGTTTACCATTTATTATGCCATGCCCGCCCTGCCGCCTCTACTGATCAGTGTCCCCTTCCTCTGGAACATGGGACACGCCTTCGAACCCGGCACCATAAACGGCCCCTGGCATCTGGCGGAAATCCTGGGGATTACGCTTGGACTGTTTTTCCTGATTTACTTTGTGTATATCCTGATCGCATATGGAAATCTGAAGAAAAACGTACTTGGCTGATACTGCTGATTTTCCTATTACTTCATATAGAATCCTATGATTTCCATATCAGCGTTGAAGCTCACGGTATATGTGATTTTATTGTTCTCAAAGGACACCACTGCAACGGCTACCGCGCAGTCCGCCCCGGACTGATCCTTCTGTCCTACTACGGCAATACTCTTATACTCCTGAAATTCTCCTGCCGCAGCCATCACATCTCCTGCTGCGGCAGCCAGAGCTTCCTCAGTGAGAGCTTCCTGCATCTCCTGACTCATCATTTCCATACACTCCTCATATTCTCCGGCAATCAGATGATCCACCGCCTTCTGCACAGTCTCCTTTACCGTTGCCTCGTCAAAACCGTCTGCCAGCTTTGTACTGCTGCAGCCCGTCAACCAGAATGCCGCCAGAATCATAACCATTGCCATACAAATACTTTTTTTCATATTCCCTCCTGTCTGCCCGTCAATGCGGACCTGTCAATCTGTTTTCTATTTCCCGTCTGTCTTTTATAAATTCCGCCCATTCTGAACACTCTGCGCCTGCTCAGACAATGCAGACTGAATTGCGCTCTATGCGGAATCTGCCTTACCCTTTCTGTGATAAACCCAGATGCCAAGCATCAGCGTCAGGCTCCCACACAGCGCCGCATAAAACTCTATTCCCAGTATACCCACGCCAAATACCCGGGGCAAAATCACCACCGCCGCATCCAGTACCGTGTGCAATACAACCGCCAGGATCCAGTACCACAATGCCTTTCCCTCCCGCACACCGTACATAATCAGGAGCGAAGCCCCCACATGGAAAGCAACGGCAAAAATTCGCTCCGCCCCTGCTGTCAATATACTTCCCCAGTCCGCCGGAAATGATGTACCCTGCCCCCCAAGGGTCATCACCACTCCCGCAATCATATTGGGTCCCACCAGCAGCATGGCTTCTATCCCGCCGTGTCCCAGCCCAAAAGCCAGGCCATGTTCGAAGGACCGCTTTTCTTTCAGAAAGCATTTTACAGCGGCCCAGCGAGCGCTTTCCTCTGCCAGACCTGCAGTCACTCCCAGGAACAGACCATATCCCCAGGAATATAAGGGCAGCATGGAAAACCATGTAAACTGCGGAAGCACCAGCTGCAAAATCGGAATCCGGATAAGCAGCTGACTTACCACAAAGGCAAGCGCTCCCCAGCAGAAAGCCTTTCCTGTTCCTTTTTTTTTCCGTACCAGCATAACCAGCCCTGCAACGGGCAGCCCATAACAGATTACAATTCCGATTACCAGACTGAATAGCAGCATGCTTTCACCCCCCTGTATGCCTTCATTTTAGAGTTTTCCCGTCAAAAAAGCAATATGCCTTACCTAAGGTACAGCATATTGCTCCTAAAAGACAGGATCGCGTTCAGGAAGCCTCCGCCGTCAGCATCACACGGACAGTAAACACACCTTCCTTCCAGTCAAACTGCACATCGCCCCCATATTGCTTAACGGTCTGCCGTATAATTTTAAGTCCCAGTCCTTCATGGCCGGCCCGCCGGGAACGGAATAGCTCTGCATCCTTCACCGGTTCTCTGTCACAGCTGTTTTCCACGGTGACAGATAAGAACTCCCGCACCCTGTTTACCCGCAATTTCACATATCCATCCCGGCTCTGTGTGGCAGCCACCACAGCATTATCCAGCAGATTGGCAAACAATGCCGTCACATCCGTCTCCTTCATGAAGTCCAGAGACAGCTCCCCTACCTTAAAGTCCTCACGTATGCCCATCTGCCGCATTGTTCGGACCTTATCATTCAGAATGATATTCAGCAGTTTTTCTGAGGTGTAATACTTTTGCTGGAAACGATTCAGTATCCTGTGGATATCTCCCGCATACCCGGCCGCTTCCTGCGGATTACCCTCCCCATACAAAGCCTCCATGGCCTGAATGTGATTTCTGATATCATGAATCATCTTTCTGGATGCCTCGTATTTCTCTTCCTCCTGCTCGTAATACCGATGCTGCATTTCGGCCTGGGTACGATACAGATTTCTCTCATTTTCCAGTCTGTGATTCTCGCTCATCACATCTACCAGCACACAGAAATAGATATTCAGGCCAATCAGCAGAAGCAGATTCACCCCCAGCAAAAGCATACTGTATCTTGTGGGATAAATCTGCATTAAATATACCATACAATACATATTGAAGATAGAATACAGCGGCAGCAAAACAGATATTGCCACCTGCCGCATGGTGATTCTCCGCCCTGCCTTTCGCCCCGCCACCAAAACAACCAGCATAATCACCATGAATTCTGCCAGCCTGGTACTTACCACCAGCAAAATATACTCCAGCTCCCGGGAATTCAGAGACAGGCTCCCCGCCAATGCCAGCGCCTGCATGCTCAGAAACATGAACACATCTGTCAGAAAAACTGCCGCAGACAGAATCAGATAATACAGGCAGTAAATCCAGGGTTTTTCAAATATCCACCGGGCCGTCAGACAAAACACAATCATGAAAAAAAGATTGACCCATGTATTTCCCAGCAAAGAAAAGGCCACCGTCACCACCGTATATACCAGAATAACCGCAATTGAACGCCGGTTGATACCCTTCTGACCCGCCATCCGATAAGCCCCGTAAAACATGGCGCCAATGAGAAAAATACTGCCCATACAGGGAAGTCCAAAATAAATCAGGAATTCCATCCCATCCGTCCCCTTTCTCCCGCCAGATATTCGTTCAAAGCTCTTCGGAACTGTGCCGATTTCTTCTGAGACAGAGGAATGACACTTCCATTTGTCAATGTGATTTCATATCCATGAATCCGCTGAACCGCATATAAATTCACAATGAAGCTTTTATGGGGCACGGCAAATCCATAGCCTTCCATCTCCACGGCCAGCTCTGTAATCCGCCGCTTCAAATGCCAGCTCTGCTCTGCAGACCGCATCAGTACCAGCCGGTTCAGATATTCAAAGCAAAGAATATCAGACGGCATAATGTGCACAATTCCTTCTTTCGACTGGAATTCCAGCTCAGGTTCCGGCCCGGCCAGCCCGTATGCGCAGGCCTCGTCCAGCTGCGCATACAATTCCTCCGCCTTCAGAGGCTTCAACAGATAGGCAAAGGCATGAACTCCGAAAGCAAAAATCGTATAGTCACTGTAATTGGTGACATAAATCAGCTTTACTTCCTTATCCGCCTCCCGGATGCGCCGGGCAGTCTCTATTCCGTTCAAGCCGTCCATGTCGATGTCCAACAGCACAATATCATACTTTTTCCCGTCTTCCAGAAGCGCTTCCCCGCTGGTATACACTTCCACTGCCAGTTGAACCTTCCCATACCCTTTTAACAGCTCCAGCGTTTCCCCCAGAACTTTTTCATCATCGTCACAGACCGCTATTCTTATCATTTTCATCTCCCGGTCTCCCTGTTCTGCAAAACCTTGTCACTGATAATTCCCCTGCATTTTTTCGATAATCTCCCGCATTTCCTCCCGAATCTCCTGCGGCTCCAACAGCCGGACCTTATGGCCGAAAGCCAGAAGCCAGGAAATCAGATTTTCCTTATTCGTGTAATCCGCATGGAAAAGCAGCCTTCCGTCTTCCTGTTCTTCAAAGCATCCCAGCCCATACTCCTCCACCAGCTTCCATTTACAATCTGCATCGAAAATTGCTTTCACCTGGATTTCCCCCGGGAAAATTCTGTCATCGTCCAAATCCGGCAGCTCTGCTTTCTGTTTCTCGAAGCTCTCTTCACACAGTTTCAGCTTTTCCATCCGATTCAGCTTGAACAGCCGAAAGTCTTCCCGCAGACAGCACCATCCCCACACATACCAGCTTGTCCACCGGAAGACCAGGTAATACGGTCGAATTCTCCTCATGCTCTCGCTTCCAGGCGCAAAATACAGGAATTCCAGCTCCCTGCAGTGGTCGATTCCATAGCGTATCCGCTCAATTTTAAAAGCCAACGCATCCTTGTACCAGGAGGACAGGTCAATCAGAACAGACGGTCTCCCCTCTGTATCATCTTCCTCTGTAAAGTCAGAGGCCCCCACAAAAAGCTTTTCTTTCAGCCGGGCATAGCGTTTTGTTTTGTTGACGCTGTCCAGGCTTCCCAGCCCCGCCAGAATGTCCTGCATTTCCTCCATGGTGAAAAGCGTTTTATCCATCTTATAATTTTCCATAATGGATATACCGCCGCCTGTTCCCTGCCTGGTCACTATGGGAATCCCCGCCTTGCACAGGGCTTCAATGTCCCTGTTGACAGTGCGTCTGGACACTTCAAAACGCTCTGCCAGATATGGCGCGGTAACAGTATCCTTCTGCAATAAAATCGAAAGAATTCCAATCAAGCGGTCAACCTTCATAATTGCTCTCCAATCTCAGTCTGCATACCCCTGCCCTTTCTTACCTGGCAACACAATAAGAGGAAGTTCACCGTACAGCCTCATAAGCCGTATACTCGCGGTCATAATGATACCCCAACTTTTGGGCCAGAGCTGCCGACCATTTATTCTGCGCATCCCAGCTGGGATACCAGCCTCTGTCCAGGCATTCCAGAATCAGCTTCGCTCCGCAGACAGTGGCAAGCCCTTTTCTGCGGTAATCCTCCCGGGTATCAATCTCAATCTCAATTCCTCCCTGATAACCGGAATAGGAGGACGCTCCGGAAACCGGTTCTCCATCCTTCAGAACCACTGCCCCAAGACCATACCTCCGATACAACTCATAGCTGTCATACTGTGCCACCCAATCTCTGCACCATGCAATCTCCCTGCAACGGTCAAACAACACCTCATCCATCATTTTCAGTTCATATCCATCCGGCAGCATGTCTGCCATCTCCTGCAATTTTTTCCTGTCAAATACGTACGGTTCTTTCTTAATAGCGTATCTGACTACCTTTTTTACCCGCTTTCCATAGCACTCTTCAATCAGATTTTCCCATTCTGCATTCTCTGGAACCAGAATCAGGAAGTCCCTGTGCTCCCACATTCTCTCATGGTTAACCAGTTCTCTGTTAGCCTTCCCTGCTAAAAAGCAGAAATCTCCCAGCACTGCTGCAGCGGCAACCGGCGTTTGTGCGGAATCTGCATATATTTTCCCCATCACCCCCTGAAGGCAGGACCATATCAGAGTCTCCTGCCATCCTTCAAACAACGGGGCTGCTTTTCCAGTGTCCTTCAGCTCAATCATTATCGTCATTTAATCCATGTCCTCAAAGCTTCCTCCAGCTTTTGAATATCTACCGATTTGGAAATGTGTCCGTTCATCCCTGCCTCTTCCGCCTTCCTGATATCGTGGGCTAAGGCATCTGCCCTTTTCCTATCCTGCTCATCTCACCATAACCTTTGCTTTATTTTTGCCCCCATAGACAGAATTATTTTACCAGACCTGAGAAAAAAATGAAATAGAGTTGTGCGAAAATGAACACAGAATTTTCATAGTTTGAACACGTTTTTTTCATGTCTTACTGGTATTGTTTTCCTGTAGATATATATCAATATATTTTCAGGAGGTTTTTATGATGAAGCAAAAAGTTCTTTTCAAATCCCGTAAGGCAATGATTGCCATTGCAATTCTGTTGGTTATTTTTACCGGTCTGTGCCTGTTTCGGCTGACGGTCTACGCAGCGGAAGGTTTCGACTTTTACACTGACAATCCGGGAATCCATGTAACCGCAGGAGATTCTCTCAGTTTCAACCTGCATCTGTCCGGGAGCAACGCCGCCGGTTCCAATGTGGCATTGTCCGTAGTGTCCATGCCCGAAGGTTTCAACGGTTACTTTAAAAATGGCAGCTACGAGGTCTCCAAAGTCCACGCGTCCGGAGATGCCGCCGACACCATAGCGACATTTCAGACAACCGTCCCTCCGGAAACCCCGGATGGCACCTATGAAATCATACTGCATGCCGCATCTGATACCGGTTATGAGGAAAATCTGACCATAGAGCTGACTGTCAGCGGTCTGGAGACCGGGGAAAGCAATT